>JAHFTY010000309.1 GCA_023265365.1 Acidobacteriota bacterium
CCTCCTCCCCGGCCAAGGCACTGCTGCCCCAATAAAGCGAAATCGAGGAGAAGCGTTTTTTTCCTCCTCGACGATGCACTGCTGCCCCAATAAAGCGAAATCGAGGAGAAGCGTTTTCCCCTCCTCGACGAGGAGGGGTGGCGCGAAGCGCCGGGGTGGTGCCGCCCGCTGCGCTCAGGATCAGGATTTGGCCGACAATTCCCGGTAGGTGTACCAGATCCTCTGGCTCACGGTCCAGTTGGAGAGAATCGCCATGACCCAGAGGACGGGCGCCATGCGATTTGTCAGCGATCCGATGATCAGCAGGACGATTCGTTCGGGCCGTTCCAGAAATCCCACCTTGCATTGCGGTATCAGCGACTCGGCGCGGGCGCGTGTGTAGCTGGTCATGACTGAGCCGACGATGACCAGACCGGTGAGCGCCACGTAGAACATCTGTTCGTACTTGGCGTAGTAGTGGACGAGGCCGAGCAGCAGCAGGAGATCGGAGTACCGGTCGATGACGGAATCGAAGAAAGCTCCGAACTTCGTCACCCGTTTGGTACGACGCGCGACCTCGCCGTCCATCATGTCGAAGACTCCAGCGAAGACCACGACGAGTCCGGCCCAGAAGAAAAGCCCTTTGGCGTAGAGGATGGCGGCGCCGATGTTGATGACCAGGCCGATGAGCGTGAGGATGTTCGGATGGATGCGGAGAGCGGCGAACCACCCGACAATCATGTCGAGGACCCTTTTGCCGGCGGCCCCGATGGTTCCGGTGATGGCCTGCCGTTCCCTGGTGGTGCTTTCTGCTTTCACGTGCTCTGTTTGTCGTGCATGGTGGTGAAACTCAGGATCTCGAAGGTTCGCGTGCCTGATGGAATCTTCACCTCGACGGTATCGCCTTCGCGTTTGTTCAAGAGACTCCGGCCGATCGGCGAAGTGGTCGAGATGAGGCCCTGCGTGACGTTTGCGTCTTCGGTCGTGACGAGTTTATAGGTGATCTTTTCGTCCTTGTCGACATCCAGCAGTTCGACTTTCGATCCCAGCGAAATGCGGTCTTTGGGAATCTTATCGAAGTTGATCATCGACAGGTCGGCCATCCGTTGTTTCAACTGGCCCAGCCGGACGCGCACGAAGTCCTGCCGTTCGCGCGCGGCGGAGTAGTCCGCGTTTTCACTGAGGTCTCCGAGCGCGGCGGCCGTTTTCAGGGCCCTGGGCAGTTCTTCGCGCAGCTCTTTTTCGAGTGCGGCGATCTCGTCTTCCAGTTTCTTCCTGATGTCTGAACTCATGGTTAGAACAGCTTAAAGTTGATGGTCAGGTACTTTTTCGGATTCTGCCTGAAATCGTACAACAGTTTGAGGACTTCCGACGATGTCTGGTTGAGCGTGTTGAAAAGCGTCGGATCCTTGATCGCCTTGCCGATCGTGCCTTCGCCGTTCTGGATGGAATCCATCAGTCCGTCCACGCGGGCCATCGTTCGCCGGGCATCGTTCCACAGTGCGTCGTCGGTCACGAATTTGCCGAGGGTGCCTTTACCCCGGTCGATGTTGTCGGCGATGGTCTGAAACCGGGTGATGAGTTGATCCGCGTGGTTGGCGAGCGCGGGATCTTTGTAGAACTTGCCGAGCGTTCCGTTGCCGGCGTCGACATAGTCCATCATCTTGTTGAGGCGGTCGACCGTTCCGTTGACCTTCGTGTACAACTCGTCGTCATGCATCAACCGGCCGATCGTGCCGTTTCCGGTGCGGGCGTCCCTGACGAGGGCGTTGGCCTCGGCGGTCGTTTTGTTGAGATTGTCGTAAACGGACGTGTCGGTGAGCAGTTTTCCGAGGGTTCCTTCTCCCTGGTCGACGCGTGTCGCCATCTTCTTGACCTGTTCGCTGAGGACGTCGAGGTTGGCGATGAAGTCGTTGGTGCCGGTGATGATCTTCTTGATGTCGCCGGCCTCCTCTCCCTGAAGCGTTCCACCATTCGGGACCATCTGGCCGGCGACGCTTCCCCGCGTGATTTCGACGATGTTGTCGCCGAGCAGTCCCTTCGTTTCGATGCTGACCTGCGAGTCCGATCGAATGATGTTCTGGTAGGCGGCCTGGAGCTTCATTTCGACTTCGACCGATTTGCTGGGATCCGGCAGCTTGGAGATGCGGACGTCCGCGACGTTCCCCACCGTGACGCCTTCAAGCCAGACCTCGCCGCCCGGCCGCAGTCCATTGGCGGATGCGAAGTACGCGACGATGGTGTACTTGGGCGACAATGGAGATCCCGAGCCGGAACTGATGTAAAAGATCGCCGCGGCCAGCAGAAAAAAGCTCGTGACGACGAGCATTCCCACCTTCAATTCCGACCATGCAATCGATCGACGCTGAGCAGCCATGTCTCCTCCCGATTCCCGCCGGCTAAGTCCGGCGGACGACAACCGCGTTCGTTTCGTCCTCGCGAGTCATTCCAGAAACTTCTTGATGTAAGGATCGTCGGATTGCCGAAGGATCTCATCCGGTCCTTCGAAAATCATTTTCCCGTCGCGCAACATCAGAAAGCGCGTGTTCGCAATGCACAATTCGCCGCTCTCGGCGTGAAACTGAAGCCCGTTTCCGTTCGTCGCGTAACGGGACGCCAGTGTGAACGCGTCGCGCATCCGGTGGGTCACGAAAATACCGGTCACGTTCTGCAGGTCCCGCAGCGCGATGATCAATTCGTTGATGCGTTTGGACGTCACCGGATCCAGACCCGCCGTCGGCTCGTCGTAAAGCATGATTCCCGGCCGGCTGATCAGCGCCCGCGCCAGCGAGACGCGGCGGCGCATGCCGCCGGAGAGTTCGGAAGGCATCTTGTCGATCGCATCTTCGAGGCCGACGAATCGAAGGCTCTCCCGAACCCTCTGCTCGATCTGCTCCTCGACGACGCCGTCCTCGTACAAACGAAATGCCACGTTTTCGCGGACGGTCATGGAATCGAAGAGCGCGGATTCCTGGAAAACCATTCCGATCTTCTGCCGGATCCGAACCATTTGCGATTCGTTGAGCGCCGTGATGTCCTGCCCCTCAATGAAAATCTGCCCGTCATCCGGGTGCTCGAGGCCCATGATCAGCTTCAGAATCGTCGATTTTCCCGAGCCGCTCGCGCCGATGATGATTTTGGTTTCGCCTTCAAAAATCCTGAAGGACACGCCTTCCAGCACGGGATGATCCGAGTAGTACTTCACCAGGTTTTTCACTTCCAGGATTGGTTCGATCATGTCGTGTACTGCAGGATGAGCTGGGTCAGGAACAAATCGAATACCAGAATCAGAATGGACGCCGCGACGACAGCCTGCGTGGTCGAGCGTCCGACGCCCTGGGTTCCGCCATGCGTCCGCAGACCACAGTGGCAGCCCACAAGAGAGAGCACGAATCCGAAGATCACCGGCTTGAGCATGCCGCCGAAAACGTCCATGTAAGTCAGCGCGCTCCAGGCGGAACTCAGATACTGGTTCGGGCTGATGTGCAGAATCATAACGGCAATCACCAGGCCGCCGACAATGCCGACGCCATCCGCGATGATCGTGAGTACCGGCAGCATGCCGACCGTTGCGCCAATTCTGGGGACGACGAGTTTCTTGATGGGGTCGGTTCCCAGGGCCCGCATCGCGTTGATCTGCTCGGTGACGATCATCGAACCCAGCTCCGACGCCATCCCCGAACCGACCCGGCCCGCCAGCATCAGCGCGGAAAGAACGGGACCCAGTTCGCGGACCAGGGATATGGATACCAGCGAACCGGTCATGGCGACCGCCCCAAACCGGGATAAGGACTTTGAAGTCTGCAAGGTAAGGACGGCGCCGGTGAAGAACCCGGTCAGCATCACGACGGTGAGGGACCCCACTCCGATCGTGTCCATCTGAATCAGGATGTCTCTGATGTAGTAGGGGCGTCTGAAAGCGCTGGTGAAAGCTTTTGCGGCCAGAAAGGAAATATCCTGTGCTTCCTTGACCGCAGCTTTCGGAGAAAACGGCATCCCCGCCATCGTATCGGAAAAGTTTTCTTAGGGTCAACGAGTTACGGGGATCGGGCCTTCCGTATTTCGAATTTCGAAATGGAGATTTCCCGGCAATTCGTAATTCGCAATTCGAAATCCAGAATCCGCCCTTATACTCGCCTGATGTTCACCTTCAGGACAGCGGGCGAATCTCATGGTCAGGGACTGAT
>JAHFTY010000019.1:0-14225 GCA_023265365.1 Acidobacteriota bacterium
CTCCTCGATTTCGCTTCAATGGGGCAGGAGTGCTTGCCGAAGCGCTCGCACAAAAACGTTACTCCTCGATTTCGCTTCAATGGGGCAGGAGTGCTTGCCGAAGCGCTCGCACAAAACGTTACTCCTCGATTTCGCTTCAATGGGTCAAGAGAGCTTGCCGAAGCGCTCGCACAATGTTTTCCCCTCCTCGACGAGGAGGGGTGGCGCGAAGCGCCGGGGTGGTCCGTTCACTCCGAGAGAAAAACGACGCGTCTGGACTTCATTTCAAACCGTGGAAGGGATCCGGCCGGGACGCGCTCCACACCGGCTCGCAGGTGCAGGCTTTCGAGAAGATCACGGCGCAATAACTCCACAACGGACGGATCGGTCACTTCCACTTTCAGACGCAGTTCATCCATCTCGCGCCGGCGATCGACCTCGATCGAATACTCGATCACAGCAGGATGCCGCCGGACAATATTCTCGATCGCGGCCGGAAACACATTCATCCCGCGGATGGTGATCATGTCGTCCACGCGTCCCAGAACGCCGCCGATCAATCGTGCCGATGTCCGGCCGCAGACGCACGGCTCGTGCGACATCTCCACGCGGTCTCCGGTTCGATACCGGATCAAAGGCATGCCGGGGCGGCCGAGGTTCGTGAGGACCAGCTCTCCGCCGATCGCTTCGGCGATGAACTCGTCCTCATTGATGTGCATGCCCGATTGGGCCTCACACTCGAATCCATACGCGCCAATTTCCGTCATCCCCGCGTGATCGAATGTGCGGGCGCCAAAGGATTCCTGGATCCTGGCGCGCGTCGCGGGGATTCCGGCTCCGGGCTCGCCGGCATGAATCGTGATGCGGATGGAGGAAGCGGCCAGGTCGATTCCCGAGCTGAGCGCAGTCTCGGCCAGTCGGAGCGCGTAGGTGGGCGTGCAAACCAGAACCGTGGCCTCCCGCTCGACGATCGATCGAACGCGCTGCCCGGTGGACTGTCCGCCTCCGGATAGCGCCATCAGGCCCATCCGCTGGGCGGCCTCGAATGCTGTCCAGAACCCGATGAACGGGCCGAAGGAGAACGCGACGAAGACCCGGTCGCCCGCGCGAACCCCGGCGCCCCGATACACCTCCGCCCAGCAGCGAAGCCACCAGTCCCAGCTTTCGGCCGTGTCCAGCCAGAGCAACGGCCGGCCGGATGTTCCCGAAGTCTGATGCAGCCTCGTGTACTGTTCGACGGGAAACGTGAGATTCGAGCCGAATGGCGGATGGGCAAGTTGATCCTCCACCAGTTCCGTTTTCGACGTGAATGGAATATCCGAAAACGCGACCGCCCGGCGCAGGCGATCGCCATAGAAACGATTGCGGTCCGCCAGGAGACGCTTCAGGTCTTCGAATCTGGAGCGGTTCGGCATAGCTGAGAAGTCCATAATAAGCTTGTCCTCATCCCACGGGCTCAATAGACTCTCGTCATCTTTGATAACACCGCCGAACCTATTCGGCCGTCGCCGCCGAAGCCGGCGCCACTTTTAACATTTCAAGACAGGGGGATCGTATGAAAACCGTAAGAGTCATTGTCCTGATGCTGCTGGTCGCCACCATGGCGGCGATGGCGCAACAACGGGGAACGCCGCCTCCGCCGGATCCGCGCGACATGGGCGGCGGCCGCTGCGCCGAGAATCCCGTCAACTGCAAAGACGCGGCGCGCCCGATCGCCGGAATCGACTCCGTCTGGCTGGAAGAACTGACGTGGATGGATATCCGCGATGCGGTCAAGGCCGGAAAAGACACCGTCATCATCTCCACCGGCGGCATGGAGCCGAATGGCCCGTACCTGGCAAGCGGCAAACATAATTTCGTCCTTCACGCGAACTGCGAAGCGATTGCCCGCAAGATGGGTAACGCGTTGTGCGCGCCGATCATCAAACTCGTGCCTGAAGGGAATATCGACCCGCCCACCAGCCACATGTTGTCGCCGGGCACGATCAGCATGCGGGAAGAAACATTCCGTATGATGCTCGAAGACACGGCCCGCAGCCTGCGGAAGAGCACCGGCTTCAAAAAGATCATTTTCATCGGCGACAGCGGCGGGAACCAGGCCGGTATGAAGGCCGTTGCGGAAAAGTTGAACGCGGAGTGGCCGGACACGGTCGTTGCCCACATCGCCGAGTACTACACGTACAACGAAGTGACGAAATTCATGGAATCCCAGGGCATCAAAACGGATCCGGCAAAGTCCGAGCATATGCATGACGACCCGATCATCACCCTGAACATGTTGATCGACGATCCCCAAAGCGTCCGCTGGGACCAGCGCGTGAAAGCCAACAAAGCGACGATCGACGGCTTCTCGATCGCAGACAAAAAGAAGGTCCTCGATCTCGCGAAAAAAGTCGTGGATCACCGCGCCGACGTCACCATCGAGGCGATCAAGAAAGCCGTCGCCGCGAAATCAAAAGCCAGCAACAAGTAGCCCCGGCATTTGGTGTTTTGGAATTCGGATTTCGGATTGGGCGAACGCCATCCGACATCCGAATTCCGAAATTCCCCGCCTCTGCTATCCTTTCCAGATGATTGTGATGAAGTTCGGCGGGACGTCCGTTGAGGACGGCGCCGCCATCGATCGATCCTGCGGTATCGTCGCCGAGCGGATCTCGCGGCGCCCGCTGGTGGTGGTTTCCGCGCTGGGCGGCGCGACGAACGCATTGCTCGAGGCGGGAAGGCTCGCCGCCGACCGGCAACTGGACAAGGCGATCGCGATTGCGGACGCCCTTGAAAAGCGTCACGTTGCGCTGCTCGCGTCCACTTCCGAAGACTTTGCCCGGCTCCGGGAACTTCTCCGGGCCATGAGCGCCATCGGCGAGTTCTCACTGCGGACGCAGGATCTCGTCGCCTCTTACGGCGAAGCGCTCTCGTCGCAGATCTTCACCCATCGTCTGAAAATGCTCGGGCATGACGCGGTGCACCTCGACGCAAGGCGCGCCATGGTCACCGATGAGACGTTCGGCAAGGCGGTCCCGCATCCGGACGAAACGGCCGCGCGGCTGGAAGGGCTGGCCAGACCCCACATCGATTCCGGCAAAATCGTGGTGATGGGCGGATACATCGGCGCCACACGGTCGGGGATCACCACCACGCTTGGACGAGGAGGCTCGGACTACACGGCCGCGATCGTGGGCGCGGCAATGAACGCGGAAGAAATTCAAATCTGGACCGATGTCGACGGCATGATGACCGCCGATCCGCGAATCGTCCCAAGCGCCTGCAAGGTGAAGGAAATCTCCTTCGGCGAAGCCGCGGAGCTGGCCTATTTCGGCGCCAAGGTGCTTCACCCGCTGACCGTTCTTCCGGCGGTCGACAAGGATATTCCCGTCTACATCCTGAATTCCCGAAAACCGGCCGGCTCCGGCACCCGCATCACAAAGAACGCGCGGCCCACCGCGAACGTGATCAAGTCGATCGCATCGAAGCGCGGAATCACGGTGGTCACCGTGTCCTCCTCGCGCATGCTCATGGCTCACGGTTTTCTTCGCGCATTGTTCGAAGTGTTCGACCGGCATCGGACCGCCGTCGATATGGTGGCCACGTCCGAAGTCTCAGTTTCCCTCACCCTCGACAACACTGCCGCGCTACCGGCCATTCAGGAAGAACTGAAGCCGCTGGGAGAAGTCTCCGTCAAAGATCGCCTGGCACTGATCTGCATCGTCGGAAACAACCTGAAGTACACACCCGGAATTGCCCATCGCGCCTTTGGCAGCGTGAAGGACATCAACATCCTGATGGTCTCTCACGGCGCGTCCAACATTAACCTCAGCTTCATCGTTGCCGAAGCCGATGCCGACACCGCCATGCGGAAACTGCATGCCGACTTCTTCCGCGAATTCGATCCTGAAGTGTTCGAACCGCCGGTATAATGTGCGCATCACAGGACAACTCGAAGGAGTTCATCACATGTCGAAAAGATTTTCAGCCATACTCGCCACGCTTGCCCTCGTCGTCGCGATGGCCGGTCCCACGCTCGGCCAGCAGAAAAAGGCCCCGGCTCCGGCTGCCGCCAACACCCAGACCGCGAAGGTCACAGTCGACGCAAAAGGGTTCACGCCGTCGAGCCTCGAACTCAAGGCCAACGTGCCGGCTAAAATCACGTTTACCCGCACTTCCAAAGACACCTGCGCCACGGCAGTCGTGGTCCCGGATTACAAAATCAACAAGGAACTTCCCCTGAACAAGCCGGTCGACGTCGAATTCACTCCGGCCAAATCCGGTGACGTCGCGTTCGCCTGCGGCATGAGCATGTTCAAGGGGAAAATCGTCGTAAAGTAACCCACAAGGAGATCCGAAGATGAAGAAACTGTTGCTCGTCTCATTACTCGTTATCGGTCTGGCCGCGCTCGCTCTGTCCCAGGGCGCCGCACCCGCGCCGGGCGCCCAGCGCGGCGCCGCCGGCGGTGGCCGCGGAATGCCGCAGGCCGCGCCGGCAACCGGTCCGATCGCCGATTTGGCCAACGCCGGAATCGACGCCCTCAACAAGAATGACGCCGCATACTTCGAAAAGGTCCTGTCCGCCGACGTTGTCTGGTTCGACGAGGACGGTCACTCCATCGCGGGCAAGGATCGCGTCCTCGGTTTTATGAAACGCGGCCTGCTGACCGGCACAAAGAAGGTCGCCATCACCGGTCTGCGCGTCGGCGATAACTGGGCCGGATACGCCTACACGATCGACGGTGGCCCCCAACAGCGTAAGGGAACCCAGACCGTCGTCTATAAGAAGGTCGGAAATGACTGGCAGGTCACCATGGTTCACGGGGCCGTGTCTGCCGCAGGTCACATGGGAAACTAGTTCAAATAAAACAGCAGTTGCTATATTTACTATCAATAGTAATATAGCAACTGCTATATGAACTGGCTCCTGCTTCTCCACCAACTCCCTCCCTCCCCACCCTATTTTCGTGCGAAGGTCCTCCGGCGTTTGAATCAGCTTGGGGCACTTCCGATCAAGAATTCGGCTTATCTGCTTCCCGCAACCGAAGAAGCCACTGAAGACATGCAATGGATCGGCCGGGAGATCGAGGAAGGCGGGGGAGAGGCCTGGCTCTTTCGCACCGAAGCCATCGCGGGACTGACTGAAGATGCGATCCGCGAATCTTTTCGCGGTTTGCGTGCGCCGGAATACTCGGAGATCGCGGAAAGCGGCCGCGTGCTCCTGCAGCAGCTTCGCGAAGGCGCGGGCGATACGAATCTGAAAGCCGAGTGCCGGAAACTGAAACGCCGATTTGACGAGGTCCGCAGCATCGATTTCTTCGAAGCCGCGGGACGGACGGAAACGGAGACCATCATGGACACCATGGATCGCCTGTTGAATTCAGCCGCGACGCCCCAAACCAAAAGTCTTCTAGCCGCCGAAGTGAAGGGGCGCACCTGGGTCACGCGACGCGGCATCAAGGTGGATCGGATGGCCTCAGCCTGGCTGATTCGCCGGTTCATCGATCCGGCGGCAAAATTCTCATTCGTGGATCCGGCGATTTACAAGCAAGCCGCGCATGAAATCCGATTCGACATGTTTGAAGGAGAGTTCACGCATCGGGGCGACAAGTGCACGTTCGAAGTCCTGCTCGAATGGAGCGGCAATGCCGGCGCGGGACTCCGGGCCCTCGCCGAAGTGGTCCACGACATCGATCTGAAGGACCGGAAGTTTCAGCGCTCCGAAGTGGCCGGCATCGTCCCGGTGATCGACGGGATCACGCTGCGCCACAACGACGATGCGCGCCGGCTCGAGGACGCAACGGCGCTGTTTGAGTCTCTTCATGCGCACTTCAGCAAGGAGCCCGAATGAAATCGGGTTTTCGTTCCGGAGGATGGCGCGTGCGCGCCGGCACAAAAGATGCACGGCGGATGGTGGTGACAGTAGGACTAAAATTGCTAAAGGAGAACCTATGACCCGACGTGAACTGCTCGGCGGATTATTCGCAACCACGGCCTTCCGTTTGGAATCGCAGGCCACCCCACAGGCAGCCGGTGGATGGACCATCAAGCCGCTGCCCTTCGATCCCAAAAAGCTCAAGGGCCTTTCCGAAAAGCTGATCGTTTCCCACCACGATAACAATTATGCCGGCGCCGCGCGCCGGGTCGGCCAGATCCAGCAAATGCTGTCGGGGCTGCCCCAGAATGCTCCCGGTTTTCAGGTCAAAGGGCTGAAGATGGAAGAACTGATCGCGACAAATTCCGCCATCCTTCATGAGGAGTACTTCGGGAATCTCGGCGGCGATGGAAAGCCCGCCGGCACGCTTCAGCAGGCGATCGCCACCGAATTCGGCAGCATGGCCAAATGGGAACAGGAGTTTCGTGCGACCTCGACCGCGCTTGGCGGAGGCAGCGGATGGGCGATCCTGAATTTCAACCTGCGTGACGGACATCTCCATAACTACATTGCGTTCGATCACACCGATAATGTCGCCTTCGGCCGGCCGATTCTCGTGAACGACATGTTCGAACACTCGTATCACATGGACTACGGATCGAACGCCGCGGGATATGTGGATGCGTTTATGCAGAACATCAACTGGGAAGAAGCGAACCGGCGGTATGAAGAAGCGCGGAAGATTTCTGCCTCGCTGCGCTAACCGGATGTCTGAACTCAATCCACTTTTCGAGAACAACAAACGCTGGGTCGCGAAAATCATGGAGCGCGACTCCGGATTTTTCCAGAAGCTCGCCCGTCAGCAGAAGCCTCAATATCTGTGGATCGGCTGCGCGGACAGCCGGGTGCCGGCCAATGAAATCGTCGGATTGTTGCCGGGCGAGCTTTTCGTTCATCGCAATATTTCCAACGTCGTCTCGCTCAACGATCCGAATTGTCTTTCCGTCATACAGTACGCCGTTGACGTCCTTCAGGTCCGGCACATCATCGTTTGCGGACACTATGGGTGCGGGGGAGTCGACGCGGCACTTCACAACCAGAGCATCGGTCTTGCCGACGCCTGGATTCAGCATGTGCGAAACGTCAAAGAGAAATATTGGGAGGAACTGTCGCAGCTGAAGAAAGTGCTTCAACTGAACCGTCTCTGCGAACTCAACGTGATCGAACAGGCGGCCAATGTGGCCCACACCGACATCCTTCGCGACGCATGGGCGCGACAGCAGAGAATCAGCGTCCACGGCTGGATCTACGGCATTGAGAACGGACTGCTTCGGGATCTGAATATCACCATCAACCGATCCCCGAACGGACTGGCCGGAACCATCCGTCCATGAACGCGATTCTTTTTGCGGCGCTGCTCTTGACGCAGCAAGTCCCTGCCGGCCTCGACAAGCGTTCCCAAGCGTGCGCCCGCGTACGTGACGGCTAACCCGCAATCGCTTCCACGGATAAGTTGTAGAGGTCTCGGAAACGCAGCGTATTCTTTTCGTTCCCCGTCTCCGCCTTCACACCCAGCTTCGCGAGCTTTGCCGTCGCCGTCTTGGGATCGAAGCCTGCCACCTTAACGCAGTAATGCGAAAAGCGGGGCTTCTGCCCTGGCGCGACGGCCTCCAGTCCCAGCTTCGTATCGGCCAGTTTGAACCACACGCGCTGCTTGTCACGCGACGCTTCCGGTCCGAAGAGCTTGCGGTAATGCGCCGCCGACTTCTCCACGTCCGTCACCGAAACCATGATGTGATCCAGACCCATCGGCGTCAGCGCAGGGGGTTGAATGGTCACGCGGCCGCCCGGCATCAACGTATCGAACAAGCCGTGCGTCGTGTTCACCAGTTGCAGCCGCAGGTTATCCGGGTCCGATAGCATCGGCAGCGCGCCGCCAGCGGCGGCCAGCCCTGCATCCGTGATCTGGGTTTTGATTTCCGGTTTGCCGAAATCCGCCTCCACGAAATCGGTGACTCCCGCTGCGATGTGGTCGATGAAGGGCGTTGCGTTCGCCTGCGGTCCCAGAGCCAGATATGCCGAGCCGATCCGCACGTAGTATCGCTGCACGCCCGTGCGCTCATGAAACACCTGCGGGTCGAAAATCTTTCCGTAAAATGTCGCGGCCGCTACGGCGTCCGGCACGGTGATTGAAAGGTGGTCGAGCCCCGAACTGTTCAGCGGTAATAGTTTCGATTGGCCGGCTGCGCGCGTGGCAATCAACAGCCCTGCCGCAGTCAGCATCCATTCCCGGCGGCTGAGTTCGGTTCCGCGATTTCCATTCTGCATCATCTGAATGCCTCCCAATTCCGTATCATCATACAGTTGGTTCGTGGCGCGAAGCATTCTGGCGGTACGCGCAAATTATGTTTACGAATTGATCTTATTGAACGAACCTCCCTGCGACTCCACGGCTTCATTCACAGTTGAACTTTTCGGAGTCTCAAGGCGTTGCCAATCACGGACACTGAGCTGAACGTCATCGCGGCGCTGGCGATCATGGGGCTGAGTAGGATTCCCATCACGGGATAAAGGACGCCCGCGGCGATGGGTATTCCCAGTGTGTTGTAGAGGAAGGCGAGAAGCAGGTTCTGCCGGATGTTGCGCATTGTGGCGCGGCTCAGTCTGAGCGCGCGAACGATCCCGCGAAGGTCGCCTTTCACGAGGGTCACGCCGGCGCTCTGCATCGCGACGTCGGTTCCGGTTCCCATCGCGATTCCGATCTGAGCCTGCGCCAGTGCGGGCGCGTCGTTCACGCCGTCTCCCGCCATAGCCACGATGCGGCCAGACGCCTGCAGTTCCCTGACCGCCAGCGCCTTGCCCTCCGGCAAAACCTCGGCGCGTATTTCATCGATGCCGAGGGTGCGGCCCGTGGCTTCCGCCGTGGTACGGCTGTCGCCGGTAAGCATGACGATCCGGAGGCCTTCGCGGTGAAGCATTTGAATGGCTTCCGCAGTGGAGTCCTTGATGGGATCCGCAACGCCGACCAGGCCCGTCACCTGGGACTCGGAGGCGAGGTACATCACCGTATGGCCGTCGCGCCTCATCGATTCCGCACGATCCGATACGGCGCTCGCATCGACACCGAACTGTTGCAAAAGTTTCGCGTTTCCGAGCAGAAGCCGGCCGTTGTTTCCGACAACGCCTTTCCCCGGGATCGATCGAAAACCGTCGATCGAGTTCAACGTCAGTCTGCGCTCCCCGGCTGCCGCGACGATCGCCGCAGCGAGGGGATGCTCGCTTCCCCGCTCGAGACTGGCCGCGAGTTGCAGTACCTCTTCCTCGGTCCGCCCATTCACCCCGATGACTGACGACAGGACGGGTCGGCCCAGCGTCAGCGTGCCGGTCTTGTCGACAACGATCGTGTCGACCTTCTCGAAAACCTCCAGCACTTCCGCATTTCGGATCAGAACGCCCGCGGTGGCGCCGCGTCCAATGCCGACCATGATGGACATCGGTGTCGCCAGACCGAGGGCGCACGGGCACGCGATGATCAGGACCGCAATGGCATTGAGCAGAGCGAAAGCGAAGCGGGGCTCGGGACCGATCGCCGCCCAGACCGCAAAAGTGACGATTGCGGCCAACACCACGGCGGGAACGAAGTAAGACGACACCACGTCGGCGAGCCGTTGAATCGGCGCCCGGCTTCGCTGTGCCTGAGTGACCATCTGCACGATCTGGCCGAGCAGCGTTTCGCGGCCCACCCGTTCCGCCCGCATGATGAGCGTGCCGGTCGCGTTGACGGTGCCGCCGATCACGCGATCGCCCGTCTGCTTTTCGATGGGAATCGGCTCACCCGAAACCATCGACTCGTCGATGGAGCTGTGACCTTCAATCACGACGCCATCGACCGGAACGCGTTCGCCGGGCCGGATTCGGAGACTGTCCCCAACGTGGACATGAGCGAGCGGGATGTCCTCTTCCACACCGTTCGAGCGGACACGTCGAGCCGTCTTCGGGGCCAGGCCGAGCAGGGCCTTGATTGCGCTGCCGGTCCGGCTCCGCGCCCGCAGTTCCAACACCTGGCCGAGCAGGACAAGCGTGGTGATAACCGCTGCCGCTTCAAAATAGACCGTCACGTACCCGCCGTGCCCTCGAAAGCTTTCGGGAAACAGACCCGGCTTCAACTGCGCGGCGGCGCTGAAGAGGTATGCCGTTCCGGTGCCGATTGAAATCAGCGTGAACATGTTCGGACTGCGATTCACAATCGACGCCCACCCTCGCTGGAAGAACGGCCAGCCGCACCACAGGACGACGGGCGTCGCGAGCATGAACTGAATCCAGCGGAGCGTGGGAATCCAGACCATGCTTTGACCGGGTGTTTCCGGAACCATCTCGGACATGGCGATCAGAAGGACGGGCAGCGACAAGCCGGCCGCCGTCCTGAAGCGGCGTGACATGCCGTCCAGCTCGGGGTTCGCCGTTTCCTCGAGCGTCACCTCCTCCGGTTCCAACGCCATCCCGCACTTCGGACACGCGCCCGGCCCCCGCTGTCGAACCTCGGGATGCATCGGACACGTGAAAATCATTTCGGAATCCGAAACGGGGACTTCGGGTTTTGGCGGAGAAAGGAACGCCTCGGGATTGCTTCGGAATCGCTCCAGACAACGGGGCGCGCAAAAGTAGTAAGTGTGGCCTTTGTAATCGAAGCGGCCGGCCGCCGTCTCCGGCATGACCTTCATCTTGCAGACGGGATCGGTCTCAAAAACGACAGGTGCGCCGATTTGAACAAGGTCGCTCATGGAGCCATTGTATCGGCGGTCATCAGCCGGCGCTACACAGGATGCGCCCGTCTTAGCGGCGGTCGGTGGCCGCCGCTTCCGCCTTGGCGCGCCTCCGGTACGCCCGGAAGATCACGAAACCTGCGGCGCCGAACATGGCGTAGGGAATGCCCATCAGGAACAGGATGCCGTAGTTGAAACTGCCGGCCAGCGCCTTTCCTTCCGGCGAATTCTCCAGGGCCGTCCTGCACATGGCGCAGCCCTGGGCCCGGCCGGAAGGCGCGGCGTTTGTCAGGACGACAGCGCTCAGAATGACGATGGCCAGCCGTTGACGCATCACTTCTTATGTTCGGCGCCGGCCGCTCCGCCTTCGTGGGCGGGAACGGAGCGTTCGTCGTAGGAGGGATGCGTTTCGATGATATGGGTTGCGGATCCAGCCGCGTCCCCAAATGTCATGAAGAACAGGATGACCGAGAGGACCAGTGGCGAGAAAGTCAGCATCACGAGGTTCATCTTCTCGAACTTGAGGTGCATGAAGATCGACGCAATCAGGAAGATCTTCGCCAGCGTGACAGCGACCAACAGCATGCCTTTGATTCCTTCGGGCACCGGGGCATAGCCGATTCCGAGAGCGAGAAGCGTCATCACCAGCAGCCAGCACCAGGTCATGATGTACTGCCTGTAGCTGGTGGCGTGTCCGCCGCCATGTCCCGGGTCCGTGTGTGCATCGTGAGTCATTCAATACTCCTTAGTGCGCTTCGCGCATGCGCCGGCTGAAGCCGGCGCCTACAGTAGATAAAAGAAGGCGAAAACGAAAACCCAGACGACGTCGACGAAATGCCAGTATAGGCCGGCATTCTCGACACCGTCCGCCGAATACTTACCGAATGCCGCGCGCAGAGCAACAATCGCGAGGATCGTCACGCCGGTCAACACGTGGAAACCGTGGAAGCCGGTGATCACAAAAAACCCTGCGGCGAACTGGGGAACTCCCCAGGGATTGTGGGTCAACGTGGCTCCTTCGCCGATGAAGTGAGACCACTCGTAGACCTGGCATCCCAGGAAGATGGTCCCGCCGATAATCGTCATCGTCAGGAACTTCACCGCCTTCTTCGGGTTGCCTGCGCGCGCCTCTCCAACGGCCATCGCCATCACCGCGCTCGAAGAGATCAGCGCGAAGGTCATGAATGTGATGAGTGTCATGTTGAAGACTTCCGTCTGCTTCGGCCACGACGGAGAAGTCATGCGCATGAAACCGTACGCGATGAGAAAGCCCGCAAACGTGAGCGCGTCCGAGATGATGAAGATCCACATCATGAACTTGCTCCACGACGTTCCGAACGGCGACTTTCCGCCGCCCCAGTCCGAAGCAAGTATCCTTTGTTGTTCAGCTAAAGTTGCGTCCATTCCGTCTCCCCAATCGGCGGTCATCGGCCGCCGTCAGAAGTCATGCCAGTACCAAAAGCACGAAAAGGTATACCCAGAGTGCATCCATGAAATGCCAGTACGTCGCGCAGAGTTTCAGCGATTCGTCTTTGGCCGGGGTAATCCGATTCTTCAGCGCTTTTGTCAGCACATAGCCCATTGCGATCATGCCTCCCAACAAATGGAGGCCATGAAGTCCGGTCAGTACGTAAAAAAAAGAACTATGCAGCGTCGATGGAAGATAGACTCCCGCCGCCACCAGTTGCCGCCACGCGATGAACTGGCCCGCAAGAAACGCGACGCCGAAGCCACCGCTGACAAACAACCATACTTTCATCGCTCCGATCCGCTTATGCCTCAGGGACCGCCGTGCCGCTTCGATGGCGGCGCTGCTTGCCAGCAGGATGGCGGTGTCCCCCCAGAGGATGCCGGGAACCTCGATACTCTGCCAGTCCGGAACGCCGCGGAGCACAATGTACGCCGACGACAGTCCGGCAAAGAGCATCGCGATCGTTCCGAGCAGAATCCATACTCCGATCTGGTTCTTCGAGATCGGAAACCCCGACTCGGCGCCGCCCGATCCCCCGTCCCCGCCGGAATTCCCGGGCCAGACCGGCGGTGGAACTCCCCCGCTCGACTTTCTCTCGTGAACGACGGTTGCCATAAACGCCGCGCCTACGCTTTCGTCGCAGTCACCGGCGCGACATTCTGCGGAATGAAATCTTCGTCATGGCCCGGCATGCTGTAGTCGAACGGCCAGCGATACACGGTCGGAAGCTCATCACCGAAATTTCCGTGTCCGGTGGGCGATGACACCGTCCATTCCAGCGTAGTCGCCTGCCAGGGATTGTTCTCCTTCGCCTTCTTCCCCGCAAAAATGCTGATGAAGAAATTCGCCAGGAAAAGGAGCTGCACGGCGAACAGAAGGAATGCGGAAATCGAAATGAATACGTTCAACCCCTGCTGCGGCTTCAGGAACTCGTAATGCGTGGGATCGTACAAGCGGCGCATCTGGCCGCCGATTCCCAGAATGTGCATCGGGAAGAACACGCAGTACACTCCGGCAAAGCTCAGCCAGAAATGAATCTTGCCCAGCGTCTCGTTCATGAATCGGCCGAACATCTTCGGGAACCAGAAGTAGAGGCCGGCGAACGCCGCAAACATTGGGGCGACCGCCATGACGAGGTGGAAGTGGGCCACCACGAAATACGTATCCTGCAGTTGAATGTCTGCCGCGGACGTTCCGAGGAAAATTCCGCTCAAGCCGCCGCTGACGAAAAGCGAAACGAAACCGATGGAGAACAGCGCCGCAGAGGTGAAACGGATACGGGCTCCCCAGACCGTGCCTAACCAGTTGAACGTCTTGACGGCGGATGGCACGGCGATCAGCAGCGTGGTCAGCGTGAAGACCGAACCCAGGAACGGGCTCATGCCGCTGACAAACATGTGGTGGCCCCACACGATGAAGCTCAGCGCGGCGATTGACGCCATGGAATAGATCATCATGCGGTAGCTGAAGATCGGTTTACGGCAGAACGTCGAAAGGATGTCGGAAGCCATGCCCATCGCGGGCAGGATCAGGATATAGACCTCGGGGTGACCGAAGAACCAGAACAGGTGCTGCCACAACAACGGGTGACCGCCGGAATGATTCAGCACTTTCGACCCCGCAATAAGGCCGGCGGGAATGAAAAAGCTCGTGCCGCCGGTTCGATCGAAAACGAGAAGGATTGCGGCGGAGAGCAACACCGGGAATGCGAGAAGACCAAGGATGGCCGTGATCAGAAGCGACCACTGGGTCAGCGGCAGCCGCATCATCGAGAGTCCCTTGGTGCGCATCGTCAGGATCGTCGTGACGTAGTTCAGGCCGCCCATCAGTCCCGAAGCCGTGAACAGCGCGATCGCGGCGATCCACATGGTGACGCCAAGATCCTGGCCTGGACCGAACGCCGGAACCGCGCTCAACGGCGCGTACGATGTCCATCCACCCAGCGGTCCGCCACCCGCCACGAAGAGGGCGCCAAAAATCACGACGCAGGAAAGCAGGAACACCCAGTAGGACAGCGCGTTCAGGAATGGAAACGCCATGTCGCGGGCGCCGATCTGAAGGGGAATCAGGAAATTTCCGAATCCCCCGGTCAACACAGCCGTGAACAGGAAAAACACCATGATCGTTCCATGCATGGTGACCAGCGAGATGTAAA
>JAHFTY010000019.1:14235-31934 GCA_023265365.1 Acidobacteriota bacterium
CGGTTTCATGATGCCGCCGGCAAACGCGTCCGGCATGATCTTTTCCATAAACGGCTGCATCGTGGTGGGAAACGCCAGTTGCAGCCGCATCAGCAGCGACAGGATGCCTCCCACGACGGCCATCGCCATCGCGGTGATCATGTACTGGATGCCGATGACCTTGTGATCCGTACTTAAAATGTATTTCCGAACAAAACCCAACTGCGGATGATCGTGATGGCCGTGTTCGGTTTCATGTGAATGCATGTTTTGCCTGATTCTCCTACTGCTTCATTTCCTGGAGCCATTTCGTTAACGCGGCCTGATCCGGATCCACAGTCATGAAACTCGACATCTTGTAATGCCCGGCGCCGCACAGTTCGGCGCAGGCAATCTCGAAAGCGTCGGCTTTTTGATTGTCCGTATCGGGGGTGAACCAGATCTCGATTTTCATCCCTGGAACCGCGTCCTGCTTGACCCGGAAGTTCGGGAGGAAGAAGCTATGGATGACGTCGTTCGATTTGATTCTGAAAAGAACAGGTTTCTTGTTGATGATGTGAAGCGTCGGCGTTTCAATGTCGTCCTTGCCGGCCGGGTCCGCCGGATCGATACCGAACGCCTCGGTGCCGGTAACGAACTTCGGATCCGTTCGGCCGAAGGCTCCATCCGGTCCCGGATAGCGGAAGTTCCAGTTGAACTGTTGTCCCAGGACCTCCACAACGAGCGCGTCCGGCGGTTTATCCGAGAAATAGATGCCGGCCCAGACCCGCTGCCCCATGAACACCAGCACGGTCAGGATCACGGCCGTTCCGATCAGCAGAAACGCTTCGGCCTTCGGATTGTCGTGCCAGTACGACGCTTTCTCGGTTCCGTTCGCGCCGTATCGCGCGACGAAGTAGCCGAGTAACGCCTGCACAGCGACAAACGCAATGCCCGACACGATCAGCACCGCCATGAACACCTGATCGATCTGTTGTCCGTGAATGGACGCCAGTTTCGGAAACCAGAACGGTTGTGCAATGAAGTAGTACAGGGAATAAACGATGAGAACCAGGATCATGAAACCGAAAATCACACCACTCGGCGTGATCCGGCCCGGGCCGGTGCCTTCCGCCATTTACCATTCCCTCCTGAATCGATGAGCGCAAGAGCGGCTGGAGACATATGCCGCATAAGCAACGAAGAAATTTAGCAAAATGTACAAGGAAATTTAGCAAAATGTACAAGCCTTGCGCTACAGCTTAATTGGTTACAAAACGGATAAGGGCCAGCAAATTCAGTGACATTCTGTCGCAATCGAGCGGCGCCTGAGTTCCGATTGGCAACAAAACTCCGCTCATCGCAATTTGCGATCATGCCCAGGGACAGGCGACCCATCGTCCGTCCCTGAACTCCAGGGGCGGCACTTTGTCCGCGCAAGACGGCTGCGCGATCGGGCATCGCGTTCGGAATCCACAACCCGACGGCTTCCGAATCGGGTTGGGGACGTCGCCGCTCAATCGAATGCGCCGGTCTCGAGCGGCAGTTTCGGGATCCGGCCTCGGCACGGCGGACAACAACGCCTTGGAATACGGGTGGAGCGGCGACTTGTAAATGAGTTCGGCCGGGCCGATCTCGACGATATTGCCGAGATACATCACCGCAATCCGGTTCGAAATGTGACGCACCACCGAGAGGTCATGCGCAATAAAAATGTAGGAGAGCTTGAACTCGTCCTGCAGATCCTGCATGAGATTCACGACCTGCGCCTGAATCGAAACATCGAGCGCGCTGACCGGTTCGTCCGCGATCACAATCTTCGGATTCGTCGCAAGCGCGCGCGCGATGCCGATCCGCTGCCGCTGGCCGCCCGAAAACTCGTGCGGGTAACGGCTCGCCTGCTCGGCCGACAGGCCGACTTTGCCAAGCAGCCAGGCCACGCGTTCCTTCCGCTGTGCAGGCGTGTCCTTTGTATGGATCTTGATCGGTTCTTCGACGATCTGCGCGACCGTCATGCGCGGATTGAGCGACGAATACGGATCCTGAAAGATCATTTGAATGTCGGTCCGGTAGGGCCGCATCTTCGCGCGGCTCAACGCCGCAAGGTCGACGGGCGAACCGCCATTCCTGTGATAGAGGATCCTGCCGTCGATTTCCACTCCGTAACTCATCGCGCGCAGGATGTTCACGATCGCGCGACCCACCGTGCTCTTGCCGCAACCCGATTCGCCGACAAGCCCCAGCGTTTCGCCTTGGTTCAGCTCGAAGCTGACGTCGTCAACCGCGCGAACCTCAGCGACCTTGCGCGCAAACACACCTCCGGTGACCGGAAATCGAACCCGCAGGTTGTGCACCTCCAGAATCTTCATAAGTCTTCGCTGACTACCCCGGCGCTTCGCGCCACCCCTCCCCGCTGCGGAGGGAAAACTTTCGTTCCTAAATTCCCCAGTTTTCCCCTCCTCGCTGAGGAGGGGAAACTTTCGTTCCTACGTTCCCGCGTTTTTCCCTCCTCGCTGAGGAGGGAAAACTTTCGTTTCTGCGTTGCCGCGTTTTTCCCCTCCTCATTGAGGCAAGGCTGTCCCAATAAGGCGAAATCAGGGAAAAGCGTTTTCCCCTCCTCGACGAGGAGGGGTGGCGCGAAGCGCCGGGGTGGTCATCAAGTGGCACCGGACCCAGTGCCCGGGCGAAATCTCCAATAGCTCCGGCTCGACCTGCGAACAGATGTCGAGCCTTTCCGTGCATCGCGTGACGAACTTGCAACCGACCGGCAGTTCCATGATGCTCGGCACGTTTCCGGGAATCGTCTGGAGGCGGAGGTGTTTGTCACCGTCGACCGTCGGCAGCGACGCCAGCAGACCGCGCGTGTAGGGATGCTGCGGGTTCTTGAACAGTTCCCGGACCGGCGCAACCTCCTGAATCTTGCCGCCATACATCACGATGACGCGATCGCACGTCTCCGCCACGACGGCGAGGTTGTGGGTGATCAGCAGAATCGCGTTGTCCTTACGCTGCTCCTTGACCTTCAGCATCAGTTCGAGGATCTGCGCCTGGATCGTGACGTCGAGGGCGGTGGTCGGCTCGTCCGCGATTAATAAGGACGGGTCGCACGCCAGCGCCATCGCGATCATCACGCGCTGACGCATGCCGCCCGAGAACTGGTGCGGATAGTCGTTCATGCGGCCCGATGGGTCGGGGATCCCGACCAGTTCGAGCATCTGTACGGCGCGATAGAACGCATCCTGTTTGGAGACGTCCTCGTGCTGAAGAACGACTTCCATGATCTGCATGCCGATCGTGAACACCGGATTGAGCGACGTCATCGGCTCCTGGAAGATCATGCTGATTTCCTTGCCGCGCACTTTCCGGATCTCTTCCCAGGACAGTTTCAGCAGGTCGCGTCCTTTAAACAGGACCGATCCTTCGACGATCTTTCCCGGCGGATCCGGAATTAATCGCAGGATGCTCAGCGCCGTGACGCTCTTCCCGGATCCGGACTCGCCCACCAGGCCGACCACCTCGCCCACATGGATATCAAAGCTGACGCCATCCACCGCCTTCGCCGTGCCGGCTTCGGTCCGGAAATACGTTTTGAGGCCGCGAACTTCGAGTAGTTTGTCCGTCACCGCAGCCTCGAATATTCTTTGGGATCGAATGCCTCGCGGACCGCTTCTCCGACGAAGACAATCAGCAGCAGCGTGACGAAGACGGCGGCCAGCGGGAAAAACACCAGCCACCAGTCGGTCAGATAATTCATGCCCTGCCCGATCAACTCTCCCCAGCTCGGCGTCGGAGCGGGCAGTCCGAACCCCAGGAAATCCAGCGCGACCAGCGCTTCGATATTCGCCACGATGGCGAACGGCGCGAACGAGACCACGGGCGTCAACGCGTTCGGAAGAATGTGCCGGAACATGATTGCGGGCTCCGACACCCCCATCGCGATCGCAGCGCCGACATAGTCCTTGGCCTTTTCCCGGTAGAACTCGCCGCGCACGTAGTACGTAATGCCCATCCAGTCGAACACGGCGAGGATGGCGATCAACAGCCAGAAGGAAGGCTGCATCAGGAGGTTCCTTCCCGGAATGTAGATCGGCACGATGATCGAGCTGACGATGATGATCGTGTACAGGAACGGCAGGGACGACCAGACCTCGATCAGCCGCTGCCCCAGCATGTCCAGCTTTCCGCCAAAATATCCGAACATCGCGCCCACGCTGATTCCCACAACGTAACTCGATCCGAGAACCAGCAGCGCAAACGTCAGCGACACGTTGAACCCGTAAGCCAGCCGCGTGAACACGTCGCGCGCCCGGTCGTCGGTTCCGAAAATGTGTTCTCTCGACGGCTTGTGCGGCGGCGATCCCGGAAGGTCCAGCAGCGATTCGGTGGGACTGTACGGATAGACCGGCATCAGCACCCAGTCGCCGGCGCTCTCCCGGGAAAGCTTCCGTTTCAACTCCCTGTAGTTCGGTTCGCCGATCGCATCCATCCCGAACTGGGCGGCAGGATAGTAGCGGATGATCGGGAAGTAGTAATGCCCCTGGTAATGCACCGCGAGCGCCTTGTTGTTCACCAGCACCGGGAGAATGAACGACAGGGCGTAAGTAACCAGAAGAAGGACGAACGAGTAATAACCCCGCTTCAGCGATTTGAACTTGCGCACGCGCTTCCGGAAGATCGAAAGGGATTTCTTCTGCGGAAGCGGCGGCGCCATCGCGCCGGCTCCAACGCTTTCTTCGATCGGAGGGAGGAGTTCTTCCTTCATTTGAAACGGATCCTGGGGTCAACGATCACGTACACGATGTCGGAAAGGATGTTTCCGACCAGGAGCAGCAGGCTCGAAATCACCAGGATGCCCAGCGCCACCGGATAGTCGCGCTGGAGGATCGACGTGTAGCCGAGATAGCCCATCCCATCGATGTTGAACACCTTCTCGATGAGAAAGGATCCCGCCAGAATAATGCTGATCACATGCCCAAGACCGGTCGCGATCGGGATCAGCGAATTCCGAAGCGCATGCTTGAAGATCACCCTGTTCTCGTTCAAACCCTTCGCAAACGCGGTGCGCACGTAGTCCTGGCCGAGGTTCTCCATCAGCGAGTTCTTCGTCAGGATCGTCAGCGTCGCGAACTCCGCAATCATGTAGCAGACGACCGGAAGGAACATGTAATGAATCTGCGCCCCGATCTTCTGGAAGAAGCCGAGATACTCCCAGTTATCGGGCCGGAAACCGCCAAGAGGAAATACGTTGAAGAACGATCCTCCGCCGAACAGCACCAGCAACGCCGTTCCGAGCGCCCATCCCGGCACCGAGTATCCGAGGAACACGATGAAGCTGGACATGAAATCGAATTTCGTTCCGTGCTTTACCGCTTTCCACACGCCAAGCGGCACACAGACGAGGTAGCTGAGGATAAAACCGGTCAGGCCGAGGAAGATCGAGATCGGGAATCGCGACTTGATGACGTCCCAGACCGGATCCTGATAGATGTACGAGCGCCCCAGGTCCAGATGGAGCACGTTCCACAACCACAGCGCGTACCGGACGTGCACGGGCTTGTCGAACCCGTAATAGCGCTTCATCTCCTGAATCGCTTCTTCCGGAATTTCAACCGAGCGGCCGCCGCCCCCGCCGCCGCCGCCTTCCTGCATGGCCATCTTGTAGCGCATGATCTGGCGTTCGACGGGACCGCCGGGCACGAAGTGCATCACCACAAACACGGCGAGCGTGATGCCGATGAACGTCGGAATGATCAGGAGAAAGCGTCGAAGAAAATACCCAGTCATTGCGTGTTACTTGGCCGCCTGCTTCTGTTCTTCCTTCTTTGCGAATTCCTGCCAGTACCGGTCCTCGGTCTGACCGGCCTGGAGTTTGGATTGAGGATTCCTCATCGCGGCTTCCAGACTCTGGGCCATCTGAGGATCGATCCACCACATCTGCTCCGGCCCCGGGCCGAGGTTGACGTTGGTTTCATAGCGGCCGGTCCGGGTCAGGATTCCCGCAGGCTGCCCAAACTTGTTCCAGAACACGGTGCGTTGCGCAGGCGGATACCAGGCCAGCACGTAGTGGTACTGCTCGGTCATGATGCCGTCCAGTTCCCGGAGCATCACCACCCGATCCGGCTGATTGAACGCCGTCCGGTACTTGTCGAAAATCTTGTCCATTCTCGGATCCTTGAAACCGGTGATGTTGTTCGTGTCGTTCACATCGGCCAGGCGCGAGTGCCATTCCACTTCCGGATTCGGGAAAATCGAGGAGCCCCAGGCCGCAAGGACCATTTCAAACTGGCGTTGGTTGATGAGCTTGAACTGGGTCTCGTTCGTGACCAGCCGCAAATTCAAGTTGATCCCTGCTTTTCGAAGATCGTCCTGGTAAACGGTGAGATAGGTTTCCGCCTGCTTATCGTCATACAACATCTCGATCGACAGCGGTTTCCCGCCTTTCGTCAGACGGCCCTGCGCATCGCGGTCCTTCCAACCCGCCTCGGCCAGAAGCTTGAGCGCGGCCTGCGGGTCGAAGGTGTTTTTCGGATTGTTGGGGTTCTCGTAGACGCTTCCGGAGAAGTAGGAATTCTGAGGCAGATACTCGTTGAAGAAGAGTTTTTCGAGCATCAGTTCCCGGTTTTCGAGCAGCGTGAGCGCCTTTCTCACACGGACATCGTCGAACGGGGCGCGGCGCGTATTGAAAGCGAAACCCTGAATACCGTGGGGCATCGCGTTGAATACTTTTCTTTTCCGGATCAACCCGCGCTGCACGGCGTCGAAGTCGAGTTCCTGGACCCAGTCGCGCGAACGGTTGATGAAGTAGAAGTCGAGGTCTCCCTTCTTGAACATCTCGAAGGCAAGGTTGGGATCTCTGACGGTGACGATGCGGAACTCGTCGAAATTGTTCAGGCCCGCGTTCCAGCGCATTTTCTCTCCCCAGTAGTCCTTGCGCCGGCGAACGGAAACGGACTGGCCCTTCTTGATGTCCGCTTCGTTCACGATGTACGGGCCGGTGCCCGGCAGAAACTTGAAGTTGTAGTCGCGCACGTAGGCGGCGCCATCCACGTTTTTCAGGACATGGGATGGGAGAATGATCATGCCCGAGAAGGTGTAGAAGTTGAGCCAGCTGGTGGTGTTCGTTTTGACGCTGACGATGTACTTGCTCTCGGCGACCGGTTTCTCGAACTTCCCATATTCGGCGGCGTTCGCGGGATCCTGCAGGCCCTTATCGGTGTTGAAGACCCACGTCGCTACGACGTCCTCGGCGATCACCGGTTCTCCGTCGGACCAGCGCGCGTTGGGGTTGATGCGGAAACGGAAGGTCGTCTTGTCGTCCGAAATCTGCCAGTGAGTGGCGAGGCCCGGAACGAATTCGAGCGTGGTGGGATGCAGGTTGAGCAGCGCTTCGTAGACCATCGGCATGATGGTGTAGTTGGTGGCACTGTTGTGCTCGGGACCGGCGATCCGCAACGTTCCAAAACCCGGCGTGTATTTTCGATAGACGCCGCCCTTCACCGCGCGAGGATCTCCAATCAGATCGAAGGCCGTGTTGGTCTGCCAGCCTTCGCCTTTGAACCCCTTTCCGCCCTGTTCCGCGGGAACGGCCGGGTCCGCGCCGGCATCCGCGTCGGGAATGACGGGATAGTCGTCCTTGTTCATGGATACCGGGGTTGTGCGGACGGCGGGGGTGGCGCCGGAACCGGAATCACCCGGATTCGTTCCCGAGCAACCCACAACAAATAGAAATGCGATCAGCGCCGCGATCGGCCGTTTCTTGCGGTTCATCAGTTGGAACCTCCCTGCTTCTTTCCGTACTCGACCCAATACTTGTCGTCTTCGGGCGGAATTTCCAGCTTCATGGACGGATTGCGCATCGCTTCCTTCCATTTCGTTTCCCTGTCGGGATCGATCCACCAGAGCTGGAAAACGCCCGGCGCCAAAGTCCCGTCGGGATCGGCGATTCTCGAAAGACCTCCCTGCGGCATCCCGAATTTGTTCGTGAACGCAACGCGCTGGGCAGGATCGTACCATCTCAGGATGTACTGATAGGAATTCGCGAACGCTCCATCGAGTTCCCTGAGGATGGCGACGCGTTTCTGGACATCGAACTCGTGGTCGTACCGGTCGATGAGTTCGTCGACGTGCTTGTCCTTCAAACCCTGGATATTGTTTGTATTCTCGGGATCGGCCGTTTCCGAATGATATTCCGGCCGCGGATTCGGGAATGGACTCCCGACGCCCCACGCCCCGACGGCAACGTCGAATTGCCGCTGCATCTCCAGCTTGAAACTGGTTTCAAACGTGACGAGCCGCAGGTTCGCCGTAATTCCAGCCTTGCGAAGGTCTTCCTGATAGATCGTCAGCCATGGCTCGAAGATCTGCCGCGCGTAGAGAATCTCAACCTGAAGGGGCTGACCGTTCTTCGTCAACCGGCCCTGGCTGTCCCGGGTGCTCCAACCGGCCTCGGCCAGCAGTTTCAGCGCTTCCTGCGGGTTGTAGG
Organism: Acidobacteriota bacterium; assembly: GCA_023265365.1. GTDB lineage: Bacteria > Acidobacteriota > Terriglobia > 20CM-2-55-15 > 20CM-2-55-15 > JAHFTY01. The sequence goes on from JAHFTY010000019.1 coordinate 22,676, forward strand.
AGGTCTTCGGGTTGTCCGGGTTTTCGTAAATCGTCGCGGGGTAATACGAATTGAGGGGCAGGTAGAGTTTGTAGAACAGCTTCTCGATAACCTGATCCCGGTTGAAAAGCAGCGCCATCGCTTTTCGCACACGGAGATCGTCGAAGGGTTTCCGCCGCATGTTGAAAGCGATGAACGCGACGTCTGCGGGGTAGTTGTTGAAGAACGAGCGCTTCACCGCGATTCCGCGCTGAAACGGTTCCGACGTGAACTGCTCCATCCAGACCCTGGGATTCCCTCGCACGTAGTAAAAGTCCAGTTCGCCTTTCTTGAGCTGCTCGATGGCGAGATTCTCGTCGCGAACCACAACGCGCTTCAACTCCTCGAAATTATTCTGCCCGACATTCCAACGGTATTTCCCGGCCCAGTAGTCCTTGCGGCGATGCAGCGTGACCGATTTGCCCTTATCGATATCAGATTCGTTGATGATGTAGGGCCCGGAACCCGGCAGTAACTTGAAGTTGTAGTCGCTCAGGTAACTTTTGCCCGTGATGTTCTTCAACGCGTTCGCAGGAAAGAGGCGCATCGTGGCGGCGGTCAGGAAACAGTCCCACTCCTTGCGCCTGGCCTTGACCCGGACAATGTACTTGCTCTCGGCGACCGGCATTTCCAGCTTGCCGTACTGCGTGTTCAAATACGGATCGTTGAGCGTTTTGTCCGTGAGGAATTTCCAGGTCGCCACCACATCGTCGGCGGTGACCGGCGTTCCGTCGGAATAGCGCGCGTTCGGATCGATCCTGAAGTGATAGGTGAGCTGATCGGGATCGATCCTCCAGTGGGTGGCCAGCATCGGCGTGTATTCCAGCGTGTTCGGGTGGAGGTTGGTCAACTGCTCATAGACGAGCGCATTGAAGATGTAATTGTCTTCGCTGTTCCACTCGGGACCGGCCATCCGCAGCGTCCCGGGGAAACTGATCATCTGCGACCGCATGCTGCCGCCTTTGATGGCATGCGGATCCCCGATCAGATCGAAATCGGCGCTGGTCTGCCAGCCTTCGCCTTTGAAGCCTTTTCCGCCTTGTTCCGCCGGGACCGCGGGATCCGCCCCGGCATCGGCGTCCGGAAAAACGGGATAGTCGTTCTTGTTCACCGAAACCGGCGCGGTTCGAGAGTCTGGCTGCGAGGCGCCGGATTTGGGCGCTTCGGTTGTCGCGCCGCCGCAGCCTTCAATCAACAGAAAGCCGGTCAGCACGAGAGTAGCGGCCCGCACTAATTCGTCCCCCCGGCGGCTTTGGGCAGGGCGGCGGCTTGTTGTTTCACCTTCTCGAGCCAGTAACGATCCTCGTCGGGACCAACCTCGAGTTTCAACGAAGGATCTTTCAGCGTCTGGTCCAGCTTCGCCTGCCTGGCCGGATCGATCCACCAGAGTTGCGTGATTCCGTAGCCTTCGCCGCTTCCGATCTCGTCGCTGGTCCTGGAGAGATAGCCGTTCGGGAATCCGAACTTGTTCCACCAGATCACACGATGGAACGGCGCGAACCAGAGATTGATCGCAGGATAGGTATTGGCCACAATCCCATCGATTTCACGCATGATCTCCGTGCGTTTCTGCTGATCGAACTCGAGATTGTATTGCTTGATCAGGTCGTCCACGCGTTTGTCTTTGAAGCCGGACAGATTGTTCGTGTTCAGTTCATCGGCGGACCTCGAACTCAGGTTGTGTTCCGGGTTCGGAAACAGGATGGAACCCCACGCCTGAAACGCGGTCTCGAAACGGCGCTCCATGAGGAGCTTGAAACTCGTTTCCGGGGTCACCAGCCTGAGGTTCATTCCAATTCCAACCTTGCGCAGATCCTCCTGAAAGACAGTGAGGTGCGGATCGAATGTTTTCGAATCGTAGAGGAGTTCGAAGGTCAGCGGCTTTCCGTTCTTCACCAGCCGGCCCTGCGAGTCGCGCGTGTTCCAGCCGGCCTCCGCGAGCAGTTTGATCGCTTCCTCGGGGTTGTACTCGTTTTTGGGATTGTTCGGATTCTCGTAGGGAGTGCCCGGCTCGGCCGAATTCTGCGGAAGGTACTGGTTGAACATCAGTTTTTCGATCAGCAGTTTTCGATTGAGAAGGAGCGTCAGGGCCTTCCGAACCCGGAGGTCGTTGAACGGCTCGCGCCGCATGTTGAAAACGATTTCCTGGCGCGCGCTCGGCGACTGATTGAAGATCTTCTTTTTCTGGATCAGGCCGCGTTGGATCTGGTCGTAGTTCAGTTCCTCCACCCACATCTTCGCGCGATTGACGGTATAGGAATCGAGTTCGCCTTTCTTGAACATCTCATAGGCGAGGTTCGGATCCCGCACGACGACGTAGCGGACCTCATCGAAGTTGTACACGCCGGCGTTGGCGCGGGCCTTTTCCGCCCAGTAGTCTTTGCGGCGGCGGATCGTCACGGACTTTCCTTTCTCGATATCGCTTTCCTGGACAATGTAGGGACCGCTGCCGGGCGGCATCTTGAAATTGAAGTCGCGAAGGTAGGTCGCGCCGTCAACACCCTTCAATGTGTGGGCCGGGAAGATGCCGACGCCCGAGAATGCCTGAAAATTCCTCCAGTTCAGTTCCTTGCTCTTCACCCGTACGATGTATTTGCTTTCGGCAACCGGCGGTTCGAATCGTTTGAAGATGAGGCTGTAGGTGAGGTCTTGAAGCTTGTCGTCGATCAGAAACTTCCATGTGGCGATCACGTCTTCGGTAGTCACCGGCTCCCCGTCGGACCAGCGCGCGTTGGGATCGATCCGGAAACGATACGTCAGCTTGTCCGGCGAGATCTGCCAGTGAGTCGCGAGTCCCGGCATGAAGTTCAGGTCGCCGTTGTAATCCATTCCGAGCAGCGGTTCATAGACCATGCCCTTGATCATGTAATTCAAGGCGCTGTTCGACTCCGGACCGTACATCCGCAGCGTTCCCGGAAAGTCGAGCATGTAATTCCGGTAAAGGCCGCCTTTCAACGCTCTCGGGTCGCCGATCAAATCGAACTTCGTATTCGTTTCCCAACCTTCGCCCTTGAAACCCTTTCCCCCCTGTTCGGGGGACACCGACGGGTCCGCTCCCGCATCCGCGTTTGGAAATACAGGGTAGTCATCCCTGTTCATGGAGACATTTGAGGCGGGTGCCGCGGGGTTCGAAACTGCGGGCTGGGTTGAGGGCGCCGGACCGCTGCTACAACCGCCGCTCAGCGCGGCGATCAGCGTCAGGATCAAACAAAGATTTGAGTATCTCCACATCGCAGGGACCTCCGGAAGTTATGGAAGGGCCAAGTCTATCAACAGATCTTGGACACGTGGAAGGGCCAAAGGGTCGTCGTATCCCGGCTTGCGGCGGTTTTTGTCGTTTCGGCGGCGCGCCGCAGATTACACTTTTGGCATGAGTTCGCGTTCGTCGTCCGTCCTTCCTGAAGTCGAGGACGAGACTTCCAACCAGATCCAGCCGCTTTACCACGTCATCCTTCTGAATGACGAAGACCACACTTACGACTACGTCGTCGAGATGCTCGTGAAGATCTTTGGAATGTCCGAAACGCGCGCGTTTTCTCACGCGGTTGAAGTGGATACCCGGGGGACAACGATTCTCATCACCTGCGAACTCGAAAAGGCGGAACAAAAACGCGACCTGATCCACAGCTACGGCCCGGATTGGCGTCTTCCCCGTTCCCTGGGCTCGATGGCGGCCGTCGTCGAACCGGCGGCGTAACCCAGGAATCTGCTCATTGTGTACGGCAATAACTGCAGGGACACAAAGCGCGAAGTAAATCGAAGCTGAAGATGCCCGTGTGATGGCCGTCCGCCCAGTCGAACTGGAGCGCGTACTGGCCGACGATGTGGACGCCGCGCATCTCGAGGTTATCCGGAACGTGCATGGGAAGGAGGATTCGCGCGCCCGTCATCTCGTCCCGGCAGGAGGCGCATGGGCATTCCCGGCGGAGAACGGGCGATGGGTAGTGCGACTCGTGACCATCCTTCCAGACGATCATCAGTTCGGCCGGACTCACCTTCTTGATCTTGACGGGCATCGAGGCCGTGGGATCGAGCGGCACTATTCCACCTCGAGCACGGGCGCTTCGAACGAGCGGATGCTCACCTGCGCCGCCACCTTCTCCGCAATCTCGCGCAGCACTTTCGCGCTGGGGGAATTCGGCTGATGGAGAACCAGCGGCGATCCCGCATCCGACTGCGAGCGGATCGCGATGTCGAGTGGAACTTCTCCGAGGAACGGAATGCCCAGTTGGTCCGCGGCCCGGCTGCCTCCGCTCTGGCCGAAGATGTAGTCTTTTTCGTTGCAGTGCGGGCAGATGTAATAGCTCATGTTCTCGACAATGCCCAGGATCGGCACGCGCGTCTGCTGGAACATGCGGAGCGTCTTCATCGAAATGCGCCAGCCGACGTCCTGGGGCGTTGAGACGATCACGGCGCCGGTCAGCGGAATCGACTGCGCCAGCGTGAGATGCACATCGCCGGTGCCCGGCGGAAGGTCGATGACGAGGTAGTCGAGTTCGCCCCAATCCACGTCGAACAAACACTGTTGCAGCGCTTTCGTCGCCATCGGGCCGCGCCAGATCAGGGGTTGGTCGGCCTTGGCGATCAGGCCCATCGACATGAACTTCAGGCCGGCCGCCCGGGATGGAACGATACGGGAACCGTTCGATTGCGGCGCCGCGTCCGTTCCCAGCATGATCGGCGTGGTCGGCCCATAGATATCCGCATCCAGCAGGCCGACCCGCGCGCCGGCCGCGCCGAGCGAGGCCGCGATATTCACCGCGATGGTCGACTTGCCGACGCCGCCCTTGCCGCTGCCCACCGCGATGATGTTGCGGACGCCCTTCAACGACGTCTTGTCCGATTGCGGCGACTGCCGCACCTCGGCGGTCATGTTCACGTCAACGCTGGAAACACCCGGCACTCCCTTGATCAACGCGACCGCCTGATCGCGCATCTGGTCCTTCACCGGACAGGCCGGCGTCGTCAGGTTCAGATCGAACTTCACGTTGCCGTTTTCGATTTTGAGGTTGCGGATGAATCCGAGGGTGACGATGTCCTTGCGTAAGTCGGGATCAAGGACTTTCTTGAGCACGCCGAGAACCTGGTCTTCGCTGGGTCCCGATTCTCCCTTATTCCAAAAAGCCATGGACGCTTATCTCCGTTCGGGCAATGAGATCAACCGGAGATTGTAGCGCAGTCTGCCTGGCAGCCAATGGCTAAAACGATCATTCGGTCATCCCGGCGAGGAGGGAAAATGTTTGGCTCGATTCGTTTTCCCCTCCTCGACGAGGAGGGGTGGCGCGAAGCGCCGGGGTGGTGCTGTTCACGAAATGGATTTTATTGAACGAACCGCCCCGCCGCTTGCGCGGCACCCCGCCTTGCCAAGGCGGGGAAATTTCTTCGTCCTGCGACTTTTGTGCAAAGCCCCGGCGCGAAGCGCCGGGGTGGTTGCCGCTAGGACTCGGTCCAGACTTTGTATTCGGGAAAGCGGCCGACCGGCGTTTTGAACATTTCCGGATGGACCATCCCGAACGCATATGGCGTGTCGACATTGAACAGCTTCGTGATCGACGGGACGAAGTCCATCCGGTTCTTCAAACCCTTGTCCACGCCCACTCTAAAGTCGGGTCCCCACCAGATTTCGGCGGAGCGGACGCACTGGTTGTATCCGTCGCTGTGGTTGACTTCGCCGTAAAGGTTCACCTCGTCATCGCGTCCGAATTCGGGACGAATGACGATGGCGGTGTTCCTGGAAAAATAAGGATCGTTCTTCACGAAATCGATGATGCGGCCCACCTGTTCATCGGTAGTCTTGCAGACCTTTTCATACTCGAAGTAGCCGGTCTGCTGGCGGAGATAGCCGCCGTTCCCGTGGCCGGTGTCGTGACCGACCTGCTGGTAGATCATCATCCTGGGTTTGAATTCCTTCAGGATGTGCGGAATCAGCGCGAGGCCCAGCGCGTCTCCGATGAACGGATCGCGCGGGATGGGAGCGTTCCTGAGGTTGAAATCCCAGAGTTTCGCCTTGTACGTCGCATCGACAAACTCCTCCATGCGTTTTTTCTCGGCTGGGGTCAGCCCCATGTCCGGAAATTCTTCCGCCACGATCTGCGATGGAGTGCGTTTCATATCCGGCCAATAAATGTGTGTCGCCGTGAGCGAGACGGGACGTGTGTTTTCGCCGTAGTCCGGATGCGTGGTGAAGTACTTCGTCGAATAGCGCCACTGGCGGTAATAGCTGACGCCGTTGACGAACCAGTATTTCGTCGACTCGTCGTTATACGCCTTGCGGATGTAGTGCAGCGGTGTCGGATAGAGCGGAGTCGAGTTCTGGTGCCGGTTTCCCGTAATCGTTTCCGTCCAGGAGTGGCCGTGATTCGAAACCGTTTCGTTGTGCGATTCCTCATAGACGAAACCTTCTTTCACAAGCCGTGCATAATTCGGCGAGAGGTTCGGGCTCTCGTACCATTCCTTCTTTCGCGAACCGTTGCCGTTCATGATCCAGATGACGTGTTTCGTCTGGAAGTTGTAGCTGCTCGTCTGCGGCCCGGCGCCGATGAGGGGCGCGCCCTTCAAAGCCATCGTGCTGCCGGCGGCGACTCCAGCCTGTTTGAAGAAATCTCGACGATTCATGTTTCCTCCAGTCGTGTCGTCGGTCATGGATTCCGTGCCGGCCATCGAAGTGCCGGTGAACGGTGGCCTGACACTCTACGGTTCGTGACAGTTCAGACAATATCCGCGCGCCGGATGAGGCGGCAGGAGATCGAGTCTCTTGTATCTTCCGGTGCCGGGATCCGGTTTCACATCGGGCGAGGCCAGTTCGATGAGCATGGGAAGGCCTGCCCTTTGAATCATCGGATTGCCGTGTTCACCGGTTTTCTCGGTCTTCACGTCCGGGCGCGTGCCCGGCGCCAGTTGTTGCGGAGCGGCCCCGGCGGACGGCGCCGGCGCGACGGTGGCGGGCGCCGCGGGAGCGGTTGTTGCGATGCCTTTGATCGCATTCATATAAAACTCGTGCAGGTTCTTTCCGCCGGTGTAATTGATCTTCAGAGCGATTTCAGGATGGGCGTCGGGAAGCAGATCCAGGTAATTGTCCGCGTTGTCGCGCGCGACAATGCGTCCGATCGTCCATTCTCCCGGCTCCATGGTCTCGTCCGTCTGGACGGTGCCCGTCCAGATGTTGCTGCGGGCGTTAAGGCCGGCCTTCAACACGGGATTCCCGTCGTCGCCGACGCCTGAGGGACTATCGACCGGCTTCAAGACAGCCCGAACGCGATTGATGTAACTGGGAATCGGATTGAACGCCACCGCGACAGTGCCGACGCCGGACATATCGTCCGTGACGATCGCGCTGACGGTGACCGGCCCGCCCAGCGGAGACGTGGTCTTGTCCAGCCACACGGAAAACAATTTCGGCGGCTTGACGTCGATGTTGGCGGGATCGTTGGTCAGGTTGATCCTGGCGTTCTTCAAGGATTCGGAAGTCGTGTAGACGATCTGCTTCTTCCGGCCCGCCTTGTCGCTGGGCGATATCGTGTAAATACGATATTCGCCGGGCTGCCACCACCTCGGAACGCTTACAAACGCGCCGTAAACGCCGGGTAACCCGGCAATGGCCTGAAGGGCAATGTCATCGATGTAGCGGCACGGACTCGCGCTGCCCGGATTGCCGCTGGTCGGCGCGCTGCAGGCGGCGGTGGGCCCCATGATCTTGAACGTGACGCGATCCACTCCGCTCTTGTTATCCGTCACGTGGGCATAGACCGGAATCGGGTCCGTGATCTTCTGGGTGAGAATCGCGCTCTCGGGTTGGTCGAGCATGTTCATGCGCACCCACTGAACGTCCGGAGGGATCACATCCAGCGCTGCCGCCCCCGGCACCGGGAGAACTTCGATCTCCATTTTCGAATCGGCGCCGGCGAAAAAATCGTCCGCGTAAAACGTCTTCGATGCGCGTGTGGCGTTGCTGGTTTCGGTGTAGACCAGCCGGTACACACCGGGCTCGGCGCCTGCGGGAATCGGGATGGCGCCCCGGAACGTCAGGCCGCCGGGCGTCGTCGCGGCAGCGCGGCCGGTCAGTCCGGAACGGCGTCCCTGCGGTCCGTAGTAGGTGACCGAGCAGCCGCTCTGCGTGCCGGTGAAGTCTTCCACCAGACATTCGAACGTGACGCTCTCACCCGGCTTCACTTTTCGATTGCCGAGGAGTTGAACCTTCTGCAGGATCGGCGGGAAATGCCAGGATTTGAGATTATGCCAATCGAATTCGTGATCGGGGTTGGAGATGAACTCGTCGGGCGCCCAGTCGACCATGTCGTCCACGGTTCCCTTGATCCCATCGGGTCCCTTCTCGTGGTAGTACATCGAATCCGTCGTTGGCGCTTTCGGATCGCCGTAATCGACCTTCTTCACATCACCCTTCGGGCCGAGGAGAAAACCCAGCGGGCTGGTGGTGACGTTGGTCTGCGGAGCCTGCGCCATGAGCGCCATCGTCGCGATCAAAATGCCGGGAAAGATCAAACGTGTCCGGGTCATGCTTCAGTTTCCTCCCGAAGATTCCCGACAATATATAAAGGATCGGGGGTTCCAGCCAAGTATTGCTTGTCGGGCGGGCAGGATTCACGCCACCAGGACGGGCTCGATATCGAGCCTCACTCCATAGCGGTCTTCGACGCGCTCCCGGATCTCCCGTGCGAGGGCCATCAACTCTTCCGCCGTGGCGCCTCCGGTATTGACGAGCGCGAGTGTATGTTTCGTGGAAACGCCGGCTCTTCCATGACGATAACCTTTCGCGATGCCGGAGTGCTCGATCAGCCATGCGGCGGACGTTTTCACTTCGCCCGCGGGCGCGGGAAACCGGGGCAACGGTTCACCGGCCAGAGACTCGAGCCGCGCAAAGGCCTCCGGACTGAAGATTGGGTTTTTGAAGAACGACCCCGCGCTCCGGCAATCCGGGTCGCCTTCCTGAATCAGCATCGCCTTGCGGGCGCGCAAGCGGCGAACAGCGTCACGAACCTGGATGAGCGTTGGATGCGACACGTTTTCCAACTCCCGCTTCAGGTCGGGATACTCGATGCACGGCGCGGCGTCTCTTGAGAAGGCGTACGTCACATCGAGCACGATGTATCGATCGCGCGCTGTTGTATTGAAGATGCTTTTGCGATAACTGAAGGCGCAATCCTCGCGCGAAAGGTCGACGATCCGATTCGTTTGGCGATCATAGGCGCGCACCGCGGCGAGCGTTCCGGACACCTCCTGCCCA
>JAHFTY010000020.1 GCA_023265365.1 Acidobacteriota bacterium
GGCGCGCCCGAAGAATGACAAACCGATGGGCAGCCCGCTGACGAACCCGCAAGGAACGGTGATGTTCGGATAACCGGCGACGGCCGCCGCCGTGGAACTTCCGCCGACGAAGTGATCGCCGTTCACGTGGTCGGTTGTCCAGGCCGGACCGTTGGCAGGAGCGATGATCGCATCGAGTTTGTGGGCGCTCATCACCTTGTCGATGCCCTGCTCCCGCGAAAGCAGCCGGCACTTCTGGAGCGCGGCGAGATATTTCGCATCCGTCAACGGACCCTTCGCTTCGGCCTGAACGAAAAGTTCCTGCCCGAAGTAGGGCATTTCCTTGCCGGCATTCTTTTCGTTGAACTCGATGATGTCTTTGAGCGTCTTTACCGGCGCTTTCGCTCCGAGCGACGCCAGATACGCACTCATGTCCGCCTTGAGCTCAAACAACAACACTTCGATTTCGGCCTCTCCCAGTCTTTTCATGGACTCGATATCCGTTTTGTCGATGACTTCGGCGCCGCCCTTCTTCAGGACTTCGATTGCCTCTTCCATCAACCGGTCGACGCGGGCATTGAATCCCATTTCCGACCGCGACACACCGATGCGTTTGCCCTTCAGACCGTCTGGATCGAGAAACTGCGTGTAGTCGGCCAACGACTTTCCTTCGCCCGATTTCGTCGCCGCGTCCCGCGGATCCACGCCGGCGATGGCGCCCAGCAGCGCCGCCGCATCGGCAACGGTCCGGCACATGGGGCCGGCGGTGTCCTGAGTATGCGAGATCGGGATGATTCCCGCGCGGCTGACCAGACCGACCGTGGGCTTGATTCCTACGATGCCGCAGGTGCTCGACGGACAGACAATCGAGCCGTCCGTCTCCGTTCCGATGGAAATCGCGCAGAGATTTGCCGCGGTTGCGCTTCCCGATCCCGAGCTCGAGCCGCACGGGTTCCGGTCCAGCACATAGGGATTGCGGCACTGGCCGCCTCGAGCGCTCCATCCGCTGGACGACTTGTTCGACCGGATGTTCGCCCATTCGCTCAGGTTGGCCTTGCCCAGAATGACGGCTCCCGCCTCCCGAAGCTTCTTCACCACGGTGGAGTCCTCGGCCGGGATCGATCCCGCAAGCGCAAGAGAACCGGCCGTCGTGGTCATTTTGTCGGCCGTGTCGATGTTGTCTTTGACGAGCACGGGAATCCCGTGGAGCGGGCTGCGAGGACCTTTTGCTTTGCGTTCGGCATCGAGTGCGGCCGCAATTTCAAGCGCGTCCGGATTGGTTTCGATCACCGCTCGAAGCGATGGCCCTTTTTCGTTCAGAGCGTCGATCCGACGAAGGTACAGCTCGGTAATCGAGCGCGATGTGGTCTTCCCCGACTTCATTCCCTCCTGAAGCGATACAACCGTCGCCTCGTCCAGTTCGAAGGCCGCAGGCGCAGACGACACGGGCGCCGCGACATCGGGCTGTTGTTTCTGTTCCGGTTGAGAGGGCGTGCAGCCGCAGGCGCCGATCGCGCCGGCCACGAGTGAGTACTCCATAAAACGTCTGCGATCCATCGAGTGTCTCCTTGATACGGAATTTTCCCGGTGAACGGTCACGTTTGAAAGGTCCCGCGGATTATAACGTGTTAAAGACTTTTAACAGTTCGCCGATCCCGGCGTTGCCTATACTGGCTCGTGAAAATGAGGGGATCCCGGCCGTCTCGAACCATCTACATCGTCCTCGGTGTTCTCCTGGTTCTGCTGCCGCTTCTGGCGGTCTTGCAATATCGCTGGATCGGTGAAGTCAGCCAGGCCGACCGCCGCCGCCTTGAAGAACATTTGAATCAGGCGGGCATGCAGTTCGTCGCGGACTTCAATCGCGAACTGGGCCGGGTCCTCACAACCTTTCAGGTTCGAAATCCACCGGACTCTCCGGATCTGGCGCCGTGGTTCCTCCAGCAGTCCGAGGAAGCCGCGGCCTCGTATCCATCCCTGATCAAACGTGTTTTCCTGATGCGGCGAACGGAAGGCGGCCTGACGCTTCAGCAATTCAATCCGCAGGCAGGCGAACTGGAAAGCGTGGAGTGGCCGCCTGAGTTCAAGGTCCTGCACGACACGTTCGATGTTCGAATGGATTCTTCAGGACGTTCCGGTCCGCCGCCGCAGATGGATCCGATGAGCGGCGGAAATCCGGTCTTTCCCGTGCCCGCGCGGATCCCCATGGCTCAGCCGGTCTGGGCGCTTGTGGAATTCAACGCGGAAGTTTTCTCTCAGGAATTTCTCCCGCCGGTTGTGGCCCGGCATTTTCCGGAAACGGACAAGGCGCAGTACCGCATTGCGATCCTGAAACGCGGCGGCGCCACCGCCCCGATTTTCAAATCGGATTCCTCAATTGCCGATGACGAGTTTGCGAAACCGGATCTGCGATTGCCGCTCTTCGGCCCCGACGCGGGCAGAGGCCGTCCTCCGGCCGGCCCGCCGCCGGGCAACGGCTTCGGTCCGGGAGGTCCGCGTCCCGGACGCGGCGATCGGGCACGCGGCGAACGCCGGGGAATGGCAGGACCGCCATTTGTCGGAACACGGGGAGGTCCGGGCCCCGCACTGGCGGGCGCATGGGAGCTGGTGGTCAGGCACCGGTCAGGATCGCTGGATACGGCCATCGAATCGCTGCGGCGCCGGAACCTTGCGATCAGTTTCGGCATTCTTCTTTTGCTGGCATCGAGCGTGGTGCTGGTCGTGATCTCCAGCCATCGCGCGCGTTCGCTGGCCCAGCTTCAGATGGACTTCGTCGCCCGTGTCTCTCACGAACTTCGAACGCCGCTTGCGATCATTCGCTCGGCGGCGTACAACGTCGCGAATGGCGTGGTCTCGGATGAAAAGGAAGTTCGCGAATACGCAACGATGGTTCAGGCCGAAGGCCAGCGCCTGTCCACCATGGTCGACCAAATCCTCTCGTTTTCACGCACCGAGAAAGGACGCGGCGCCTACGATGTCCAGGCACTCGACGTCAGCGCCATTATCGACCGGGTGGTTGGTCTGCATCAGGCAGGCAGTGTCATCGATCTGGACATTGCCGCCAACCTTCCGCGGGTGAAGGCGGACGAACGCGCCCTGACCGACTGTCTTCAGAATCTGGTAAGCAACGCCCTGAAATACGGCGAAGCCAACGCCGGGAAGCGTATCAAGGTCGAAGCTCGCCGTTCCGATTCCAATACGGTGATCATCAGCGTCGCCGACTCCGGCCCGGGCATCGACGCCGCCGATCTACCGCACATCTTTGAACCCTTCTACCGCGGAAGGAACGCGCGCTCGGACACTCCGGGCAGCGGACTGGGACTGAATCTCGTTCGACGGCTCATGACCGCGCAGGGCGGAAAAGTGACGGTCGAATCCCAGCCGTCACGAGGCGCGCGGTTCACGCTGCATCTCGCCGCGGTCGTGGAGCGCACGGCGTGAAGATCCTGCTCATCGAAGACGAAGCCGGTCTCGTCCGCGTCCTGACCGATTTACTGTCGCGCCGGGGCTACGAAGTGGCGTCTTGCCTCACCGGCGAGACCGGCGTGGAAACCGCGGCGAAGCGGGCGTTCGATCTGATCATACTGGACGTCATGTTGCCTGGAATCGACGGCTTTGAGGTGTGCCGCCGCCTGCGACGCTCCGGCATTCAAGGTCCGATCCTGATGCTGACCGCCCTGGGCGACACGCGAGATAAAGTCGCGGGACTGGAAGGGGGCGCCGATGACTACGTCACCAAACCCTACGACCCCGACGAGCTTCTCGCGCGAATCGCCGCTCTGATTCGGCGCGCATCCTTCAGCGGAGGCAGCGAACTGCGATCGTTTGAGTTTGACGGAAAAACGGTGGACTTCGTCAAGTCGCGGCTGGTTCACAAGGGAAAGACGCTCGATCTATCGGAGCGGGAGTCCCGGCTTCTGCGCTATTTCGTGGAGCATCGCGGCGAAATCGTCACGCGGGAAACCCTGCTGCAGGAGGTCTGGGGATATCAGTCCGTGCCGCTCACCCGAACCGTGGACGTCCACATTGTGTGGCTTCGTCAGAAAATCGAAGAGGATCCCAAAAACCCTCGATACATCCTGACCGTCCACGGTCACGGTTACCGGTTTTCTGTCTGAAAATTCGGGGACTGACCCCAGAACTCCAGAACTCAGGGTCTGGGACCGCGCGGACCGCCCCGCATGCCGGGACCCCCAAGACCAGGAATCGGCGCCTTGGCTGCAATCAGGTTGTCCAGCGTGGTCTGTTGGGAACCGGTCAACAGCTTCTTCAGTTCGGCAATGAACCAAACTTGTTCCGCTTCCATCTTTCTTTCGGAAGTACGCAACGCAATCGCCGCGTTTCCGACGGCGGCCGGATCGGGGGTAGCCGCGTTCAACAACCCATCCAACGCCTGACGTTTCGCGTCGACCTCCGCCATGATCGTCTTCGCCCGATCCTGCCGGGTCTCCATCAACGCCTTCACTGCGGTCACCTGCCCGTCCGTGAGGTCCAGCGCCGCTTTCAGCGCAGCCCCCGGATCCGGCGCGCCGCCGCCTCGAAAACCACCGTTGGGCGGCGGACCGCCGCGTTGCGCGGCCAACACCAGGGTGATTGTGAGCATCGTCAAAACAGCTGCCAGTATCTTTTTCATCGGTCATCTCCTTTCGGGAATCTTGTTCTATGCCTATTTGGACAGGTGACCGGAAGAACAGTGCGTTAAAAGATGTAAATCTCGAAACTCCACCGTTCCGTGCCCCGCCTGCACCCGCAACGGCGGCCGGATACCGTGCTATTCTTTTCAGGAAGTCGAATATGGCCCAACCGCCCAAAGCACCCGACCTCGAAACCTACCGACTCCTCGTTCAGGAGGTGAAGGAGTACGCCATCTTCATGCTGGATCCCAACGGGATCATCCTCACCTGGAATGCAGGCGCCCAGCGCCTGAAAGGATGGTCCGCCGGCGAAATCATTGGGCGCCACTTCTCCACTTTTTATTCCCAGGAAGACATTGCCGGTCGAAAACCGGAACGTGTACTCGAAACGGCGATCGCCGTTGGCCGTGTCGAAGACGAGGGGTGGCGTCTGCGGAAGGATGGAAGCCGGTTCTGGGCGAATGTCGTGATCACCGCGCTCCGCGATTCGAGCGGGAAGCTGCAGGGATTCGGCAAGGTCACCCGAGACATGACGGAACGGCGCCGGAATGAAGAAGAACTCCGTCATACGGCCGAGCGGCTGAAACAGATGCGCGACGACCTGGAGATTCGTGTCGCCTCCCGGACGGCAGAGCTATCGCAAACGATCAGGGATCTCGAGCAGGCAAACCGGATCAAGGACGAGTTCCTGGCAACGCTCTCCCACGAATTGCGGACGCCGCTTACCGCCATCGTGGGCTGGGTCCAGATGCTTCGGACGGGTGCGTTGTCGGAAGACAAAACGAGCAAGGCGATGGAGGTCATCGACCGGAACCTGACGTTGCAAATGAAATTGATCGACGATCTGCTCAATATCTCCAGAATCGTCTCCGGCAAACTGAAGCTCGAGATGCAGCTGGCGAATCCAGCCGCGATCGTCCAGGACGCGATGGAGTCGGTTCGCCCTTCCATCATCGCCAAGGAACTCCATCTCGACGTCTCCTTCGACGAGATGCTCGGGCCTTTGCGCCTCGACCCGGCGCGGTTTCAGCAAATCGTCTGGAATCTGCTTTCCAACGCCGTGAAATTCACGCCCCGCCGCGGGGCCATCCGGCTGGTGATGGAGCGGCGCAACAGCGAAGCGGTTCTAAAGGTTTCCGATACCGGCGAAGGCATCGAGCCGGATTTCATTCCGTTCGTCTTCGATCGTTTCCGCCAGGCGGACTCATCGCGATCCCGTAAACACGGCGGCCTCGGGCTGGGTCTTTCGATCGTCAGGCACCTGGTCGAACTCCATGGAGGATCGGTATCGGTCGAGAGCCCGGGCAAGGGACAGGGCAGCACGTTTGCCGTTCATCTTCCGATACCGGCGATTTCTCAACCCTCACGCGCCTGCAGCGAATCGAAGCCGGCCGCTTCGTCCCTTGCCGGAATCCGCGTACTGGTCATCGAAGACGAGGCGGACACCCGCGAGATGGTGGTGCAGGCCCTCGAGAACAATGGCGCGATCGTCCAGGAAGCCGAAACGGCCCGGCGTGCATTGGATCTTCTCGAAGAACATCCGATGGACGTTATCGTCAGCGATATCGGAATGCCGGATATCGACGGTCTCGAGTTCCTTCGGGTCCTGCGCCAGAGGGACGCCGGTTTTCAGACGATCCCCGCCGTTGCATTGACGGCCTACGCCACCGACGACGATCGCGCTGCAACATTGAAGGCCGGTTTCAACGCGCACCTGGCCAAACCCATCAGTCTCTCGGAATTGATCCAGACGGTTGCAGACTTGCATCATCGCGGTTGATCCTCATCCAAAGGAGTTTTATGAAAATCAGCGACCTGTTGCCGCCGGAGTTCGATACGATCTGCGCCTGAACAATCTGCCGGCGCCTGGCGTCTACGGGCCGGCGGACGAAGGAGTCTTTTAGTGATGAAAGCCATTCGAGTATGCGAGTTCGGCGAACCGTCCGTTCTCAAAATGGAAAACGTTCCGGATCCGGTTCCGGGGCCGGGACAGGTCTTAATCGCCGTCAAAGCGGCCGGCGTCAATCCCGTCGATACCTACATTCGGGCCGGCACCTATGCCAAAAGACCGGCCCTTCCTTACACGCCCGGAAGCGATGCCGGCGGTGTGGTCGAGGCCGTGGGCGCGGGTGTCACTCACGTCCGGCCGGGCGATCGCGTTTACGTCAGCGGAACGCTGACCGGCGCATACGCAGAGAAAGCCCTTTCCGAAGCCGCGCGCGTTCATCCGCTTCCCGATCGGATCGGCTTCCCCCAGGCGGCAGGAATCTATGTCCCGTATGCGACGGCGTATCAGTCGCTGGTTCACCTGGCCAGGGCACGAAGCGGCGATACGCTTCTCGTCCACGGCGCCAGCGGCGGCGTCGGCGGCGCCAGCGTGCAGATCGGACGCGCCGTGGGGTTGACCGTGATCGGCACGGCGGGAACGGAACGCGGACGCCAGCTGGTTCGCGAACAGGGCGCACACCATGTGCTGGATCATCACGCCGCCGACTTCGCTGCACAGGTGGGAAACGTCACGAACGGCAGGGGACCCGACATCATTCTCGAGATGCTCGCGAATGTGAACCTGGCAAAAGATCTGCAGATCGTCGCACATCGTGGACGCATCGTTGTGATTGGGAATCGCGGCGCTATCGAAATCAATCCGCGCGACGGCATGGCCAAGGATGCCACGATTCAAGGCATGCTCCTGTTTAATGCCACAGATGACGAACTTCGGCGCATCCACGCCGCGCTGTATGCCGGCTTCGAAAACGGCTCGCTTCTCCCCGTGGTGGGCAGCGAGTTCCGTCTTGAAGATGCGCCCAAAGCCCACGAAGCCGTGATGGCTCCCGGCGCGTTCGGGAAAATCGTGCTGATCCCCTGACGCGGGTTCCAGCGGCGGACCGTCTCGGAAGGAGCCACCGGACCTGACGCATCTCCCGCAAGGGACAAGACCTCGATATCGGGTTTATCGGCAACTATGCGTTTACTTGGGCACCGCGGCAGCCCCGGCGTACCGCGGTTTGGGGAAAACACCCGGACCAGTTTCCTGAAAGCGCTCGAGAACGGCGCTGCCGGAATTGAGTTCGATGTGAGGCGTTGCGGGGACGGAACCATCATCGTTCTCCACGACGCCACAATCGACCGGACGACCGACGGATCGGGGTCCGCATCGAGTCTGACTTACCCTCAGATCTCCCGGTACGACGCGGGTCACCGGGATCCCATTCCGCGGCTCGCGGATATCCTGGATGAATTTGGGCCGCGGTGTTTTCTCAACATCGAAGTCAAGGAAACCGGCCTCGCCCGCGAGGCCGCGCAGATGACGCTGATGCGGGGATTGCGGGACACCGTCGCGATTTCAACCTTCGACGACGACGACCAGACGCCGGAATCCGCAGGAAGCTGGAACGAACTCGCCGCCATCGCCTTGTCCATTCCGACGGCCCTGCTGGCCACGCCGCAAAAACTCGCGCGGCTTGGCGCGGAACATTTCGTGAATGCCGCGCGGAGCCGGAATGCCCGCGCGATTCATCCTCCGAAGAGCGCCGTGACGCCTCACCTGATCGACCTCGCCCACGGCGCCAATCTCGCGGTTCGCGTGTGGACGGTCAACGACCGGGATACCGCCCGGCAGTGTCGAGACTTCGGCGTCGACGACCTGATCACGGATTGCCCCGGCACTCTGCTGAAGGCGCTCTCGTCATGAATACCTACGACACCTGCATTGCCGGCGCCGGCGGAGTGGTCGGCAGCGCGATTCTTCGAAACCTGTCGGCTCGCGGCCTCTCCGTCATCGGGCTCGAAAAACACGATGGTCCCGCGCGTGAAACGAGCGGACTGAACAGCCGGGTCATCCATTCCGGATTTCACGAAACGCGCGGAACCCTGAAGTCACGGCTCGCCCTCGACGGCAGCCGCATGGTCACCGAATACGCCCGGCACAAAGGCATTCGATTGCTGAATACGGGCATGCTCATCGCCATTCCGCGCCATCCGATCGGCGCGGGGCTGTGGCGCGAACTGGACTCCGTGTGGCGCCTGTGGCGCGGCGGCAAGGCGCAAGGAGTGGAGTTCCGATGGATTCTTTCGCGAGCCGGCGTCCGGACGATCGCGCCCATCGAAGCGTCGGGAGGAATCTTCATCCCATCGGTCTCGGTCATCGATGTCATGCAGCTCGTCACCTCCCTTCAACGCGACGCGTTGGAGAACGCCACAGAGATCCGTTACGGCGCCGAGATTCTCGGAATCGATGTGGCCGGCGACCGTTACGTTCTGACGACGGCGTCCGGTTCCTTCGCGTCGCGCTCGCTCATCAATTCCGCCGGACTTGGCGCGGCTGAGGTTTCCCGGATGGCGGGAGGCCCGGAGTATGCGGTGGAGCGGATTCGCGGAGAGTATTACGAATTGCGGGGCGGCATGGAACGATGGAACATCCGCACTCTGGTGTATCCCGCCATGCCGGGGCGTTCACGTTCGAAAGGAATCCATCTGGGCCCCCGCACCGACGGCCGCCTCTTTGTCGGCCCCGACGCCACACCCGCAGACAGCGAACCGACGCCCAAAGACGTGTTCGTGCGCGCGGCCCGGAACTTCCTGCCGCAAATCACGGACGCCGATCTTGAGTATGCATATGCGGGTATCCGGCCGAAATACGGATCCGACTTTCAGATCCGCCTCGACCGGACCCACCCTCCCCTCGTCAACCTGATCGGAATCGACTCCCCCGGACTCTCGTCGGCCATGGCCATTGCCGAATACGCCGGATCCCTTCTCTGCAAAACAATCCGGGATGGTGAACGCCTTCAGCACTCTTTCCGGTAAGGGTCACTCATTCCGCTTGTAGAAGCTTGAGCCCCGGTTTTTTCTGATCTACAATCCGCGGCAAACACCCGGTCCGGGCAGGAGGCCTCAATGCGATTTGTGAAGATCGTCATTATCGTGCTCTTCCTCGTAGTGGTCGGTAAGTACTTCCCGCCGTTCTACTACTCATCCCAATTCACCGACGTTGTCAAAGAGGAGGCTTCACGCGCCAAAACGCCTTCTCAACTTCGCCGGGCCCTGATCGACCGAGCCGAACCGCTTTTCATTCCGGTCCGGCTCGAGGACATTCAGATCAAAGAGAACGGTCAGGACTTCAAGTTGAATGTGGACTACGAAGTTCCCGTGAACCTGTTTGTCTATACGCACCGCCTGACGTTCCGCGCAGCCGCTGAAGGAAGGCTGCCTCCCCAGTACTAACGAGGCTGCGCCTCGTTAGTTAATTTCTTCAAGACTGCCTGGTTGGCGGCGTTTTCCCCTCCTCGACGGGGAGGGGTGGCGCGAAGCGCCGGGTGGTGCCGTACAGGGAAATCGATTTTTTTGAACGAACCGCCCCGCCGCTCCGCGGCACCCCGCCTTGGCCAAGGCGGGGAAACGGGCCTCGTTGAGGGAAAACTCCGGTGTGCGCCTTCCCGGTTACCCGCCGTCTCCAGGATCGTCGTCGCCGCCTTCCGGTGGCGAGGGGTCTTCCAGCCGGTCGAGATATCCGAGAGGCAGCGATACTCTCTTTTGCAGGCCGGTTGCCTTTCCGCGAATCATGCGCATGGCGGCGGGGGGAAAGGGTTGTGAACGATCGACGTCTTTGAAAGTCGCGATCAGATCGTCGATGGTTTCCACGCGCATGAACTGGTTGCGGGTCTCGGAAGGAATGCGAAATCCCTTGGTGTACCAGGCGGCGTGTTTCCTGAAGTCGTGCATTGCCAGACGCTCGCCGAACCAGTCCGCCAGCAGCCGGGCGTGCTGAAACATGATTTCCAGGATTTCGTCGAGCGAAGGCGGATTTCCCGGCTCTCTCCCGTTGAAGACGTCGGCGAGATCGCGGAAGAGCCATGGCCTTCCCAGGCAACCCCGGCCGACGATGACGCCGTCGCACCGCGTCTGGCGCATCATGCGAAGCGCATCCTCCGCTTCCCAGATATCGCCGTTGCCCAGCACCGGAATGCGCACGCTCTGTTTCAATTCCGCAATGGCATCCCAGTTCGCATTGCCGTGATAAAGCTGCGCCGCCGTTCGCGCGTGCAGGCCGACGGCGGCGCATCCTTCTTCGTCCGCGACTTGGCCGGCAGTAAGGTAGGTCAGGTACTGATCGTCGACGCCAATACGGAATTTGATCGTCACCGGGATCGTCTCCGCGTTTTTCACCGCGGCCCGGACGATGTTGCGCAGCAGGTTCGGTTTGAGCGGAATGGCGGCGCCGCCCCCCTTGCGCGTGACCTTCGGAACCGGACATCCGAAATTCATGTCGAGGTGGTCGATTCGTCCTTCTCCCACCAGGCGCTTGACCGCCTCGGCAATGTAGTAAGGATCGCTGCCGTAAAGCTGCATGCTCCGGGGCGACTCGCCCGGACCGAAGTCCGCAAGTTTCATCGTCTTGGCGCCACCATCGACCAGGGGACGCGCATTGATCATCTCGCTGACGTACAGGCCGGCGCCAAACTGCCTGCACACCGAGCGAAACGGGTAGTTGGTGACACCTGCCATCGGCGCCAGAACCACGGGAGGCCAGACGCTCATGGCGCCGATTCGCACGGGACTGAACTCGCCCGGCCCGGCAGGTTGGACATTCTGGTTGATGGAGCTCTTGTAGATCGTATCCATGGACTTCATCTTTGATTCTACGTTTCAATGTAACCTTTTGCATCCAGCCTGGTTTTCACATACGGAATGGTTAAGAGGGGAACGCCTACGCTGACGGACGAAGCATTGATGCTGGCCGTTCGAGACGGCGACGTGGGGAAGCTCAGCGATCTGTTCGATCGCTACCACAAGGCGCTGTTCGACTTCTTCTGCCGCATGCTGAACAACCGCACCGCGGCGGACGACCTCGTCCAGGACGTGTTCTTCCGAATCCTGAAATACCGGAAGACGTATCGCGACGACAGCCACTTCACCACGTGGATGTTTCATATCGCACGCAATGCCCGGTTCGATCATTTCAAGAAACACCGCGGCGAAGTGCTCTTCCCCGAAGAAGGATTCGACGTTCCCGGTCACGGCCCGTTCCCCAGCCAGCAATTCGAGCGCGAGCAGGAGACGGCATTCCTCAAGCAGGCCATGGCGCGGCTGCCCGAAGAAAAACGGGAGCTGCTGGTGCTGGCCAGGTACCAGGAGATGAAGTACGAGCAGATTTCGGATTTGCTGGGTGTCGATGTCGGCACCGTGAAGGTCCGAGTTCACCGCGCCGTCAAGGAACTCCGTGAACTTTATCTGAAAGTGTCAGGTGAGAAAGCGTCATGCAATGTGAAGAAGTCCGAAACCAATTTACGGATTATCTGAGCGAGTCCCTCGCCGGGCCGCTCCGCTCCGAAGTACAGCAGCATCTGATCGGGTGCAGCTCCTGCCGCGAGGAAGCGGAAGCGCTCAAGGGCATCTGGATGAAACTCGGGTCCATCCCTGCCGAACCGGCGGACACCTCCGCCATGCGGGCCCGCTTCGAAGTCATGCTCGAAGCCTATCAGCACGGCATGGATCATGCGCCCGCGGCGAACTGGTGGGCGAACCTGAACAACTTCATCGGGAAATGGTGGCCGGCGGAGCCGGTCTTTCAATTCGGTCTGACCCTGGCTCTGCTCGCGGCCGGTGTCGTCGCGGGACGGCAGTACCGTCCCCTGACTGCCGTATCCCAGCCCGCCGCTCCAGCCGCGGACATGGCCGCCATGCGCACCGAACTGCACGACATGCGCCAGATGGTCGCGCTTTCTCTGATGCAGCAGCAGTCGGCCAGCGATCGGTTGCGCGGCGTGAGCTGGAGCAACCAGATCGATCAGCCCGATACCGAGGTGTTGAACGCGCTGATGGACACATTGATGCGCGATCCGAACGTGAACGTCAGGCTTGCGGCCGTCGACGCTTTGAAGAAATACGGCGAACGCCTGATCGTCCGCAAAGGCGTGGTTCAGGCGCTCGCCCGTCAGGATTCGCCCATGGTCCAGGTCGCGCTCATCGACTACGTGCGCGAGATCCAGGACAAGGACGCCGTCGGCACTCTGAAACAGATCTCGCTCAGGACGGACGCCAATGAAACCGTTCGCAAACACGCGGCGCTCGCGCTGGAGGAGTTGAAGTAATTGATGAGGCGGTCCGTGATCGCAAAAGGACATAGGAGTATCCAATGAAGAGAATTTATCTGACCGGCTTCGCCATTACGGCATTATTCCTGGCGTGCGCCATTTCGGCATTCGCTCAGGACAGCCCCATCACCGTTTCCTTCACCGATCCGTCACGGCCTGGCCTGCTGAAGGTCAATCTGCTGCAGGGTAACGTCACGATCAAGGCGTACGCCGGCAAAGATGTGGTCATTCAGAGCAAGACGCGGACGGGCCGGAGAGACCGCCGGCAACCGGCCGAATTCCAGGGGCTGAAGCGCCTCGAAGCGGTTGCGTCCGGACTGTCGATCGAGGAGGAGAACAACGTCATGAGTGTCGGCAGCAGCCGCATGTCGAACTCGATCGATCTCGAAATCCAGGTTCCTGCCAGAACGAATCTGAAAATCGGCCTCATGAACGGGGATGAGCTCATCGTACTGGGCGTGGACGGCGACATCGACGTCACCAACAACAATGGCGACGTGACGCTGACCGATGTTGCCGGCACGGTGCTCGCGCATTCGATGAATGGGAAGGTGCTCGCCACACTCAAGCGCGTCACTCCGCAGAAGCCGATGTCGTTTACCTCGATGAATGGAAACGTGGACGTGACCCTTCCACCCGATACCAAAGCCAACCTCAAACTACGCTCGGAAAACGGCGACGTCTGGACCGACTTCGACGTTCAGGTCAAGCCGAACGCCCCAGCCACCGTGGAAGATTCGAGAAGGAGCGGTGGCCGGTTCCGCATCAATGTCGATCGAAACGTTCTGGGGGCCATCAACGGCGGCGGCCCCGACTTCGAACTTCGAACGATGAACGGCAGCGTTTACATTCGGAAGACGAAACCCTAGCCGCGGCAGAATACGTCTATCAGCCCAAAGTTCAGCCGCCGGCGAAGATCGTCATTGGTTCTTTCCGATGCGTTCTTGGTCGTCATAACTTTCGCGGCGTGTTGTTTCACGCGCCCTGATTATTCGAATGCGGTCGGCGTCTACGTCAATGTGTGCGACGAAGACCAGCAGTTGATTTGACGTCATCCCAATTGGAATGAACCTGCGCTCGTTGAGCGAATGATCGGGGTCGTCGAAACTGGGAGCGAATGGAGCGTTACTGCCAAAAGGAGCTTCACGTCCATGTGTCAACCCAAGGCGGTTGGCCGTACCGTCCGAAGAAGGCACCTACCGTGAATGCCAGAGATGCTGCGCGACTGCCCGGTAGCGCAGCATCATCGGTTCGAACGTTGGAAACGCCACGATCGCCCGCCCGATCAACTCCAGCCGGACATCGAACTCCGGAATACTCGTATGCGCGTCGAGCGGCGCATTATCCAGGTCCACATTCGGAGCATCTGCCGCCACAAACTCAGTGGCCAGGCTGATGCGCGGCTGGCGGGTCTGCCCGGCGACCGACCCCCAGTGCAACACTTTAAAGTTCCAGCCCAGAATCGATCCGGCCTTCACCGGCAGCGCGCGCGCCGCGTGCATCAGCAGTTGGAGTTCCGGCTGTCTGAAGGTGGCCCGTCTCGCAAAGTTTTCCGTCAGCGAATCGGGAATCCGGTTCTGAGGAACGATATAGATGCACCCGTTCTCCAACGTCGCATCGGTGACCGGAAACCACGCCGAGACCCGGCCCCCAAGAGTCGGACCATCCATGTGCGGCTGCCATCCATGTGCGCCGGGCACGGGACGAAGGAAGTGCGCCCAGACATTCTGAAGCTCGCGGTGAGACGGTCCCAGGATGGCGTCGATCAGATCAATGAATGACGGAATGCGCTTCATGGCCCAGGGCTCGTCATAGACGTAGATGAACGGCGCGGGCCAGTTCGCCCGGGCGAGGTTTTCGATTCCTTCACGAAGGGCATTCAGGAGGCGGCCGGGATAAACCGGGTCGATCTGGAAATATCCGTCGCTATCGAGCTTTTCCAATGCCGTTCGCTTCGCCGCCGCGGATATGGCTTTCGCCTGGATCTTCTCCAAATCCGGTTTGCCGGAGATCGAAAGCTGTGGATTCAGCTTTCGCCAGTACGCAGGATTCCGGGCGTTGCGCACAAACCGCCGAACGTCGGAGGCCCCCAGCGACATCATCGCCATCATCCCGGCCGTGACGTCCTTCATCCGCATAATTCAGCCGCCAGTTTTTCGTACCGGGCCATGCGCGGTTCGAATTTCGAATAGGCGATCAGCGCGCGTCCGATCATTTGCAATCGCTCATCGAAAGAAGGAATTCTTTCAGAAATGTTCAACAGGGGGAGTTCTACAGGTTCCGCTTTGACTCCGGGAGCGATGAATTCATACGCGGCGCTCACGCGGGGCTCACGGGCATTGGAAGCCACGGTTCCCCAGTGCACGACTCCGAAGTTCCAGCCCAGTACCGATCCCGCCCCGGCGGGAAGCGCCCGCATATTCTGAAGAATGGCCGAGGCCTCCTGATGCGAATAGCGCTTGCGCCGTAGAAACGCACGGCCGAATTGATCCGGCATGCGCGACTGGGGAACCAGATAGATGCAACCGTTGTCGAGGGTCGCATCGCTAAACGGGATCCAGAGCGAAACGCGGGTCTTGTGGAATCCATCCACGTGCGGCAGCCAGCCATGCGCGCCGGCCGACGGCGTTACGTAGTGGCACCACATGTGAGGCAGCATCTGGTAACCGGTCCCCAATACTCCCTCCAGCAGCCTCGCGACCGGCGGGGTGCGTAGGATTGTCCAAAACTCCTCGTACGCCATCGCGAACACCGCAGGCCAACCCGCGGCGCGCACCGATTCGACCGTCAAGCGCATGTGGCGCATGGAGGAACGCGAGAAGATGGAATCGAGTTGAAAGTATCCATGCTCGTGCATGTGTTCCACTCCGTCCGCGACACTGCGGGCAGGACGGGCGGCTTTCCGGAAATCCGTCCGGCGTGGATTCAGAGTCCGCCAGTATTTCACGCTGCGGGCCCGGCGTAGAAGAGACCGCGTCTCTTCCGGAGACAGGGATGTGCGTTCCAGCAGTCCGCCGAACGCCGCATGAATACGACTCGGTTCCACGGCCGCATTGTAGCCCAATTGGTTGTGATAGAGTCCCCGCGCATGACTCGAACAGAAACGATTCCGAGTCCTCCCTCCGCGGACAAACCGGCGCTGTCGCCGGCGCTGTCGTTTGGAGTGATTGCGATTCTTGCGCTGGTGGTTCTTTATGCGGTTCCCAAGCCGGCTTCGGTGACGATCCAGGGGTGGCGGATGCTGGCCATCTTCGTGTGCACGGTCGTTGCGCTGATGCTCCGGCCGATCGCAGGCGGAGCCGCAGTCCTGATAGGCGTCACCATCACGATCGTGGCCGGCGTGCTGCCTCCGGTTCAGGCGTTGTCCGGGTACGGCAATACCACCGTCTGGCTCGTGCTCAGCGCCTTCTTTATCGCGCGCGCCATCATCAATTCAGGATTGGCGCGGCGTCTGGCTCTGATTTTCGTGCGGGCCGTGGGCAGCACGTCGCTTGGGTTGGGATATGCGCTGGCCGCATGCGACATCGTCATGGCCACCGTCATTCCCGGGAATTCTGCGCGCACCGGCGGAATCCTGTTGCCGGTGGCCCGCAACCTGGGATCGATCTATCAGTCGCTGCCCGGCCCCACCGCGTCGCTTCTCGGCTCGTACCTGGTTCTGACCATCTATCAAGGCGACATGATCGCGTGCGCCATGTATCTGACCGGCCAGGCCAGCAATCCGATCGCCGCCGATCTTGCGCTGAAAGGCGCGCAGATCTCCATGACGTGGGGACGCTGGCTCTATGCCGCGATCGTGCCGGGCCTGGTCTCGTTCGCTGCGATTCCCTGGGTCGTCTACAAAATTGCGCCGCCCGGCATCAAACACACACCGCAGGCGGCGGATATGGCGAGGCTGGAACTTTCGAAAATGGGGCGGATCAGTTTTGCCGAAATGAAAGTGATCGCGGTGTTCCTTCTGGTCTGCGGACTCTGGTCCACGGCGTCATGGCATGGCATCGCGACAACCACAGTCGCATTGATCGGCGTCTCGATTCTGCTGATGACGAAAAGCCTCCAGTTTTCAGACATGATCCGGGAACACAACGCCTGGGGCGTGTTCGTCTGGTATGGCGGCATTATCCGGATGGGAGAAGCCCTGAACGATTTCGGCGTGATGAAGGCATTCGCCACCTCCGTCGCCGGAATGTTTGCGGGATGGCACTGGCCGGCAATGATGGCCTTGATCGTGGTGATTTACTTCTATGTCCATTACCTGTTCGCCAGCGTCACGACGCATCTTGTCTCGTTATACGGACCGTTCATTGCGATTCTCATCGCTGCCGGAGCGCCTCCCGCGCTGGTGGTGTTTTCACTCGCGTTCTATGCGAACCTGTCCGCCTCGCTGACGCATTACGGGACCACGCCCGGTCCGATCCTGTTTTCGGCGGGGTACAACACGCACGGAGAGTGGTGGAAGGTCGGGTTGATCGTCTCGTTTGTGAACATCGCGATCTGGACCAGCGTGGGACTGGTCTGGTGGAAGATGATCGGCCTCTGGTAACCCGAAGGGCGTATCGGCGGACACCACCCCGGCGCTTCGCGCCACCCCTCCTCGTCGAGGAGGGGAAACCGGGGCGGCCGAGCTTTTCCCCTCGACGTCGAGGAGGGGAAATCTTGAGTGCTGGGGTTTGTTTCCCCTCCTCGTCGAGGAGGGGTGGCGCGAAGCGCCGGGGTGGTGCTGTTCAAGAAACGGTTTTTTTGGTCGAACCGCCCCGCCGCTCCGCGGCACCCCGCCTTGGCCAAGGCGGGGAATACCCCACCTTCCACCTCAGGTCGAGATGCCTTTGCGCTGGCGGGTGAGGGTGACCCGCACGTGGGATGCTTCGCGTTCGGCAGCCATGAAGTAGGTCATCGCCAACTCGACACGTTCGTTGCGGCCCAGATTCTCCAGTTCCAGGCACAGCGCCGAAAGCCGTGCGGCGCCCATCTGCTGGCTGCTTCCTTTGAGGCGGTGGGCTTCCTTGCGCAGGGCCGCGGAGTCGCGAGTCTCGACCGCCGCGCGGAGGCCATCGATGCGTTCCGGAAGGTCGTCCAGATAGAGTTGAATGAGTTCGCTGAAGATATCCGGACCGCCAGGCTCCTGAAGGCCTCTCAGTTCGTCCAGAACGTTCTCGTCGAGAGACGGCTTCGCCTCGATCCTACGTTCGGTGCCGTGACGTTCGAGCACGGCCTGAAGCTGCTGGAAGTTGACCGGCTTCGCGATGTAATCGTCCATTCCGGCAGCGAGACATTTCTCACGATCGTCACGCATGGCATTGGCCGTCATCGCGATGATGCGAGGTCCGTTGTCGCGCCATTCCTCCCGGATGCGGCGGGTGGCTTCCAGTCCGTCGAGCTGCGGCATCTGCACATCCATCAAAATGATGTCGTACGCCCGGTTCCGCAACGCGTCAATGGCTTCCGCGCCGTCCGAGGCGATGTCGGCGCGGTATCCCATCTGATTGAGCAGGTGAAGGCCGACGCGCTGATTCACCGGGTTGTCCTCGGCCAGCAGGATCGACATCGGCACGCGGTCCGCGAGGTTGGCCTCGAATCGGGCTTCGCGCGGCGGGGGCGCCGAAACGGCGGCGGCCTCGACGATGATCGTAAAGTGGAATGTCGAGCCTTCGCCTTCTTCGCTCTCCGCCCACATTCGTCCGCCCATCAACTGGGCGAGGTCGCGGCTGATGGCGAGACCAAGGCCGGTTCCACCGTAAGTGCGCGTGGTCGAGGCGTCCACCTGGCTGAACGATTGGAACAGGCGGTCCATGCGGTCCTGCGGGATGCCGATTCCGGTATCGCGCACTGAAAACTGCACTTCATATAACGCCGGACTGACTTTCCGGGTCTTGACGGTGACGAGCACTTCACCTTCGGGAGTGAATTTGACGGCGTTGCTGATCAAATTAACCAGCACCTGTCTGACGCGAGTGGCGTCTCCGGCGACGTAGGCAGGCGTTTCCTTGTCGATCAGGCAGGCGATGTCCAGGTCCTTTTTGCTGGCCTCGTTGGCCAGAAGGTCAAGCGCTCCTTCGACGCACTGCCGGACGTTGAACGGCTGTTTCTCCAGCTCGAGACGTCCCGATTCGATCTTCGAAAAATCCAGGACGTCGTTCACGATTCGCAGCAGCGACTCACTGCCCTGCCGGATCGTCTCCACGAACTCGCGCTGCAATTCACTGAGGCTCGTTTCCAGCAAGAGTCCCGTCATGCCGACGATCGCATTCATCGGGGTCCGGATCTCATGGCTCATGTTGGCCAGAAACTCCGACTTCGCGCGCGCGGCGGCTTCGGCGGCCTCTTTGGCGTTGCGGAGCTGAGCGTTGACGCGTTTCCGATCGGTGATGTCGAGAAAGATGATCAGCAGGCAGGGTTCGCCGTCGATATCGATGACTTCGATCGAACCGACGCAATCGCGATAGTCGCCGTCCCGGCGGATCAACCGGTTTTCGTATTGGGGGACGGAACCCTTCTGGCCAAGGATGGCGGCAATCTTCGGCCGGTCCGCGGCATCCGACCAGATCTTCAGTTCAGTGGAGGTCCGGCCGAGCAACTCGTCTCTGGAATAACCGGTGAGCTTGCAGAAACTGTCGTTTGCATCGACGAAGCGGCCTTCCTTGAGCGTGCTGATGCAAATGGCCGCGGGGCTGGCATGAAACGCTTTGCTGTAGGTATCCGCGTTGCTCATTTTGTCCGGACGCGCAGCTATGCGGCGTCGAATTGTGCCTTGATCACCTTATAGCAGTGACATGTAGCTGCCTGCAGTCTTCGCCGGGAATTGATGGTGATCGTTCCCGGAGTGTAGCTGATGACTCTTGCGTTCTGCAGAGCGGCAGCGGCCTCCGAGATTGTCGCTCTCCGCGTGCCCAGTGCGCCAGCAATAGATTCCTGCGTCAGATTCAGGCTGGACGCGCCGCTGCGATCCTGGAGCATCAGAAGCCATCGGGACAACCGCTGTTCGACGGCATGCGCGCTGTTACAGACGCCCAACTGGGACGCCTGGATCAGCAGACGATCGAAGTAGCGGAGGATGGCGTCGTGCAAATCGCCGCCCAACGCAAAATGCCGGACAAGCGCTGATCTTCGAATGACCTTCGCCGTTCCGGGAACCTGAACCACTCCCCGGAACGAACTGGAGTGGGAAAGAATCCCGGAAATTCCGGCCAGGCCCTCAAAGCCGACGGACCACACTTCGACGCTGTTGCCCGCTCCGGTGCTCCCCAAAAAGGAAATCACCGCCTGTTCCGGGAAATAGATCCAGTCGACATCTCTGCCGTTTTCGAAAATGACCTGGTTGGATTGAAGCTCGACCGGTGCCAGTTCGGCTTGAACAGCGCGGAGTTCAGCCGGCGGCAGGGAGTTCAACAATTTGTTGTGAAGCGCGAGGTGTTTCTTCATCGGCCCGAACCATTCTCATTAAATACCACAACTCGCGAATCGGCGCTTTCATGTCAACACGTTCCGGTCATGTTCCCGAGTGAGCGGCTGCGATGGTCTCATAGCACTCGCAAACCGTCTTTTCCAGTATCGAACGATCCAGAATCGTCACCACTCCCCTGCTGTAGCGGATGGCGCCCGCCCGCTGAAACGCGCCCGCCACAATCGTTATCGACGCCCTGCGCGTACCCAGAATTCGGCCGACGGCATCGTGGGTGATCGCCAGTTCGCCGGCGCTGGACCGGTCGTGAGCCATGAGCAGCCAGCGGCAAAATCTCGACTCGATGCTGTGAAGCGTGTCAGGTTGATCGGGCTGAGTTGCATCGAGATTAGCCGCCGTTCTTTCGCGGCGAGCGCTTCGAGAATTCGGTTCTTCATGTACCTTCGCGTCCGGTCTTCATTGGACGCATCTAGGTACCAGATTCAACGCTCGCACGTCGGTACGGCAGCGTACGGCATTGCCGTTTTTGCGTTATTTATGGGATTGGGCGCAGTAGGCTTCGATGCAATTCGTGAACTCATCAAGGTCGAGGATGGGTTTCGATATGTAATCGGTGAAGCCCGCCGCCATGCACTTCTCTCGATCGCCTGCCATCGCGTGGGCGGTGAGGGCAATGACGGGCATGCTTTCGAATTCCGGTTGCTCCCGGATCCGGCGCAGGACCTCGAAGCCGTTGATGTCCGGCAGCGACAGATCCAGGATAACAACACTCGGCCGGTCGGTATGCAGACGGGACAGCGCATCCTCGCCGTTCGAGTAGCCGATTACCTCGAAGCGTTCGTTCAGCGCGTAGAAGAGAAAATCGCGATTGTCTTCAACGTCGTCGACAATGACAATCCGGTTCATTGAACCTCTCCTCCGCCGGTGATTCGAAGAGGGAGTTTAGCGGTCCGAGATTGTCCTTGTCTGTACGCCAACGTACCCGCCCGTCCGGTTCACTGCAACACCCGTCGGACGCCCTCCCGGACGATCTGATAACACTCACATGCCATCTCTTCCAGCCCGCTCTTGTTGGAGATTGCAATCGTGCCCCGGGACATGGTGATCAGCCCGGCCTTCTGCAACAGTCCGGCGGTTACCGTGACGCTCGCGCGCCGCGTGCCCAGCAGCCGGGCCAAAACGTCGTGCGTGACCTTCAGCCGACCGGAGCCGGACGCGTCCATCGCCACCAGAAGCCAGCGGCTCAACCGTTCCTGGAGCGTGTGAAAACAGTTGCAGATGCTCCCCTGGGCGACCTGGACGAGAAAACTGTTTGTGTACTTCAACAGCACATCGTGCAGACTCCGATTCTGCTGGAAATGATTCGCGATGCTCTTCCCGCGCATTCGCCACGCTTCTCCCTGGATCTGAACGACGGCTCGATACGGACAAAATCCCCCGAGAACTGCGGGAATACCGACCATGCCCTCGGAACCGATCACGCCAATCTCGATTGCCGCCCCGTCGTCATTGACCGAAAGCACCGACACCAGTCCGCCTTCGACAAAATACACGTGTTCGATTTCCCGGTCCGGTTCCTGCAATACCATTCCGGAGTGCAACGTCACCCGCTCCATCGAGCGAAGTTCGGCGCGCGACTCTTTCGACAGCGATTCCAGAATTTTATTTGAAGCTTTGTCCAGCATCCGGGTTTTGCGGTTCGTGGTCATTTGCGGTCACCCCGCGGGGGCTTTGCACAAAGGCTTCATGTAAAAACCAGACCGCATCGCCCAAGGCTTTTTTGGCAAAGCCCCCCGCGGGGCCAACATCGGATAAATTGCAATCCCGTTGCCATAGCTAACGCGCACCGCATGGGCCTTTGAGCGCCACGCAGCCAGAGGACTTACGGGTATAGTAGGCGGATGTTCGAGGTGTTTCGCAGCCGCAAGATGCTGGTATTGATGCTCCTCGGGTTCTCATCGGGAATCCCGTTGTATCTCACGAGCCGAACGCTTCAGGCATGGATGACCACCGATGGAGTCGACCTCAGCACGATTGGTTTCCTCAGCCTCATCGGATTGCCGTACTCGTTGAAATTCGTTTGGGCGCCGCTCCTGGACAGGTACTCTTTTCCCGGCCTCGGAAGGAGAAGAGGATGGCTGCTCCTCAGTCAGGCCGCCCTCGCACTCTCGATCGGCGCCATGTTCTTTGCGCGGCCGGGAAGCCACATTCGCCCATTCGCCACGGTGGCCTTTCTCATCGCATTCCTCAGCGCAACGCAGGACATCACGGTCAACGCCTATCCCGCAGACATTCTCCAACCGAACGAGGTCGGCGCCGGGGTTGGAATTTCCGTGCTGGGATACCGGATTGCGCTGATTCTGACGGGGTCTGTTGCCTTGATGCTTGCCGGTTACTGGAGCTGGCCCGCGGTCTATCTCGCGATGAGTCTTTTGATGCTGGCCACCCTTCTTGCTTCAACGATCGCGCCGGAACCGGTTCTGACGGAGCGACCGCCGGCCACGATGCGTGAGGCGGTGCGGATGCCGATCATGGAATTTTTTCGGCGCCGGGGCACCGTCAACGCCTCACTGATTTTGTTGTTCATCATCCTGTACAGACTTGGGGATTCGATGATCAACAACATGACAACTCCGTTCCTCCTGCAAACCGGATTCACTCTGTCCGATGTCGGGGCGATTCAAACCGGAGTCGGATTGCTGGCGACCATCGTCGGCGTGCTTGCCGGCGGCGCCGTCCTGAGCCGCGTCGGGATCAACAGGTCGTTGTGGATTTTCGGTGGATTTCAAGCCGTGAGTAATCTGGCGTACTGGATGCTTGCGGAGTCGGGAAGAAACTACAGCCTGATGGTGGGCACGATCATTGTCGAAAACGTGTGTACCGGTCTCGGGACCGCCGCCCTGGTCGGTTTCCTGATCAGCCTCTGCAACCCGCGCTTTTCAGCAACCCAGTACGCCCTGTTGTCCAGCGTGATGGCCGTCGGGCGTGACGTGCTGGTCGCACCGACCGGCCGGCTTGCCGAACTGACCGGATGGCCGCTCTTTTTCCTGATCAGCTTTGCGGCGGCCCTGCCCGGCCTGATGTTGTTACCGGCCTTCGCCCCATGGCAGGGCCCGCGCTCCGCCGCTCCGCTGACAGCGCTCAGCGGTAACAAACGGAATTAGGAATCAATCCAGAGCTTCTGATCGGAACCGGGCTACTCATATGGGACGCGGTTCAGCAGGTTCCAGTAGATTCCCAGTTCCCCGACCGCGTGCACGAAATTGCCGAAGTCCACAGGCTTGACGATGTAGCTGTTGACACCGAGTCTGTAACTTTCTGCCACATCGCGTTCCTCCTGCGAGGACGTCAGCATCACGACTGGAATATTTCGAGTCCGGGCATCGGACTTGACGCGCCTCAGCACTTCGATGCCATCGATTTTGGGCAGCTTGAGATCGAGTAGAACAACTTTGGGTCTGGACTCGACCTTTCGCGAAGCGTAGTTGCCTGACGCAAAAATAAAGTCCAGCGCCTCCGCTCCGTCCCGGACCACGAAAACCTTGCCGTCGAGGTTCTGTTTCCGCAGCGCGCGCAGCGTTAACTCGACATCGTTCGGATTATCTTCAACCAACAGAATCTCTGCATCAGCGACCGTCGTGTTCATGAGTGTGTGTGTCCTCGGTTCAATTCGGCGACTCCGGTGTCAGGCCTTCGGAAGCGAAAAATAAAAAGTCGCGCCTTCGCCGACTTTCCCTTCGGCCCAAACGCGGCCCCCATGCCGCAGCACGATGCGCTGGACCAGCGCCAGGCCCACGCCGGTGCCCTCGAATTCTTCGACGCCGTGCAGGCGCTGGAATACGCCGAAGAGTTTGCCGGCGTATTGCATGTCGAAACCGACACCGTTATCCCGCACGTAGTAGATGTTTTGGTTGCCTGTGCTTTCCTTCTGACCGATCTCGATCTGGGCGTTTTCCCTGGGCCTGGTGAACTTGAACGCATTGGACAGCAGGCGGCCAAGAAGCTGCCGGATCATTTGGCGATCGCCGAATGCGGCAGCCAGTTCATGGAGTTCGAGCAGCACCTGGCAGCCTTTCTCGGCGGCATGCAGTTGATCGAACGTCTCCTGGGCGAGTTCCTCCATGTTGACGTCGGTCTGATCCAGGGGTTGACGCCCCGTATGGGAGAACATCAAAAGCCCGTCGATCAACTGCGCCATCTGCGCCGCATTGCTGCGGATGATGTTCAGCAGACGCTTTCCTTCCGAATCGATCTTGTTCGGATACTCTTCCATCAACACTCGTGAGAATCCGTCGATCGCCCGGAGCGGCCCGCGCATATCGTCGGAGATCGAACAGGTAAAGGCTTCGAGTTCTTTCACGATCATTTCGAGCTGGGCGGTGCGCTCTTTGACGCGCTGTTCGAGTTCGGCGTTGAGGCGCGTGATTTCCTCCGTTTTCGCCTGGACTTCGTTGAGCGCATTCTGGGCTTCGCTATATAACCGCGCATTGTCG
Organism: Acidobacteriota bacterium; assembly: GCA_023265365.1. GTDB lineage: Bacteria > Acidobacteriota > Terriglobia > 20CM-2-55-15 > 20CM-2-55-15 > JAHFTY01. The sequence continues at coordinate 24,599 of JAHFTY010000020.1, forward strand.
ATGCCGAGTGCGGCCCGTCGCGCCAGTTCCTCGGCAAAGTTCAGGTCGTCGGGCGTGTAGCGGCGCGCCGGATTTTCCGACGCGAATGTCATGGCGCCAAGGGTCCGTCCGCGGGCGGCCAGCGGAACCACCATGGCCGACGCGAGTCCCAGTTCCTGGAGGATCTTGAAGTGTTCCGAATCCTGCGCCAGCGCGATGAGCATCGAGTCCGGAATGTCCGTGTAGATCCGGGCTTTTCCCGTTCGCATCACGTGCGCCACGCCGTGGGGCGCGGAGCTGTTTGCGGTGAACCGGCGTTGAAAATCCTTCGCCCATTCCATTCGGCCCGGATCGTTATGAACGAGCGCCACGCGGTGAAACCCTTGATCTTCGGAAACGATGTCCACCGCGCACCAGTCCGCGAGCCGGTTGACAGCCAGCTTCGCCACGGTCATGAGGTTTGTCTGATAGTCGAGCGACGACGCCAGAATCGTGCTCGCTTCTCCGAGAAACGCCAGCCGGTCGGCGTTGTTTTCCGCTTCGGAACGGGCGACGCGTTCGTAGATGAGAAGCTGGTCGCGTTCTTCTTCCGCCTTGGTTCGCTTGATGAAGTCGCCGACTTGTTTGCCGAGGGCATCGAACATCTGCAGCATTTCGTCGTCGGGCTCGACCACTTCCCGGTTGTAGAAAGCCATCACACACGCGATGTTCCCGACAACACGAATCGGAAACGCGAACGCGCCATGAAGGCCGACGCGGGCGGCGATGGGGGCGCGCGGAAAGTTCTTGTCGTCGACGACGTTGTCGATCCAGGCCGGCTGTCCGCTGGACAGGACGCGGCCCACCAGGTCGATGCCGGGGAACATGATCGTTTTCCGGCTCGCCTTCTCGAATTCCTCCACTTCGCAGGAGGGCACGTGCCAGCTTCCTTCGATGTGAAGCGTGTTCGAATCGGCGTTCACGCACCACAACTCGCCGACCTCCCATCCCACCGCCTCACAGATGTATTGAAGCAGTTTCGGAGTGGCCTCCGACAAACTCGACGACTCCGCCAGCGCCCGCGTCACCGCAAAACCCGCAGCCAGCCGGCGATCCGTATCCTTGCGTGAAGCGATGTCTCGAAAGATGCCGGTAATGTGCTCGTTTGGAGTCACGCGTGGTCCCTTCGTGGATATTCAGGGCCTTCAAAGCAACCCTCATTCCAAACCATGAAGCTTTCCGGACGCCGCTCCACATCCATTAAACCTCTGAGCCGATGGAGTTGTGCGGACGGCCACGCGGCCGCCGGATACCGTTTCGCCGGGATATTCCCCACGCCTGCCCGCCCTCGCGGGGAAAAAAGTCCGCGGCTTCGAATTACCACTCGGAAACAACGGCCGGACGTGACGTATATTTACGTGCATGCTGACGCGATTGGCCGCCCACCGGAATCTGTTAAAGAATTTGGTGTTGAGAGACCTCAGGCACCGGTATGCGGGATCCGTGGGCGGTTTCTGCTGGGCGGTGATTCACCCGCTCGCTTTGCTGGTCAGCTACACGTTTGTCTTCAAAATCGTCTTCAAGGCGAGACTCGGCCCCGAGTCCGGAAGCGACAGCTTCACGTTGTTTCTGTTCTGCGGGATTCTGCCCTGGCTCCTGTTCAGCGACACCGTCCTGCGCAGTTGCGCCTCGATCACGGAAAATACGCAGCTCATTACAAAGACCGTCATACCCGCCGAGATTCTTCCAATGGCGATCACGCTGTCCAATCTCGTCCAGCACGCCATCGGGCTGGCGTTATTGCTCATCGTGATGGCCGTCTTCTTCAAGGTTCATCTTTCCGTTCTTTTTATCCTGCTCTACATGCCGATGCTGCTGATGCTGGCTCAGGGACTGGGGTGGATCGTGGCGGGGTTGCAGGTGTTTCTGCGGGACACGGCACAGGTTCTTCAGATTCTGATGCAGCTTTGGTTTTTCTTCACGCCCATTTTCTGGGCCATGGAGTCCGTCGACGCCAGGAACCGCGCTCTGCTGCAGTGGAACCCGATGGCAGTCCTCATCACCGGGTACCGCAATTCTCTGCTGAATTTGAGCCAACCCCGGCCGGACCAGATTCTTATCGTTTTCATCTTGAGCAGCGGTGTCTTCCTGCTGGGCGCCATCCTGTTTCGCCAGGCCAAACCCGCCTTCCCGGATGTGCTTTAGAGTCCCTAACGCGAGCGATCTGAATTAGTCACAGGCAGGGCATTTCGAATGTACGCCGAGGCGGATTCCGCCATTCGCACCGGACTGGCCGTGATGAATCCCGGCAGCTCGAACCGGGATGTGACTTTCGAACTCGTCGACTTGAACGCTTCATCCACCGGCCTGAAGGGATCGGTCACGATTGCCGCCGGCGCACCGCGCGCGCTGTTTTCCCCTCCTCGACGAGGAGGGGTGGCGCGAAGCGCCGGGGTGGTGCTGTTCAAGAATTTGGTTTTATTGAACGAACCGCCCCGCCGCTCCGCGGCACCCCGCCTTGGCCAAGGCGGGGAAAAGTCCTCGTCCTGCGACTCCATGGCTTCATGTAATAACCAGACCGCATCGCCCAACGTTTTCCTCGTCCTGCCACTCCACGGTTTCATGTGAAAACCGCACCTTCCAATTTCCGCACAGTTCTGCGTCGCGAGGCGAAAACGAAAACACGCTCCTCTCGATTTCGCGGCCGGCGCAGAACGGCGGTTCCATTTGCAGTACCGGAGTGCTCCGCGCTGAACCATATCTCCTTCACGGCTAACGCCTGCGCATTGGCATGGGCATTGCTTTATGTGTGGAAGACATGGAACAGCTACGGGTGCTCGTCACGGATGCAGATACGCCCAAATCCCTCGCCATCGTCCGTTCGCTCGGCGTCCGGCACGAAGTCTGGACTGCGGCAAACGCCCGCATGGCCCTGGCGGCCTGGTCTCGATATGCGGCGCGCCATCTGACCTATCCGTCGGATCGTTCATCCACTTTCGTCAACTGGGTTCTTTCCGTCTGCAAAGAAAACGGTATTCGAATCGTCATTCCGCCTGAAGAGCCAAGTTCGCTGATGCTGGCGCGGGAAGCGGAACGATTCGCTCAATACGGAATACGGATCGCCGCCCTCCCGATCGCGGCGCTGGAAAGCGTCATCGACAAAACGAAGACGATCGCCGCCGCAGACCAGATCGGCGTGGCGGTTCCTCCGACCGAAGTGCCGGATCGCGCTGAAGACGTTTTCGAAGCGGCGCGGCGGCTCGGCTATCCCGTCGTCGTCAAACCGCGGTCCACGCGGTTCTGGGACGGCGAACGGTTTGTGGACAGTCCGGGTATCGGTTACGCCAACTCCGACGAACAGCTTCACCGATTGATGAACAGCGTCGACCGGCGCGCGGCGTCTCCGATTGTGCAGAAGTTCATTCCCGGAGAGGGAGTCGGCGTGTGCATGCTGACCGGACATGACGGCGAAGTCCTCGCGGAATTCGCGCATCGCCGATTGCGCGATTACCGTCCGACCGGCTCCGGCTCGGTGTTGCGCCAGTCGATTGCCCTCGCCCCCGAGCTTCGCGACATGAGCGCCCGCCTTCTGGACCGGCTGGGATGCCGGGGCGTGTCGATGGTCGAATTTCGAACGGACAGCCGCACCGGCAAACCGTACCTGATGGAAATCAACGGACGATTCTGGGGCTCGCTCCAGCTTGCGATCGACGCCGGCGTGGACTTCCCGGCCCTGCTGATCGACTGGATGACCGGCAAACCTGTGCATCGCCCCGCTTACCGCGAAGGCGTCATTCTCCGGTGGTGGGCCGGCGATTTCATCCGGACGCTGCGCGTGCTCAAGGGACGGCCGCCCGGTTTTACCGGATCGTTTCCATCGCGGCTCTCCGCTCTTCTGGAATTTCTCGGTCCGCAACCGCGGGGAGTGCGCAACGAAATCCTCCGACGGAGCGACTACTGGCCCTCACTGATCGAACCGATTTCCCTGATGCGGAAACTGATTGCATGAAGATCATGATTCACGCCCACACCACATACTCCGGCGACGGCGAACTGAAACCCGCGCAGCTTGCGAATGTCGCGATGCAACGCGGATTCGATGCCGTGCTGGTGAGCGACCACTTCGAAAGTCTGAAGGAAGAGACGTTCGCTCGACTCGTCGAGGACTGCAGACAGGCGACGGACTGCATGATGGTCCCCGGTTACGAACGAAGCTGGCGCGGGTACCACGTTCTGGCCCTGGGTGTCGATCGATGGATCGACGATCGCAACATCCAGGCCTGGGCCGACAACGTCCGCAGCGCGGGCGGGATTACGGCGATTGCGCATCCCAGCCGCTACAATCACGTCATTCCCGCGGACATCCTCGAAGCGTGCGATGCCGTCGAAGTATGGAACTCGAAATTCTTTTACGACGGAGAACTGGGGCCCAACCCGCGAGCCTACCCGCTGCTCGGCAACCGCCGCTATCCCATATGCAGCCAGGACGTGCACGGCGTTCGTCACGCCTCGCCTGTCGGAGTTCGACTGAACCGGCGCTGCATCACAGGAGAGGACATCATCCGCTCGCTTCAGAACGGTGAATACCGCATGACCAATGGCGTGCTGAGCTACGACAGCAGCCTGTCGAACGTGTCGCACGGGTTTCTGGACGCGTTCCACGTCACGCGGCGAAGAGCGGTGAAGTCCGCGGTCCAGCTTCGTCGATGGATGAAGGACAAACGAACACATGATTGAAGGGCACGACATTATCTGTTTCAGCAACGATTGGGACAGCGATCCGCTCAGCAAGAAACACATCATGCAGCGGCTCGCCAGGAAGAACCGCGTTCTGTGGATCAACTCCATCGGAAACCGTAAACCGACGGCCTCCGCCCACGACGTGAGACGCATCGCGAAAAAGCTTCGCGAGTTCTCGAAGGGCCCGATAAGGGTCGACGACCGGATCCATGTTTTCTCGCCCCTCGCCATTCCGTTTCACGGAAGCGCAATGGCACGATGCATCAATCGCAAAGCGTTGCAGTGGACCCTGCGGCGCGTTTGCCGCAAGCTCGGGTTTCACAATCCGGTCACCTGGACATTCGAGCCCGCATCGGCGGAAGTCGCGGGATATCTCGGCGAGAGCACATTGATCTACCACTGCGTCGATGAATTCTCGGAATTCACCGGTACGGACAAGGCGGCACTTCTTGAGCTGGAGCGCCGCCTGATCGAAAAATCGAATTGCGTCATCGTCTCTTCCGACCGGCTCCTGACGAACAAGCGCCGCTACAACGCAAACACGCACCTGGTGACCCACGGTGTCGATGTCGAACATTTCCGCAAAGCCTGTGATGCCCGGACAACGATTCCCGAAGAGATGAAGGAGCAGAAAGGGCCCGTCATCGGCTTCTTCGGATTAATCGCCGACTGGGTGGACCTGGACCTGATCCGGTTTCTGGCGGACTCCCGTCCCGGCTGGAACATTGTGCTGCTCGGCAAATGTGTGACCGACCCGCGCATTCTTGACGGCGTACCGAACATCCACATGCTCGGACCCAAGCCTTATCCGTTGTTGCCGAATTACGCGAGAGCTTTCGATGTCGGCATTCTGCCGTTTGCCGTCAATGACCTCACGCTTGCGGCGAATCCGCTGAAACTCCGGGAATACCTGGCGGCCGGCCTGCCCGTCGTCTCGGCTGCAATTCCCGAAGCCGAGAAGCTGGCGCACGTTCTTCGCATCGGCCGAAATAAACTCGATTTTCTCGAACAGATTCAGGCCATTGTCGACTCCGGAAAGACAGGTCCTCAGATGTCGATTTCCCGGCAGATGGACGGCGAGTCGTGGGATGAAAAAGTCGAGCAGCTCAGCCACATTTTCAGCGGAATCCAATACAGGGCGAAGGCCGCATGAGGACGGTCGCGCTGCTCTATCACGATGTGGTGCACGGCGAGGACTTCGACTCGAGCGGTTTCCCGGGAGGCGACGCGAATATCTACAAGCTGACCCGCTCCCGTTTCGAGTCGCACCTCGACGCACTGGCGCGCGTCCGGTCGAAGTTCTTGATCACTGTGGACGACGGCGGAGTCAGCGCCATCGACGTGATCGCACCAATGCTCGAAGAACGCGCGATGACGGGCTATTTCTTCATCCCGACAAACTGGATCGACCGGCCGGGCTTTCTTTCCAAAGACCAGGTCCGCCAGCTCCGGCATCGCGGCCACCTGATCGGCAGCCACTCCTGCTCCCATCCACAGCGGATCTCGCGCTGCTCCTGGGACCAGATGCGCGACGAGTGGCAGCGCAGCATCGACGTCCTTACCGGGATACTGCTTGAACCGGTCCGGATGGCCTCCGTTCCCGGAGGCTTCTATTCGCGCCGCGTCGCCGAGGCGGCCGCGCTTTCAGGTATTCGGACGCTCTTTACGTCGGAACCCGTCTCGAGCGGGAGCAGAGTGGCCGGCTGCGCGGTCGCCGGCAGATACATGATCCGGCAGTCCACCTCCGCGCAGACGGCGGCCGCTCTGGCGCGGCGGGACGCGCTTCCCTGCGCATCGCAGTACATGGCGTGGAACACGAAGAAAATCTTGAAGAGGGCTGGGGGAACGGCTTGGCTGAGATTCCGGAAATGGGCTCTGGCAGAGTCCCGGCCGGGGTCGTCATGAGAAATGGGTCATGACGACTCCGGCCGGTTTTGTCTAGAAAGCGATTCGGGCCTGAACCTGGATCGTTCGAGGCGAACGGGCTCCATTAAGTTTGCCGAAACCCACGGAACTCATGTTGGTGCCCATCGCCGAGTAGTACTCGGTGTGGTTCAGGAAGTTCGACATGTCGGCCTTCAGTTCCAGCTTGCGCTTCTCCGTCAGCGTGATGTTCTTGCCGAGCGAAACGTCCACATTCCAGAGGCCGGGACCTCTCAGGGCGGCCACGTTCATCTCGCCTCTCCGCTGCGCCCGGCCTGACGCCGAAATCACCGGAACCAGTTTGAATGCGGCGGGGTTCAGCCACTGGATTTTTCCGTAGCCGCAGCACTCCTTGTTGAGCGCGTTGCCGATGTCCAGAAGGTCCGGGCGGCCGCCCGTCTGGTTGATCTGGATGGGCGAACCCGTCTGCGATCTCCAGATGCCGGACACCTGCCAGCCGCCGAACAACTGTCTCGCCAGACCGGAGTCCGCGAACGACAGCGTGGGAACTTCGTACACCCAATTCGCCGACACGTTGTGCGTGATATCTCCGGCATTCGGTCCGCGTTCGATCTTCACGGCCCAGAAGTCTTCGATGCCGCCGTAGGTGTCGCCGTTGAAGCCTTGCCCCACGTCGCCGCCCGTGTAGCCGAGAGCCTTGCCCCACGTGTAGTTCATGTTGAACAGCAGTCCCTTC
>JAHFTY010000160.1 GCA_023265365.1 Acidobacteriota bacterium
GACGGATGATGATGATCCCAGTGTAGGGAATCGCTCCGACAGTCTCTTCATCGACCTCTGAACAGAGACCGGTCGAAGCACTACCGCTGATCAATAGGTCTCCAGTTCGCACCCTGAAATGCGACCACTTTTGCTCGACGAGATCTGGCGACGGGAAGTTACAGCCGTCAAGCGAAGCTCTTCGCCCTGCGAGTCCCGCGATCCTCAGCAGCGGAATGCCATCAGCTTCGAAGTCAGTGGCCATAATGCCCGGCCCTTCGACAAAGCGAGTTACTCGCTTCAAGGGCTTGGGTGTCCAGTCCGCGGGCAAGTTCAGGCATAATCTTGCTCGAATCGAATCCATCGAATCGGCGACGCTCATTCGGTCACCTCCCGCAGCAGCCGCAGGATCTCTTCCTCCGCCTTCTTGAGATCCGAGTCGATCTCCTCCAGCGGCCGTGGCGGCGTGTATTTGTAAAAGTGGCGCCGACCAGGGCGCTCATGAACTGATGCCAGGTGGTCAGATTGATGACGTGAGCCTGGGCTTCCTTCAGAACAGTGAACTGGGCCTCGCGGCGGTCGGCGGAGAAGGCGCCCGTATCCATGTCCTTCCCCCGCAATACCTGATAGACGCTCTTCAGGCGGCCGCGCTCAAACCCGACCGCAACGGCGACACGCAGTAACTGGTCAGGGTCCGGCTGAATGAAATGATTGAACGGCGAAGCTCCCTTACCGGCCGTTGGCGGCTGACGCGAAGCGCGGCAGAAAGTTTCGAGAGCTTGCCGTCCTTCATCCCAGAAGACGGAAAGGAGGGTCAGGATGAAGTCCGCCTGATTGAGTTTCACGCCCTCGCTGTTGATTCGGACGAAGATGTCGGCGACCTGCTCTTCATCGACGGTCGGCGCGATCTCCAACGCCGTGAACGGATACTTCTGAAGATCGAAAAGCCGATCCAGGTTGTGACTGATGCCCTCTTCCTCCGTGTCGCTGAGTGGAGTCTTCTGCCCGAGCGACTGGAGAAAGGCTTTCACCAGTTGGTAACTGGATTTACCGGAAGCCCAGAGCGTAGAGATGTTGGCGATCCATTCGGGATCACGACGAACAGCGGCGTCCGCAACGTCAAATTTGCCGTCGCGCGGGCGAAAGGCAATTTCGATCTGGCGTTCCCGATAATCGTCGTCGAGGACCGTCTTGCCGCGGAATACAGCGTAAAGCGCGGTGAGACGCTGCTGTCCGTCTACGATGAGTCGGGAAGGCACCGTGTGCGCTTTCGCGCCTACGCCAATCTGCTTCGTGCCGTTGGGCTGAGCATTCTCCCAAAACAGGAGATAGCCGACCGGAAAACCGCGATACATCGAATCGAAGAGGTCACGTACCTTCGAATTCGACCACACGAAAGGACGCTGAATGTCCGGCAGTCCGATGTCGCCGATGTCGATGTAGTGGAGCAATCCGCCAAGGTCGTAGTCGACGCGCTTGAAGCACGTCTTCAATTCGCTCATGTTCTCGGTCTCGCTTCGGTCGGGATGCCGTGTAATCCGTCGCACGGTGCCGATGATTCTAGGATGCAAATAGCTCAGAGTGCCAGAGGAGACTCGTCTCCCTACAGGCTTCGTCTTGACCGGAAAAAGTTCTGTAACACGGCTGAGCACTCTTCCAGCCGGACGCCGCGCACGATTTCCAGGGAATGGTTCAGCCGGGGGTCGCTGAGCACGTTGTAAAGGGAGCCGGCGGCGCCGGCTTTCGGATCGGGCGCGCCGAAAACAATGCGTTGGATGCGCGCGTGGATCATTGCGCCCGCGCACATGATGCAGGGTTCGAGCGTGCAGTACAGAGTGGTTCCGGTCAGACGGTAGTTCCGGACGCGGCTTGCCGCGTCGCGGAGCGCCATGATTTCGGCGTGGGCGGCCGGGTCCGCCGCCGAAATCGGGTGGTTGAATCCGCGGCCGATGACTTCGCCGCGCTCATCGATAACGATGGCGCCGACGGGAACCTCTCCCGCGGATTCCGCTTTGCGGCCCTCCTCCAGAGCGAGTTCCATATAGTGTTCATGCGATTCCAGCGCCATGGCCGCATGCTAAACTAAGTCGCAATGAATTGGCTTCGCAGTTTACTCATCGCTTGTGCGGTTGCGCCGGCGGCGTTCGGCCAAGGCGTCCGGATGTCTGCGGACTTCCTGCCGTTGTCGGTGGGCAATCGGTGGGTCTACGACGTCGTCAACGCGGACGGACGAACGGTGAGCCAGGTTGAGTTTTCAGTCCGCGAGCACACGATTGTGAAGGGCCGCAGTTTTTACGTGCTCACGAATTTCCCATTTGCACTGCAGTCCGGTTCTGAAATTCATCTGGTCCGGTACGACAAGGGCGAGAAACAGTTTCTGCGGGTGCTCGACGATATGGAGGGTCCGCTGTTTCTCGCGGATGGGTCTGCCGCCGAGGTCCTCGAAGCGGACAGCAGCGGCTTGCCGCAGAAATTCGTCCTGCACTCCGGCGTGATGGACGTGACGTTCCAGCGCGGCGTCGGCATCACGGAAGTCCGGATGCAAACGCAATCCGCCAAGATCGCGAGCGCTCGAATTGGTCAGGGCGCCGGGCCGGGGGCGATCCCAACGGCGGGTTCTGCTTCTCCCAAAACGCCTGCTGCGGAAAAGGCTCCCGGCGCGGCGCAGCAGGCCGGCATCCCGCTGCCCAGGACTCCGGAGCAGAAGATGAAGGAGCAGGCGGCGCATGTCGGCAGCATCACCGACGACAACCCGCTGCTGATTGTCGACGCCGTTGAAGTTCCCGAGGGCCACAAGTTCAGCCTGATCGTGAAGAACACCTCGGACAAGCTCCTTCCGTTCACCTTCAGTTCGGGACAGAGCTATGACTTTGCCGTCATCGATCCATCGACCGGCCAGGAAGTCTGGCGCTGGTCTCAGCACATGTTTTTCGTCACACAGGTGAGGCGCAGCGAGGCCATAGCGCCGAATCGGCAGTGGCTGTTCGAAGTCGTATGGAACCATCGCGACAACAATCTGAATCCCGTCCCGCGCGGCACTTACACGATCGTCGCTTTTGTCTCCACCAAGCCGGAACTCGAATCGGACTCCCTTACCATCGAAGTCAAATAGTGCGCCACACCGTTGACAGCGTCTTTGCGGACGAGCGCATTCAGCACGCCTTTCGTTGGATCGCCAGGAATGAACCGGAGATCGAGGCCGACCAGATCCGCATCACGCTGGTCGCGGCTCCTCCATTCGGCGAATCGGAACGCGCAGAAGTGTTTTGTGGCGACCTGAGGCGTCTGGAGTTCCGGCCGGTCACGGACGCCATTGGAAACGTCGTCGCGGCCTTCGACAATTTCGGGCCGAATCCTGTCGTCATCGGCGCGCACCTCGACACGGTTTTCCCGCGTTCCACGGCACTGGAATTACGGCGCCGCGGACGGATGCTCCACCTTCCGGGAATTTCCGACAACGGCGCCGGCCTCGTCGCGTTGTTGTGGATGTTGCGCGCGGCGCGCGAGGCGGGGCTTCGATTTGGAAGGCCGGTAATCGCGATCGCGAATGTGGGTGAAGAAGGGCCGGGGAACCTCCGAGGCATCCGGCATGTGTTCAATGCACCGCCCTGGGAGCATCGGAGTTGCGAGTTCATTGCGGTCGACGGCGCCGGCGTTCAGCGCATCACGCATCAGGCGTTGGGCAGCCGGCGTTTCCGGATCAGGATGTCCGGTCCCGGCGGTCATAGCTGGGCGGATTTCGGCAGGCCGAACCCGGCGCATGCCCTGTCTTCAGCGATCCATCATTTCACGAATGGCGGCTTCAACCGGCGTCCGGGCACGTCGTTCAATGTCGGAGTTCTTCGCGGAGGCATCTCGGTGAATGCCATTCCCATCGAGGCGCTGGCCGAGATCGATCTTCGTTCGGTCGCGCCGCAGAACCTGGACGACATGGAGTTCCATTTGCGGCGTGTGTCTGAAGATGCCGCAAGTGCGGCAGGAGTGGAATGCCGGATGGAATCGATGGGGGAGCGGCCCCCGGGAAAGACCCCGTCCCAGTCTCGACTGGTTCAGGCGGCGATGGAAGTCACGCGCATGCTCGGCGTCGAACCACAGCTCGACGTGGGATCGACCGACGCCAACATTCCCATGTCGATGGGAATTCCGGCCATCGCGATCGGTGGAGGCGGGAGTTCCGGAAATGTTCACACGCCTGAAGAATGGTTTGATCCGGCAAACCGTGTTCTTGGCCTCCAGCGACTGCTGGCGCTGGTGGGAATGCTGGCCGGCATCGAGAAGTGACTACAGTCCTTTTCCTTTTCCGAGCGAGAACAGAATTCCTTTCAGGTAGGCGTCCAACTCGGCCTTTTCCACGTTTTTCCGGATAACCATGGACAGTTCCGTTGCCGGATCGTCGATGAGGGCGCCAATCTTCAGGATCATTTCTTCGATGCGCGCGACCTCGTCCGCTATGGCGCTCGAATCGAGAGCGCCTCCGCCTTGAGAAACCTCTTTCGAGAAGCGTGACCGTTCCGTCGCGAGGAGTTCCGTCGCCGCCTGCAGTTCCTGGGCGATCTGGGTTTTCTGCTGGGTCATTTCCTGCATTCTTGCGTCGTACTGGCGCCGCAACTGGTCGACCACCTCCGCGTTTACCTGGTCCCGCGTTTCGGATAGCGCGCGCTGCAGTTTCTGGACTTCGGCCTGAAGGCGTTCGCGTTCCTTCGTGGATTCTTCCAGCTTGAGGCCGGCTTCCTGGAGGAGGTCCGTTTCGCGTTTACTGCGGATTTCAGACTTGGTCTGAACGACGGACTGTTGAAGTTGTGCGACATGGTTGTGCAACAGATCGCGTTCGGCGTTCCATTGCCGTGTGGCCGCGGCGAGTTGTTCTTCGATTTGTACGCGTTCGCGATAAGCCTGTTCGAGGCGGGGCTCGTACTCGCCGCGGGTTGCGTCGCGCGCTGCGATTGAAGCCTGGTGGTACTTCTGCACTTCGTCCCTGGCTTTGCTCAGTTCCGCTTCGAGTTCACGGATGCGAATTTCCTCGACGGTTTCTTTCCGGCCGCGTAACTGTTCGAGTTTTTCCTTCGCTTCGAGCGCCTTTGACGGTGGCGCGAGCCGGCGCAGTTTGATGATCTCGCCGGTCAGTTTTTTCTTTTCTTCGTCCCACACCGCCCTGGCGCGCAGAAACTCCTGTTCGAACTCGGTTCGCTCCCGTGCCGCGGCTTCCAGTTTTGCTTCGAATTGTTCTTTGAGCGGCTGGGTGGACCGAATCGGATTGGCGGATCGTTCGATGGCCTCGGCCACCGCGCGTTCGAGCCGTGAAATCTGGGAAGTCAGCCGCGTTCGTTCGGTTTCCCACTCTGAGGCGGCACGCTTGAGTTTTTCCTCGGCGGCGTTCTGAATTCCTGCAATTTCCTGCGGATTGACGGCGCCGGGCTTGGTTTCGGCGGTTCCTTTGCGCCGGGAGGGAGTTCGGGCATCGCTCAAGGCGGATTCGAGACGATCGATTTCGGCATTGAGCTTCCGGCGTTCGCTTCGCCACCGTTCGGAAGCCGTTTCCAGTTCTTCTTCGGCGTGACTTTTCTGCCGCTTGATCTCTCTGAGCTTTGTTTCGAATTGAGACTGCAGCTCATCGGCGACTTGTTTGCGAAGAATCTCGTTATCCATCAAGGCGGATTATAACAAGGTGGCAATCCATGCAAGGGTGGCAGAATAGCCCAAATGAAGAAGATCGAAGTTTGCAATCCCGTGACCGGCGAGGTTGTGGGTGTGGTGGATTGCGCGGCCTTCTCGGACCTTTCCTTGTGTGCGGAGGCCGCCCGCCAGGCACAGAAAAGCTGGGCGCAGCGCTCTTTTGCCGAACGCGCGGCGGTGGTGCGGCGGTTTCATGATCTGGTTCTGGACCGGAGCGAGAGGATTCTGGACGTTGTTCAATCCGAGACGGGCAAGTCGCGCCGTGACGCTTTCAGCGAGGTGGTCACGGTGGCGGGCACCGCCCGTTACTATCTGGCGAACGGCGAGACGCATCTGGCGTCGAAACGGCGGGCCGGTGCGGTTCCGGCGTTCACGGATGCGGAAATCGTCTACAAGCCCCATGGCCTGGTTGGACTGATCACGCCGTGGAATTATCCGTTTCTTCTGGCGACCGGCGATGCCATTCCCGCCCTGCTGGCCGGGAACGCCGTCATCGTGAAGCCATCGGAAGTGACGCCGCTGTCCGCGACTCTGGCCCGGGACCTGTTTCTCGAAGCGGGACTCGACGCCCGGCTGCTGACGATGATTCATGGAGCGGGCGAGATCGGCGGGGAACTGATCCGGCATGTCGACTACGTGGGGTTCACTGGAGGAACGGCGACCGGCCGGAAGGTCGGGGTAGCGGCTGCAGAAAGGCTCATTCCGTGTTCACTGGAGCTGGGCGGGAAAAATCCCATGATTGTTCTTGCCGGCGCGCCGCTCGACGAGGCCGTGACCGGCCTGATTGCGGGCGCTTTTTCGAATGCGGGCCAGACCTGCATTTCGGTCGAACGTGTCTATGTGGAAGAACCCGTGTTCGAGGCATTTGCCCGGCGTGCCGTTGAGAAGGCGTCGGCGATGAAGCTGGGATGGTCGAAATCATGGGAGCTGGACATGGGAAGCCTGATCGGCGCCGGTCACGCCGAAAAAGTGATGCGTCACCTGGACCAGGCGCGCGATGCCGGCGCGCGGGTTCTGGCGGGCGGAGGCCGGCGGCCCGATCTTGGCCCGGCTTTCGTGGAACCGACAGTCCTGGTGAACGTGCCCGAGTCGGCGGCTGTTTTCAGCGAGGAGACATTTGGTCCGCTGGTTTCGCTGTACCCGGTGCGCGACCGAGAGGACGCGATTCGCCGCGCAAACGCAACGGAGTTTGGATTGAATGCGTCGGTCTGGACCGGGGACGGCGCCCGGTTGACGAGTATTGCGCGGAGGCTTGAAACGGGCTCGGCGGCCATCAATTCGACGCTGCTCATTTACAACAGTTTCGACGTACCGATGGGCGGTGTGAAGCGCAGCGGCATTGGACGGAGACATGGCGAGCAGGGAATCCTTCGTTTTACCCAGGCGCAGAGTATCGTTTCGAGCATGGCGTCCGGCGGCGGATACGATGCGCTGCTCACCCACCTGGACCGGCCGTCGAGGGCGAAGCTGATTCTGAAGGCGCTGCGCATTATGGGAAAACTGGGCTGGTAAGCGAATTCGGAATCCGGATTTGAAACCCGAATTCCGAATTCTGAAATCTAATTGTTGTTCTTCGATGCGGCCGCGGCCGCATCCTTCTGACGCGTCAGATAGATGAATATCGGCGTGACCTCGAACGGCAACTTCTCCCGGGCGGAGAGCAGCGCCACGGGCTTGGCTTTGACCATTTCGAGCCGGTTGCTCCACGGATCCAGACGGAGCCGTCCGCCGAGCGGCAATGCGGCGATCTGTTCCACCTTCGTGGTTTCCAGTTCCGGCGCGTTCTGCATCAGGTCGGCCATGCGTTTGACGCCTTTGTTTTGAGCCATGGGATTGCCCATGTGCGTCCGCAACAGGTTGGGCAGTTGATCCGCACGGTTGTGCAGGGCGCGGAGGAACAGTCCGGCATTGGCAAGCTTCTCCTTGTATGGAGAGTTCCGTAGAAGCTCCATCGCCCTGGCGTCGGCCTCCTGCTCTTCTTTTTCATCGCGCTTGACGTGGATCGCCTTGAATGTGGCGACGTCGTCGAAGAGCATGCGGTCGTTGAACGCATACTTCGTGTCGAGGCGGTGTCCGAGCGCGATGTGTGCGAGCTCATGGGCGAGAACCATCGCCAGGCTGGCCTCGTCGGGAAGCGTGTCGATCAGACCTCGGCTCACGACGATCGTGTGTCCGACCGAGAACGACTCGAGGGGCCCGGTGAGCATCACGCGCGTCCGGGTCTCAGGAATGATGTTCAGGTTGTTCGTCACCTCGATATTGGTCACGACGGTTTCGAGAATCTTCTCGACGTCGCCTTCGGGCGCGAGCAGCCTGGCCTTCTGGAGCCGCTGCAGGACGTTGTCCTCGGCCTGCCGCTCCCAGGCGCGGAGGCTCTTGACCGGAGTCATGTGTTCGGTGGCGTCACCGTTGTCTTCCACTCGATCGGCCTCCACCGTCATCGATGTCAGTTCGTTCTGCGCGGCCGCTCGGCCGACGTTGTATCCCCAGAGCCGCGTCTGCGCTTTGAAGTGGAGTTTGCGGCGTCCGAAGAAATAACCCATGTCCGACTCTTCGGAATAGACGTAGGCCGGCATCCAGAGTCCGGGTCCCATCTGTTCGCGCCAGCTGTCGAAATGGAAGTACATCTTCGACATGGAGGAGCCGGAGTAGGTGCCGTTGAAGCGGACGATGTTGTAGTCCTGGTCTTCGACCCAGATCCGGCCCTGGAAGTTGGCCTCTTTGTTTTCAGGTTTTGGCATGACGTCGAAGACGAGACATTTGATTTCGCCGATGAATTCGCGCCGGACGAATTCGAAGTCGTAGTTGTTGCGATCGAAGGATTTCCCATCGATCAGGATCATCTGGGCGAAACCGTTCGCCAGGTACCGCACCGAATAGAGCTGGGTCAGGGCGTTCTTGAAGTTCCCGACAAAACCCGGCTCGTTCAGCAGGGAGTGCTGGTTGACGCCCTCCTTGAGGTCGAGCTTGCCGAGAAAGTAACGGTCGTTCCTGGGAACGGCGCCGAGTTCCTCGTCGCCTTGCAGATTCTGGATATAGGTCTCCACCATCGGCGTGTAGTTGGCCAGCGTTGAGACTAACTCGTTCTCTTTCGCCACAACGCGAATGAGAACCTCGTCCATGGAGATGGCGGGCTGTGCCGCGCCGGTGGAGACGGTGCCTGCCGGAGAAGCATGGGGCTGCGATGTCTGGGCGTCGCCCTGGATGGAAGCCCACAGTGTCAAAGCAAGGAGCAAAGTTAACGAGTATTTGAAGGCCATACACTCTCCCCGAAAATTAGTAAGCCAGCTGAAACACAATGTGCACTGTGGCTGTCGAATCCACCGGCGTCCCCCCGCGGGCGGCAGGTTTAAACCGGATTTGTTCGGCAGCGCGAACCGCGTTTTCATCGAGACCGTGTCCGAGGCCGCGGCTGACGCCGAGAACGCGGACCTGCCCGGAAGTGGTGAAGAGGACGCGTACCAGGACTTCACCTTCGAGTTTCAGTCTGCGTGCCTCGTCCGTGTAGTCCGGACGCGGTTTGAATGTGATTTCCACGGGCGTTTGAGCGGATTCGGTGTCCTGCTTGCGCGCCGCCGGAACGGTTGCGGCGGTGTCGATGTCGCCGAATCCGCCCTTCTGCACGCCGCGGCCCGCGCGTCCGCTGCCGGCTCCGCCGTTGCCGGGGTCGCCGGTGGCCGTGCCGTTGCCGAAGCTGGCGCCGGCCACGATGCCTTTCACACCCTTCGCTCCACCGGTTCCATTTCCCGCGCCCGGTCCGACGGGGAGATCGAACGCTCCCATGCTTGCGATATTGGCCACTTTGTCCGGACGTCCTTCGCCTTTCATTCCGTTCGGGTCGCCGAACCCACCGGTCTGAACGGCCTTCGCCGGCAGGTTCACCGTCGGAGTGGCCGAACTGCCGGTGCTCCCGCCAAAGAGGTCTGTCTTCACGGCAGGTTTGGTTTTGGGCGGCTCCGGCAGGGCTTCTTCCGCTTTGTTCTCCGGCGCAAATACCGGTTTGGTCTCCACGTTCGCCACCTTCGGCGGTTCCGGAAGCGGTTCGGGTTTCGGCGGCGGTATTCGCGCGATCTCCGGCTTTGTGGGCGGAGGCGCGATCACGCGATCCGCCGGTTTTGGCCGGGGAAGTGCTACGGGCTTCCAGTGCGTGACCTCAAGCACCTGTTGACGCGGAAGAGGAGGAACAAGAGTCACAGAGTAATACCGCTTGAAGTTGAGCCGATCGTAGAGGAATAGCGGTATGGCAAGAAGCAGCGTCAGCAGGACCGCATGGGCCACAATGCTCATCAGCAAAGCGTTCTTGCGTGTGTCCGCGTACTCGAGCGATTGGAAAAGTCGTTCTTCCCGCCGGGGAACGACTCGGAAATTGCGTTCACCATTTCCCGCGGGCGGTCCTTCCGGTGGTGCGGTCCAGAAAGGTTTTCTTAGGGTTTCAGGCATAACGCCCTGGTTAGGTGCACGGCATCTGCCACCGGATCGGGGCACGGCAAATCGTTCGAGGAACGGGTGTTAACGCGAGCGGACGATGAACGAGTGGAATGGCATGACTGTTCTCAGAGATGTCGGCGAAGGGAACCCGCAAGCATGGGCGGACATCGCGGGTGGCTTTTCGCTGAAAAACGGTGTTAGTTGTTTTCAACACTCCAGAGTGGGCCTGACGTATGAAAGTCTTGATTGCTGAAGATGACAGGGATTCACGGGAACTGCTGAGCTGGTTGCTTGAGAAAATGGGATATCAGGTCGTGGCGACCGGGAATGGTCATCAGGCCTGGGAGGCATTCCGCCGCGAAAAGTTTCGCCTCGTCATTTCCGACCTTTTGATGCCCGACGTTGACGGGCTGGAATTCTGCCGGCGGATTCGCGCATTGAAACTCCCGAAGTACACCTACTTCATCATGCTCACCGCCCTGATCGGGAAAAAAGACTACCTCGAAGGAATGGAGGCGGGCGCCGACGACTTCGTCACCAAGCCTTTCGATCCGGACGAACTGAAAGCCCGGCTTCGCGTCGCCGAGAGGATCATCGCAATCCAGGAGCCCGCCCTTTCGGACGGGCCTCTTTCCCGCAGCAGCCACAGCGCGTAGAACGAAAAAGAATGGAGTCGCAGGACGAGGACTTTTCCCCGCCTTGGCCAAGGCGGGGTGCCGCGGAGCGGCGGGGCGGTTCGTTCAACAAAATCGATTTCTTGAATAGCACCACCCCGGCGCTTCGCGCCACCCCTCCTCGTCGAGGAGGGGAAAACGCTTACCTCGATTTCGCTTCATTGGGACAGCAGTTCCTTGTAAACGCTTTACCACAGCCGTGCCTCGTCGAGAGGGGGGTGGCGCGTGCGCTATTTGTAGGCCGGGATTCCGGTAATGGCTTCGCCCAGAATCAACGTGTGAATGTGATCCGTGCCCTCGTAGGTGTACACCGATTCAAGATTGCACATATGCCGGAAGACCGGGTATTCGAGCGTGATTCCACTCGCTCCCATCAGATCGCGCGCGAGCCGCGCGACTTCGAGCGCGATGCCGACGTTGTTCCGTTTCGCCATCGACGTCTGTGAGAAGTGCAGCTTGCCTTCGTCTTTCAGCCGTCCGAGCCGCCATGCCAGCAACTGGCCTTTCGTGATTTCGGTGAGCATGCGCGCCAGCTTTTCCTGAACCAGTTGGAACCCGGCGAGGGGTTTGTCGAACTGC
>JAHFTY010000021.1:0-30946 GCA_023265365.1 Acidobacteriota bacterium
AGCGCGGTTCGTCCGGCCCAAGCATTCCGATGTTGCCGAGCCGGTAAAAGAAGAGAAGGAAACAAACGGCGGCGAGCGCAATCAGAATCAGGTGGTCAATGTAAGGGAGCCATCGTCGATTCATGCTGCCAAAAGTATGTGAAAATAGCACGGATGCGCGGGGGTCTGAAAGAGCTCGTCGAATACACACTCGCTTACACGCTGCTCAAAACGTTCGGGTGGATGCCCCGCCCCATCGCGCGCCCCGCCGCGCAGGCGTTCGCGTGGCTCGGATTTCATCTTGCCAAAAGACAGCGCGAGACCGGACACCGCAACCTGTCGATGGCCTTCCCCGACATGCCGGAAAGCCGGCGCACCGAAATTCTGCGGGGCTGTTTTCAAAACATCGGACGGCTTCTCGTCGAGTTCAGTCATTTCCCTCAATTGAACAAAAGCAACATCGGCAGCTACGTCCTCGTCGACGGCTTCGAGAATTACCGGGAAGGCGTGCGGCGCGGCCGCGGTGTGATCTACCTCACGGGTCATCTCGGCGCGTGGGAACTGGGATCGTTCTCACAGTCGATCTTCGGTTACCCGCTGAAGTTTGTGGTCCGGCCGATCGCCAATTCCCGCGTGGAAGCCATGATCTCGAAATATCGAATGCTCGGCGGAAACGCCCCGATTCATCGGCGAAACGCGGCGCGCGACATTCTCCAGGCGCTGCGTCGAAACGAAGCCGTCGGCATTCTCTTTGACCAGAACACCACCCGGGATGAAGGCGTGTTCGCGGAATTCTTTGGAATTCCGGCGGCGACGACTCCGGCCATCGCGACCTTTGCCTTGCGGACGGGGGCGGCCGTGGTGCCCGCGTTTTTGCTGTGGGACCGGAATGCCGGAAAACATCGTCTCAGCTTCGCGCCTCCGCTGGATCTGATCGACACTGGGGATCGGAATCGCGACATTCTCGAGAACACCCGGAGGTTCAATCGGGTTCTCGAGAGTTACGTCAGAAAATATCCGGATCAATGGTTATGGATTCACCGGAGATGGAAGACCAGGCCGGAAGGATGCGCCAGCCTGTACTGACGCATCCGTCTCGATTACTGAATCGGGCCGTGCGCCATTCTCTCAAGGCGCGCGATGCGCTCCTCCATCGGAGGATGCGTGCTGAAAAGATTCACGAGGCCTCCCCGGCGAAGGGGGTTCACGATGAACATGTGGGCTGTGGCCGGATTCGCTTCAAGCGGAACTCGCTGCGACGCCGTTTGCAGCTTCTGAAGCGCGCTGGCGAGCGCCATCGGATTTCCGCAGACGTGAGCGCCGGTCGCATCGGCCTGAAACTCCCGCGAACGTGAAATCGCCATCTGGATGAGGGCCGCCGCAATCGGCGCAAGAATAATCATCGCAATCGCGGCGATCGCGCCGCCGGGTCCTTCATTCCGATCGCGGCGGCCGCCGCCGAAGATCATGGCCCATTGCGCCATGTGCGCCAGCATGCTGATCGCGGCGGCGATGGTGGCGGCGATGGTTCCGATCAGGATGTCGCGATTCGTGACGTGTCCCAGTTCGTGGGCCATCACGCCCATCAGTTCCTCGCGCGTGAGCAGCCGCAGTATTCCCTCGGTCGCTGCGACTGCGGCGTGTTTCGGGTTCCGGCCGGTGGCGAACGCGTTTGGCGAATCCGAAGGAATGATGTACACCCTCGGCATCGGCATGTTCATCCGCATTGCCAGGTCTCGCGTGACCCCGTAAAGGACCGGCGCCTCCGCCTCGGTCGCTTCGCGCGCGCGGTACATGCGCAGAACGATCTTGTCGCTGAACCAGTAGCTGACCAGGTTCATCACCGATGCAAAAATGAACGCCATGATCATCCCCTGCTCGCCGGCCAGCGCACCGCCCACGAACACCAGCAGCACGGAAAGGCCAACCATGAGAATGATCGTTTTCGTCGTATTCATACTGTCTTCCTCGAGGGTAATTCTACGTCAATCCAGGCTTCGCGCAAGAAGCTCCACCGGATGAACCACCTCCAGTGGAATGCCCGCACGCTTCGCTCCATACCGAAACTGAAACATGCAGCCGGGATTGCCGGTGACGAGCACGTCCACGTTCGCTTTCCGAACCTGTTCCATTTTCCGGTCCAGGATCTGCATCGATAATTCGTTCTGTGTCAGGTTATAGATTCCGGCGCTTCCGCAACACTGGTCGGCCCCTTCAAGCTCCACATACTCCAGCCCCGGAATCGCTTTCAGCAGGCGGCGCGGCTCCGATTTCACGCGTTGGCCATGGATGAGGTGACAAGGGTCGTCGTAGCCGGCGCGCACCTGCTGCGGAAGAGTTAGACGGTCGTAAATCCGGGTGGTCACAAGGAACTCCGCGATGTCTTTCACCTTCGACGAAAACTCCTCCGCGCCGCCGATCAACTGCGGATATTCCTTCAACATCGCCCCGCAACCCGCCGCATTGATGATGATCGCGTCGAAATCCTTTGGCCGAAACGCGCCGACGTTCTTTCGAGCCATTTCGCCGGCGGTTTGCCGAAACCCGGCGTGATTGGCGAGAGCGCCACAGCAGATCTGGTCGCCCGGCACCGCCACGTCGTAACCTGCCGCGTTGAGCAGGCGCACGGTCGACCGGTTGACCGATCCCAGCATGGAGTTCATCACGCAACCCGTGAACAGCGCCACCACACCTTGCCGGCGGCCCTCCGCCCTGTGATAGGAATCCAACCCCACTCCGCTCTCGATCTCCAGATCGGGCATCAGCGATTCGGCCGCCGCCATTTTGGGGGAGACCGCCTTCAGCCATCCCGTCGAACGAAGGAACGACTGGAAACCGGACACGCGGTACATTTGCAGGATTCTCGAGACCGCGGCAAAACGGCGGGGATAGGGAAAGACATGATTCAACGTCAGGCGCGCGATCCAGTTCGCGGGCCGCTGTTCCACGATCGTGCCGCGCATCGCTTCCATCATGTGGCCAAAACGGACTCCGGAGGGACACGCCGTCTCGCACGCGCGGCAGTCCAGACACCGGAACATGTGCTCCTCGAACGAGTCCGTGACCTGCGCCCGGCCTTCGTCAAAAGCGCGCATCAGGTAGATCCGGCCGCGTGGGGAATCCATTTCGCTGCCCAGCACGCGATAGGTCGGACACGACGGCAGGCAAAGGCCGCAGTGCACGCAATCGAGATAAAGCGGCGATTCGGTGTTTCCGGTCATTGCCTTCTCATTCGCCTGGACATGGTCATTCCCCATCGACATGACGCCCTGGATTCAATCGGCCTTCGGGATCGAAGGTGCGTTTCATCCGCAGCATCAACTCGTGCTCCGCCGGCTCCAATCCGAAAGTGGAAACCTGCCGCCGGTCTTCAAGAGAGGCTCTTTCAATAATGACGCGATGCGTCCGCCGGAGCCGACGAACATCTTCAATGCTCGAAACCCCTGACAGCACGATCCCATTCATCACGTGGGCAATCCACGCGCGGGAACGGCTTTCGGCGACAATGTCCGCAATCGTCGCCGGAAGGCCGATCACTTTCACCACGATAGGCCCCAGCTTCTGATAACCGGACCGTACCGATGCCCAGCCCTCGGCCTCTTCGGTACCTTCCAGTATTTTCCAGTCGGCCCCGGGCAGGTTCTTCAGCTGCCAGTCGACGGCGCGCGGGTGCTCTCCGAATCGCAGCCAGACTTCGTTTTCCGGTCCGATCCACTCGCATGACACCGGCTGGAGCGGGCCCGTTCGGATAAGGGAAACCAGGTTCGCCGCGGAAGCAAAGTCGGGGAGCCGCGTCACCGCAGTGGCCGTCCGCCCGTACCCGGAACGGACCTTCAAACTGATCTCCGTGATGATCGCCAGCGTCCCGATCGAGCCGGTGTACAGCTTGGCGAGGTCGTAACCCGTCACGTTCTTCACGACGCGGCCGCCGGTCTTCGACGCGTTGCCGTTGACTTCGACGACGTGCATGCCGATGATCCAGTCCCGGATGGTGCCGGTGGGACGCAGGGAGCCCTGCGCGTTCGTCGCGGCGATCCCCCCGATCGTGGCGCCGGGCCCATTCCACGGATCGAGCGGAAGAAACTGATTGTTCGCCTCGAGCGCGCGTTCGAGTTCGCCGAGCGTGACGCCGGCCTGGGCGTGAATGGTCAGATCGCCTGGCACATACTCCGTGATCCGGTTCAATCGGGTGACGTCGATCGCGCAATCCAGGCTGCGAAGCGGATTGCCGAAATGCAACTGAGTCTGAGCGCCCACCGGGGAGACGCTTCCCTTCTCTTCTTTCAGGAGTTGCGCGAGTTCCTCGACCGAAGCAGGCTGCAAAACGCGGCTGGCGTTCAAACCATCGATGGTCAATGCGCGCCTCTCAGGACGGCGTCGACCCGTTTGCCGATCTCTTCGGTGCTCGTGGTGGTTTGTTTTCCGATCTCGGTGCAGGACCGGCGCGAAGGGAAGATCTTGTCTGGATTGAGGAGACCGCCGGGATTGAACACCGCGCGAACGCGAAGCATCGTTTCCATGTCCGCATCGGAGAACACCATGCCCATGTACTCTTTCTTCTCGCAGCCGATTCCATGTTCCCCGCTGAGCGATCCGCCCACGCCGACACAAACCTTCAGGATCTCTTCACCCATTTCGAAAATGCGATCCACCTGATCGGCGCGGCGGCTGTCGAAAAGAATGAGTGGATGCAGGTTCCCGTCACCCGCATGGAAAACGTTCGCGACGGGCAAGCCGTAGCGCTGCGAGATCCGGTCGATCTGGGCGAGCACTTGCGGCAGCTTCGTTCGCGGGATCACGGCGTCCATCACCAGCATGTCCGGACTGATGCGGCCCATCGCTCCGAACGCGCCTTTGCGGCCCATCCAGAGTTTGGCGCGCTCGTCATCGTCTTTTGCAACCCGCACTTCATAGGCGTTGTTCCGGCGGCAGATCTCGACGATCTGATCGGCCGTTTCCTCAAGCCCCTCCCGGAATCCATCGACTTCGATCAACGCCACCGCCACCGCGCCGAGCGGATACCCGGCGCGATACACCGAGGCCTCCACCGCGCGTATCGTCTTGTCGTCAACGAACTCGAGGGCTGCCGGCACAATGCCCGCCGCGATCACGTCCGACACGGTTTGGCTGCAATCGTCAACCGAGTGAAACGCCGCGATCAACGTCTTCACCGCCTGGGGCCTGGGCAACAGGCGAATCGTAATTTCCGTCACGATCGCAAAAGTCCCCTCCGATCCCACGATCGAGCCGAGCAAGTCCATTCCGATCGTTTCTCCGGCCGGGTTCCCCAGACGAACGATTTCGCCGCTCGGCAGGACCGCTTCGACCGCAAGGATGTGATTCGCCGTCATCCCGTACTTCAGGCAATGCGGCCCGCCCGCGTTCTCGGCGACGTTCCCGCCGATGCTGCATGCGGACTGGCTGGAAGGATCGGGCGCATAGTACAAGCCGTACGGGGCGACCGCTTGCGAGATATGCAGATTCACGACTCCGGGCTGCACCACGGCGATGCGATTCTCGACATCGACGCTGAGAATCCGGTTCATCCGCTGCAACTCGATGACGATCCCGCCCTGAATCGCCATGGCCCCTCCGCTCAAACCGGTTCCGGAACCGCGAGGCACGTACGGAATGCGATGCGTGTTGGCGAGCTTGACGATCTCGGCGACCTGCCGGGTGTTCGCGGCAAAAACGACGACGTCCGGCTTGTTGCGGAAGAGCGTGAGGGCGTCACACTCGTAGACGAGCAACTCCGTCTCGTCGCAAACGACGGATGAGGCGCTGCCGGCAATCTGTGTGAGCTGCTGAATGATTTCGGTCTGCACTATTTTTTCAGCGAGTCCTTCAGAGCCTTGATCTGCTCTTCAACAACGGCCCTTTGGGGAAAGTCGGGGTTCGTCTGGATCAGCTTCTCCCAGGTTTGCAAAGCGCCCTTCGAGTCGTTCTTGCCGTGAAGCTGAACCACGCCAAGGTTGAACAACGCCTGCGCATGAGTCGGTTTCACGGCGAGCACCCTGTTCAACTCGGTCAACGCCTCGTCGTACCGGTCCGAGTAAAACAGCATGGTCCCGAGATCCGTCCGAACGTCAGGATTGTCTTTGACCGCCAAAGCCTTGATGTAGAGGTCGGCCGCCTCGGAAAAATTCCGCTGGTCGAAGTTGATATTCGCCAGTGCGACCAGCGCATCGTAGTCTCCCGGATTCGCCTTGATCTTGTTCTGAAGTTCCTGGACCTGCGCCATATCCACAGCCGGAACCGGCGTTCCCTGCGACGGAGACGGGCCGGACGTGGCCGGCAGTTCGAGCCGCGCAGGTGTCGCGTTCACGATCTGCGGCTCGCGGTGTCTGGTCCAGTAATAAAGGATGGCGAAACCGGCGGCAAACCCCGCTGCCATGAAGATCAGTGAGTCCTTACGCATGGCACGATAATAACACCGTCACCCCCGGATAAACGGGTCGAACAGGGACTTGTAAACTGCATCCGGAAAGGGCGCGCCGTACTGAATGGAGTGAACCAGATCGATGACGGCAACCTGGAGCACGAGATTGAGAGGCCTCTCGATTTCCACGGCCAGCACGACGCCGAAACCGGGGAAGTGCCGGCCCAGTTTCAGAAGCGTCTGGTTCGTCAAGCGTTCCACGAACGTCACGCGGACGCGGCGGCTCCCCTGCTCGAGGATGACGCTGCTGTGGTGATCCTCGAGAACCGTCCAGCGGTGTTTCAAAATCCCGTCGCGGGCGGCGCTGAGGATCGGCAGCGACAGGCTCCCCGTGCACGACATCCGCTGCCGCCGGTCGTAATTTCGCCGGCGCGCGGGTTCGCTGAGGACCGCGTACGCTTCGTTGATTCGCGCCATCGTGGCTGCCGCTTCGGGAACGGGATTGCGGTCCGGGTGATACTTCATGGCGAGCGCGCGATACGCCCGGTGAATTTCGTCGGGACTGGCGCCGGCCGGCAAACGCAGGACGGCATAGTAGTCGATTTCCATCAATCACCTCCGAAATAGCACGTGCGATAGGCCTCTTCGGCCGACATCCGGCCTGCCAGAACAAGCTGCACCGCCTGTTGGGTGATGGTCGCCATTCCGGTTCCCAACGCCACGTTCCGAAGCTCCGATTCGGACGCCCGCTCCGCCGAACTTCGGATTTCGCCCCGCATCTCCAGCAGCTCATACAAACCGGCGCGGCCGCTGGTTCCGGAGTGGCCGCAGTGCGTGCAGCCCGGGCTGCGTTTCAGTTGAGATGGATTCAGAGCGGAAAGCCCGAGGCGCTCAAGATAGATCGGCCGGGGATACTCCGGTTCGGCGCAGGCGGGACAGTTCAGCCGGACGAGCCGCTGACCGACGATTCCGATCAGCGCAGTCGCCACGAGACTGCGGTCGAGACCAAGCTCGCGAACGCGAAGCAGCGCCGAGATCGCGTCTGTCGCATGAACCGTCGAGAGAACCAGATGGCCCGTCATTGCGGCGTGGAACGCCGTTGCGGCGGTTTCCGCGTCGCGGATTTCGCCGACCAGAATGACGTCCGGGTCCTGTCGAAGAATGGAACGGAGCGCCTTCGCAAAAGTGAAGCCGGCCTTCTCGTGGACCTGAACCTGGGTGATCCGGTCGACTTCGTACTCGACGGGATCCTCAATCGTCACGACGTTGATCGGCTCCTGCCGGATTTCGTTGATCAACGCGTAAAGCGTGGTCGTCTTTCCGCTTCCGGTGGGCCCCACCACCAGCAACATTCCCTGCGGGCGCCGGACCAGGGCGTGGAGACGCTGCTCGGTGTCCACTCCGCATCCCAACTGCGTCAGAGTTAGCAGCGACCGGCCGCGCCTCAGCATTCGGATGACCGCTTTTTCGCCCCACCGGCTCGGGAGAATCGACACGCGAACGTCCAGTCCGCTCTCGTCGGCCTGGATGTGACCGTCCTGCGGAAGACGGCGTTCGCTGATATCGAGCTTCGCCAGAACCTTGATCCGGGAAATCAGACTGTCGTGCATCCACCGCGGAACTTCGCGCGTCTCCTTCAATGCGCCATTCACCCTGTACCGCACGCGCGTCAGGCGCTCCGCCGCCTCGATATGGATGTCGCTTGCGTCGAGTGCGGCCGCCTCCTCGAAGATCATCTTCTGGATGCGGACCACCGGCGCACACTCCGGCTCCGTCTGCGTCTGCTGGACGCGCCGGACCAGAACAGGTAGTTGGGACATGAGACCCGATATCTTCGAAACACGCGAAGAGGCTCGATGCGCAGAACACATCGGGTGCCAAACGGGCCATGCAGAAATGCAGGAGTTAGCGACGCGGAAAGCCGTGAAGTCGCGTATTCGGCGACCTTTGACCGAACGAATGTCGCTTAATTGCCGACATCCGTTCCATTCAGCCGAAACTCGTACTCACGAGAACCACTTTTACGATATGACGCAACGTCACAGGCAACATGTTTTTCTGGAGGGTGTTAACCTCCGAAGGCAGCTTGCGTATTAAGAGGTTGGGTGAACTCAATGAAGCCAACACATCTTCTGATCGCCATCTTACTTAGCGGAAACGCCCTCGCCGCCCAGGCGCCGAAACGGGCGCCGGCGACACCGGCTGCCGAAGTTTTCCGGGCGTCCGAACAGGACGCCGGCGACACGCGGGAGCGGCTGAATCGAATATTCGAACAATACCCTCCGACACTGAAACAGATCCTGCGGCTCGATCCGGCGCTGCTCACGAACAACGATTACCTGTCCATGTATCCGGCGTTGAACGAGTTCATGACGGCACATCCCGAGGTCGCGCACAACCCCTCGTATTTTGTCGGAAACCCGGACACCGAACGGCAGCGAAGCACCGATCCTCGCCAACAGATGATCGACATGTGGCGGAGCGTGATGGAGGCCATGGCGGCATCCCTCGCCATCGCCACGGCGATTTTCACCTTTGCATGGCTCGTCAAAACGGTGGTCGACCACCGGCGCTGGCAGCGAATGTCGAAGATCCAGGCGGATGTTCACACGAAACTGCTGGACCGGTTCTCCGCTAACGAGGACCTGCTGGCCTATATCCAGTCGCCTGCCGGAAGGCGATTCCTGGAGTCCACTCCGATTCCGATGGACGCCGGCCCGCGGGCGATCAGCGCGCCCATCGGAAGGATCCTGTGGTCGGTGCAGGCCGGACTTGTTCTGGGGTTTGCCGGGCTGGGCCTTCGTTATGCCATTCCCGCGGACATCGCCGACAACATCGGAGCACAACCGCTTTCCGTCATCAGCATGCTTGCACTGGCAATCGGCGTCGGGTTCGTCATTTCGGCGGCGGTTTCGTACGTGATTTCATAGCGGCTCGGGCTATTCGATTCCATCGGGGTTCGCAACGGCTCCGACAATCGCGAAGCGCCGACACAACCTTGAATTTATGTTCTTACGCGATCTGACTTTGACTGACCTTCAGCGGCTGCAACCCGGAGCCATCGGGGCGGACGACACGCTTCAAATGGATCAGGACACCTTCCGCACACTCTACGAACGCACGTCGCGACCGCTGTGGGTTTTTCTGTGGCGGCGCACCGGGGACCGCCAGGCGGCGGACGACCTGCTGCAGGAGACGTACTACCGGTTTCTTCGGGCGCGCGGAACGTACGACAGCGATGCTCACCGGAAGAACTACCTGTTCCGGATCGCGGCGAATCTCGCGAACGACACCTACCGCGAACAGCGGAAGGAGGCGGTGCCGCTCCCGGATGGCATGGCCTCGAAAGACCTCGACATCGCAGCGCACAATCAGCGGCGGACCGATCTCGAGCGCGCCATGGCGCAGCTTCCGGCGAAGCAGAGAGACGCCTTGTGGCTCGCCTACGTCGAGGGATCGTCACACGAAGAAATCGCCGCAATCCTCGGCATGAAATCGGGGAGCATCAAGCTGATGCTCTTCCGGGCCCGCCGGAAAATGGCCGCCATGCTTCGCGGAGGACAATCATGACCGGACAGTGCGTCCGCGAACACGAGGTCGTGGCGGCCGTCGCTTCGGGAAGGTGGGCCGACGCGTTGCGCTCCCACCTGTCGCAATGCGAAATCTGCCGGGACGTTCGCGACGTGGCGAACGCCCTCCGCACCGAATACGCCGCCGATTCTCAAAAGGCGCGCGTTCCCTCCGCCGGTCTCGTGTGGTGGCGCGCCGAGCTTCGGGTGCGGCGCGAAGCCATGCGTGCGGCCGAGCGTCCGCTCACGTTGGCCCATGCTTTTGGCGGGGCCTCGGCGATCGGAGTCATTGCGGCGCTGCTCAACCAGATGTCGCCATGGTTCCGGCAGGCGGCGATACCGCTGCTCGAGCAGCACTTTTACATCACGCTGAGCGTGGCGCTGCTGGCCGTTCTGGCGCCGGTCGCACTGTACTTCGTTCTATCGGACAAATGACAATCATGGGCTTTCTTCAGCTCTGCGAAAAGATTGACGCTTGATAAACTTGCGGAATGATTTACGACGTTTCGATTCCGATCACAAACGCCATGCCCGTCTGGCCTTCGGACCCCCCGGTGAAACTGACTCCGGAGTCCCACCTGTCGCGTGACAAAAGCCACACGGTTCGCCTGACCAGGATCGACATGGGCTCCCACACCGGCACGCACATCGATGCGCCATGGCACTTCGTGGCGAACGGGCGGCGGCTGAACGAAATCCCCATCGAGACACTCGTCGGCCCGGCGACCGTCTGTGAAATCCGCGGCGTCCGATCGATCCGCCGCGATCTTGTCGAAAAGCTGCCGTTGAAAGGGATCGAACGGATCCTGTTCAAAACCGGGAATTCCAATCACTGGAATGACGGAACGTTTTTCGAGGAGTTCGTTTACCTCGAGCCGGATGCGGCGCAGATTCTCGTCGATCGTGGGGTGAAGCTCGTCGGAATCGACTACCTGTCGATCGATCAATACAAATCGGAAAAGCATCCCACCCACTTTGTCCTCCTCGAACGTGACGTGGTCATCGTCGAAGGCTTGAATCTGAGCGAAGTCCCTCCGGGCAATTACACAATGGCGGCATTGCCGCTGAATCTTCAGGACGCGGACGGCGCACCGGCCCGCGTGATTCTGATGAAGGCGTGAGTTAGAATGGCGGAACTTTTTACGCAGACGAACTGACGCTGGCACAGGAAGGCGGTCGCGGAGGCGGGGGCGGACGTGGTCCGCAACCTCTGGCATTGAAGCGGACGAAGTAGGATTTCACGGTCACGGACCGCTACAATCTTAAGGGGATGACATCGTCATCCCCTTTTTTGTTGGATTCGGAGAGCATCATGAAAATTCAGAAGGTTCAGGCCAGAGAAGTTCTCGATTCGAGAGGAAATCCCACCGTTGAAGTCGACTGCATTCTGGACAACGGCGTCCGCGGCCGGGCCATCGTGCCGTCAGGCGCCTCCACCGGCGAGCACGAAGCGCTCGAGTTGCGCGACGGCGACAGGCAACGCTTTCTCGGCAAGGGCGTGTTGAAGGCCGTCAACAACGTGAACAACATCATCGCGCCCGAACTCGCCGGTCAGAATGCGACGCTGCAGTCGCGGATCGACACGATGATGATCGGAATGGACGGCACCAAAAATAAAGCCAGGCTCGGCGCCAACGCCATCCTCGGCGTCTCGATGGCCGTCGCGCGCGCGGCCGCGGAGTCTCATGGCCTGCCGCTGTTTCGATACATCGGCGGCGTGAACGCGACCGCTCTTCCCGTCCCCATGATGAACATCATCAACGGTGGCGCCCACGCGGACAACAACGTCGATTTCCAGGAATTCATGGTCGTGCCGGCCGGCGCCCGGAACTTCCCCGAATGCATCCGGATGGGCGCCGAGATCTTTCACCACCTCAGAAAAATCCTTCACGACAACGGCCTCGGCACCGGCGTCGGAGACGAAGGGGGTTTCGCGCCCAACCTGAAGTCGAATGAGGAGGCCGTCGAAATGATTCTGAAAGCGGTGGCCGCCGCCGGCTTCAAGGCGGGAACGGACGTTTTCATCGCGTTAGACACGGCCTCCAGCGAGTTTTACGACAAGACCAGGAAGCGGTACGTTTTCAAGAAGTCCGACAAGTCCGAACGCACGGCCGAGGACATGGTGAAGCTCTACTCGGACTGGACGTCGCGGTATCCCATTGTTTCGATCGAAGACGGACTCGCGGAGGACGATTGGGACGGCTGGCAACTGCTGACGCGCGAACTTGGACGCAAGGTTCAACTCGTCGGCGACGACTTATTTGTGACGAACACGGAACGCCTGGCGCACGGAATGGGAATGGGAGTGGCGAACGCCATCCTCATCAAGGTGAATCAGATCGGAACGCTCACGGAAACGCTCGATGCCATACAGATGGCGGCAAAGGCGTCCTATGGCGTGGTCATATCGCACCGATCCGGCGAGAGCGAAGATACCTTTATTGCCGATCTTGCCGTGGCCACCAACGCCGGTCAAATCAAGACCGGATCCATGTCGCGAACGGATCGCGTGGCCAAATACAACCAGTTGCTGAGGATCAACGAGGAACTCGGTGACCAGGCGGAATATCCGGGACGAGCGATTTTGCGGTAAGCGGCTGTGCGGACGAAAGGTCGCCGGACAACGAAATCCATTTCTTGAACACTTTGCTTTCCCCTCCTCGACGAGGACACTGCTGTCCCAATAAAGCGAAATCAGGGAAAAGCGCCACCCCTCCTCGACGAGGAGGGGTGGCGCGAAGCGCCGGGGTGGTGCTGTTCAAGATGATTCTGTTGAACGAACCGCCCCGCCGCTCCGCGGCGCCCCGCCTTGGCCAGCCTTGGCCAAGGCGGGAAGAGTCCTCGTCCTGCGACTCCATGGCTTCATGGAACCCCGCCGCTTCGCTCGTTCTCGGGCTTACTTGACGCGCTTCGCTTCGATCTCCTGCGGTCCCCGGCCACCGGCGGTCGTGAACTTGATCGAGTCGCCGCTGACCGTGCCCGTGTAGGTGATGGTCACCGGATCGCCGCCGCCTCGGCCGGCCTGGCTGACTTCAAATGTGAGCTTCGCACCCTCGAACTTGCCGTTCTTCAGTTCGGTGGCCTGGCCGCCGGCGCGGGTCATGGTGCCGGTCACTTTTCCGCCGGCATTCTTGAATTCAAATGTGGTGACCACTTCGCCGCGTTGAGTCGTCTGCTTGGCTTCCCACTTGCCGTCGATACCCTGCGCGAGCGCCGGCAGCACGAGCGCGAA
This sequence comes from Acidobacteriota bacterium, assembly GCA_023265365.1. Classification (GTDB taxonomy): domain Bacteria; phylum Acidobacteriota; class Terriglobia; order 20CM-2-55-15; family 20CM-2-55-15; genus JAHFTY01. The sequence continues at coordinate 13,160 of JAHFTY010000021.1, forward strand.
AATGACCAATACCGCTAATAAGATTCGGGACTTCATAACCACTCTCCTCCGTATTGTTTTTATTTTCCTGGATTTTCGGGGCCTGTTCTCTTGGACCTCCCCGAAACGCCTAATACGGCTGGCGGTTCGGGAAGGTTACGACAGCTAAAGTCAGAACAGGGTGTTGCTGGACGGACGGTAGGGAATCCGGAGGTGGTCGTAGGCCAGTTTGGTGGCGATGCGGCCGCGAGGAGTGCGCTGCAGGAAGCCGATTTGCAGAAGATACGGCTCATAAATGTCCTCGACCGCGTCCACTTCCTCACTCAGCACCGCGGCGATGGTGTTGACGCCGACCGGCCCGCCCTCGAACCGTTCGATGATGGCGCGGAGAAGCTTGCGGTCCATCTCGTCGAATCCGTGTTCGTCGATATCGAGCATGGCGAGGGAGTCCTTGGCGACGGATCCGGTGATTTCTCCGTCCGCGCGGACTTCGGCGAAGTCGCGGGTTCGTTTGAGCAGCCGGTTCGCCACACGAGGCGTCCCCCGGCAGCGCTTGGCGATTTCCGCGCATCCCTCCGCGGTGATCTTTGCGCCGAGGATTTCCGCGGAGCGCCGGATGATGAACTCCAGTTCTTCGACCGTGTAGAACTCGAGCCGATGCACGATCCCGAACCGGGAACGCAACGGCGCGGTAATCAGACCGGCACGCGTGGTGGCGCCGATCAGCGTGAACCGGCGAAGGTCCAGCCGGTGCGTCCTGGCGCTCGGCCCCTGGCCGATAATGATGTCCAGTTTGTAATCCTCCATCGCGGGGTAGAGGATTTCTTCGATGTTCGGCTGCAGCCGGTGGATTTCGTCGATGAACAGGACGTCTCCGAATTCGAGGTTCGTGAGAATCGCCGTGAGATCGCCTTTGAGCTGAATCAGCGGGCCGGCAGTGGCGCGGAAGCGCGCATTCATTTCGTTGGCGATGACGGACGCGAGCGTCGTTTTGCCCAGGCCCGGCGGACCATAGAGAAGAATGTGATCGAGCGGCTCTCCGCGTTTGCGCGCAGCCGAAATGGCGACGTCGAGGTTGTCCTTGACGCTCTTCTGGCCGATGTACTCCTTCAGGACGCGAGGCCGCAGCGACAGTTCGAACTGTCCTTCTTCGGGCAGCGGGGCTCCTGCGATCACACGGTCTGACATCTATCCCTTCGTCAAGATCTGGAGTGTGCGTTTGAACAGAACATCGAACGGCGCTTCCCGGTCGCCTTCCTGCGCGCGGCGCAACGCGCTTTCGGCCAGCACGCGGTTGTAGCCGAGATTCTCGAGCGCCGAGAGCACATCCACCTCGACGCCGCTTTTTTCCGGCGTGGTTGCCGCGAACTCCTGCAGCTTGTCCTTCAGTTCAAGCGTGATGCGCTCGGCGGTCTTCTTTCCGACGCCGGGAATGGCGGTCAGCCGCCCCAGGTCTCCGCGCCTGATCGCGCTGATGAGATCGTCGACGGAGCCTCCGGAAAGGATCGTCACCGCCAGCTTCGGCCCGATCCCGGAAATCGTCATTAACTTTTCAAAGATGGATCGTTCGCGTCTTGTGGAAAAGCCGTACAACGCGATGACGTCTTCTCGAACGTGGGTATGAATATCGATGGACACTTCGCCGCCGCGTTCCGGCATTGCCGAGAAGGTGGTCAGCGGCACGCAGACTTCATATCCCACGCCGTTCACGTCGACGACGACGCGGGAAGTGTCCTTCTCGATCAGCTTCCCTCTCAGGTGGGCGATCACGCGAGTTCCACCAGGTCGATGACGCCGATGACGGCCGCGTCGATTGGAGATTCGATGTGTCCGACGGAAGTCATCGCGGAAAAGCCTTCCATGACCGCCAGAACCCTGTCGCCCACACCGGCGTCGACGGCGTCGAGCGCGACAATGACGTCTCCGGCAGGATTGTCGTCGAGGTCGAGCGGCTGCAACAGAAGGATCTTCTTCCCTTCGTGGGTCTCCTGCTTCTGAGTGGCGATCACGTTGCCCACCACGCGCGCAATGATCATCAGAGGGTTCTCTGAACGTCGTCGACGATCGCGACGATCGCCGCTTCGGTTGGAACTTCCTGTTTGAACGCAAACGCGGCTTCCCTGCCGCGGCAAACATACACGGTCTCGCCGGCCCCGGCGCCGACGGCGTCCACAGCGACAACGGCCGGGCCATCCGGAAGGCGGCGGACGAGAAGCAGCTTCTGAGAGTGGAGCCCCGGGTCCTTGACGCTGCAAACGACCGTGCCGATCACCTTGCCCAGATACATAATCAGTCCTGTGAAACGGCGTCGACGATGCCGACGATCGCGGCGTCCACCGGCGTGTCCTTGCAGCCCGACGCCATTCGCGCAGAGCTGCCCTGGACCACGAGGACTTTTTCGCGATAACCCGCATGAACCGTATCGACGGCGATGAGATAGCCTTTATCGTCGTTCCCGTCCGGATCCACGGGCCGGCAGATGAGCAGCTTCTTGCCCTCCAGCCGGGAATCCTTCCGGGTTGCGACCACGGTCCCTATAATCCGCGCCAAAATCATAAAAATGTCATCCTGCTGGATTTCGAGCAACACCACCCCGGCGCTTCGTTTTCCCCTCCTCAACGAGGAGGGGTGACGCGAAGCGCCGGGGTGGTGTTGCCCGAAATTCGCAATCGCCTATTTGCTGCTCTTGCCGATCGGCAAAACGTCTTCGAGATTCGAGTGCGGCCGCGGAATGACATGCACGCTGATCAACTCGCCGACGCGGCGGGCGGCGGCAGCGCCCGCGTCCGTGGCGGCCTTGACCGCCGCGACGTCGCCGCGCACAATCGCGGTCACGTAACCGGATCCGATTTTTTCCCAGCCGACCAGACTCACCTTCGCCGCCTTCACCATGGCGTCGGCGGCCTCGATCATCGCCACCAGACCGCGTGTTTCAATCATTCCAAGAGCTTCGCCCATGGATCCATCTCCCTCTCGTGCCATTTTGGGGACTCCTTATTTGATGTTCGAGACCACTCTCTCGATGAGGTCAATCAGTTCGCCGCGGGTCAGAGAGATTGTCTCCGATACTCCGTCGGTCATCGGACACAAAGGGTCCTTGCGCTGCGCTTCGGACTCGTCGAGCCCGAAATACTTCTGACGCTGAACCCACAACTTCTCCACGTCATCCGGCGAGAGCAGACGCTCCCGTCCGAGAATCTTCGTATAGATCGAAATTTTCGCGAAGTGCTCCACCGTATCCATCAGGTTGAACGCATCCTCCAGCGTCTTTCCGTAGGTCACCACACCGTGGTTCGACATCAACAGCGCGTCGTGGCCGCTGATGTACGGCCGCAGCTCCTCCGTCAACTCGGGTGTGCCGGGCGTCCCGTATTGCGCGAGCGGAATGCATCCCACCGCCAGCACGACTTCGGAAATCAACGCCTTGTTCAGCGGCAGGCCTGCCGCCGCGAAAGCCGTTGCCGCCGCCGGGTGCGCGTGCACGACCGCCTGGATCTCGGGGCGCATCCGGTAAATCTGGAGATGCATGGCCATTTCGCTCGACTGTTTGCGCTCGCCGCGAACCTTGTTGCCATGCATATCGATCACAACGAGGTCGGACGGTTTGACAAAGCCCTTGTTGCATCTCGTCGGCGTACACATGACGTTGCCGTCGTAAAGCCGCACGCTGACGTTACCGTCCGTGGATGCGACGTATCCCTTGCGGTAAACGAGGTGACAAATGTCAGTGATTTCCTGGCGCAGTTTCTCTTCAGACACGGGCGATCATTCTACAGTGATTTTCCGGTTAAGCCACTCCTCGAAAATCCATAGAAGAAGTACACCACCATTCCAACCACAAGCCACAATCCGAACCGTATCCACGTGACGGTCGGCAGGCCGCTCATCAGATAGATGCACGACAGAACGCCCGCAATCGGAACAAACGGGAACAGGGGCGCCCTGAAAGCTCTTGGACGGTGGGGATCCTTGATGCGAAGAATGATGATACCGATGCAGACGAGAATGAACGCGAACAGCGTCCCGATGTTCGTGAGGTCGACCATCTCGTCGATGCTGAAAAACATCGCGCAGACGCCGACCACGACGCCGGTCAGGATGGTGGTGACGTGCGGCGTCTGGAACCGCGGATGGACCCTGGCGAAGGACCTGGGAAGCAGACCGTCACGCGCCATCGAAAAAAAGATGCGGGGCTGGCCCATCTGAAACACGAGAAGGACGGCCGTGTGCGCCACAACCGAACCGAATGCAACGATACCGACGAACACCGTGCTCCATCGCCCGATGTTCGCGTACTGCAGCGCCATCGTGAGCGGCTCCGCCTGTTCGGTGGCCAGTTTCTGCCGCAGCGCGTCGAACGGGATGATCCCGGTGAATACCGCGGCAACCGCGACATAAATGAGGGTGCTGATCACGAGCGATCCAATAATACCGATCGGCAAATCGCGCTTCGGATTGCGCGTTTCCTCAGCCACCGTCGAAACCGCGTCAAATCCGATATACGCAAAAAAGACAATGGCCGCACCCGCCCGCACCCCTACCCAGCCATTGGGCATGAACGGGTGGTAGTTCCCGCGGTTGATGTAGCCAAAACCGATGGCCACGAAGAATCCGAGCACGATCAACTTCAGAATGACCATGCCGGTATTCATGTTCGCGCTCTCGCGTATTCCGATCACAAGAACGACCGTGATCGCCGAAACGATACCGATCGCCAGCAGATTCACGACAATCGGAACGCCGAAAAGGTGCGGCGCGCTCTCAAGAAGGCCCGGGATTTTCGCGGCCGTTCGGTAGTCCGTGGATATCCAGTCCGGGATGACGATCCCGAATCCCCCGACAAGCGTTTTGAAATAATTGGCCCAACTGATCGCGACCGCGACATTGCCGACCGCGTACTCGATGATCAGGTCCCATCCGATGATCCACGCAATCAACTCGCCGAGGGTGGCATACGCGTAGGTGTAGGCGCTGCCGGAGATCGGAATCATCGCGGCAAACTCCGCGTAACACAGCGCCGCGAATCCGCACGCGATGGCGGTGATCACAAACGAGAGAATGAGGGCCGGACCTGCGCCAGGACGCGTCGGATCGCCGGCGGCAGCCGTGCCGATCGTCGCGAAGATGCCTGCGCCGATGATTCCGCCGATGCCGAGGGCCGTGACATCGACCGGCCCCAGGGTCCGCTTCAATCCTTTGGTGGGTTCGCGGTACTCGTCATCGAACTGATCGAGACTTTTCGTGCGAAACAAGTCTTTGAACCGCATAAGCCGCGAATCTTAGCACACCGTCAGCAGCCATCAACGCGACGGGGTCACGACGTAATCTTTGAAGTAGCTTGTGCTGTCCGTCTTGGCCCAGAGTCCGACTTTGCCTTTGATGGGCGGCATGAGCGTCGGGTTGTTTTTCGGAAAGAGGAACGCGTGGGCGCCCGGCCGCAGCGGATCCTCGCCGAACGTGTATTCGAGGGCAATTCTTTTTGTTGCCACCCGGTTGAAGACCATAATGCGCTCCCCGGAGCGATGAACGACAACATCGCCACCAAAGCCATCCTCACAACCAATGCGTCGCAGGTCACGGCAAAGAATGTCCCGGCCATCGACTCCACGATCGTTCAACGCCTCGATCAGGCCGGCGCGATACTGGTCGGCAAGCTGATCATGGCTTCGTTCGCGTACGGCGGCGCGTTTAACTCCGGCTTCGGCCAGGCGCGCAATCCCTGGAATCTCAAATACTCGGCTTCCGGTTCGTCGAGCGGTTCGGGGGCCGCCCTCGCCGCCCGGATGATTCCGCTTTCCGTAGGGACCGATACGGGCGGCTCGATCCGGGGGGCCGGCCTATGCGAATGGAATCGCCGGGCTGAAGCCGACCTACGGGCGGATCAGCCGGTACGGCGTCACGACGCTGAGCTGGACGATGGACCATGCGGGACCAATGGCCACGAACGTCAGCGATATCGCGATGTTGCTCCAGGTTCTGGCGGGGGCCGACTCAAAGGACGCCTCCGCCTCGAAAGAAACAGTTCCCGACTATTCAAAGTCTCTCAATCAAAGCATCAAGGGAATACGCCTCGGGATTCTCAACACGAAGGATTTTGGAGTGCCCAATAAGGACGCGCTCACCGCCGCGAACGATGCGGTCCGGACACTCACCGGGATGGGCGCCATTCCGGTCGACGTCGATATTCCACACGCTCGATACACGGGCTCTGCGGGACAGGTTCTATTCACCGCCGAAGCGGCGTGCTTTCACGAGCAGCGCATGAAGAAGAGCCTCGACCTCTTCGACCCGATCATCCAGGAATACTTGGGCATCTCCGCATTCTGCGCGGCGACCGACTACATCAAAACGCAGCGTGTCCGATCCATCCTGATTTAGGAAATGGCGCAGGTCTTCGAGAAGTGCGACGTCATGATCATTCCTGCTCAGATTGCAGGTGTCTTGGAGCCCATTTTTTACATGAAACCGTTGAGTCGCAGGACAAGGACCCTTCCCCGCCTTGGCCAAGGCGGGGTGCCGCGGAGCGGCGGGGCGGTTCGTTCAACAAAATCCATTTCCTGAACAATACCACCCAATTCATTCGCACGTCCGGCGCACTGGGCGGGGACACGCACTGCCGGTCAAAAAGGACGCTGCAACCGGAGAAGAGTTTCGCGGACCTCGATCAGGTCGTTGATAAGTTTCTCGTTCATGGCCGGATTGACCACATGTTCGTTGCGGGCGATGGCAAGGAGTTGAGTATTGACGCGCTTGAGGACGGACAACACGGCGATGACCGCATCCGCCGTCGTCGCGTACGCGGGGGCCGGCTTCGATCTCTTCGGCTTTTTCCCTCCGAGAAACTCGATCATGCGCGGGATCTTCTTTCTCACTTCGTTCGACTGCTTCTGAACAGTTTTCATCGCCGGCGGTTTCGGGCCGGCCGCATCCATGGGAAGAACGGCCAGCAATCTCTCAAGGTCATGGATCTGCGAGGTGTCATTCAGGAAGGTCTGTCTCCGCATTCTGAGCATGGCCGTCCTGGCGAGAGCTTCCTCCCTGCGGCGAAGTTCGTTGTCCCGCATCGTGTCTTCCAAAGATCGAAACGCCGGACGCGGAGTCGGCGCCCTTGGATTGGCCGGCACCGAATCCGGCACGCTCACTGAAGGCGCCGGTTCCGGGGGTGGCGTCGCGGGCAGCGCCGGCGGCGTGGGCGCCGGGGCCGGTGGAGCCTCCTGCGCGAGTGCAAGACCGGTGCAGGTCAACAACAGGCACGCGGCCGTCAGGCTGTAGCGAAGTTTAAGCATGTGACCGGTCAGTGGCGAAAGGTGGGGACAGTTTAACGCAACCGGCATTAGAATTCGCGGATTGTGAAACGAATCAGAGGCTCTGTCCCGGCACAAGCTTTCCGGCGGTGCGATGGCCGGGATCAACGGACGCGAATACGTCGTCGTCGCGGGCTGCGGCGGAAAGAATGGCGCGCCATCGGTCAGCAGCATTGTTGCGTTCAGATTGCCGTGAATTCGGGATGGAGGAAACACCTGGAGTGAGAACACGCGGTCCCCGGAATATCGCAGCAGGCTTGCTCCTTCGTCTCAAGATTCACCGCCTCCTCCCGGCCATCCTGCTCTGTGCCGGAAATGCGCTCGCCCAGACGCACCGTGTCGAGATGTATGCGGGCTACTCGTTTTTGAACGCTTTTTCCAGCGGCGCTCGACATCACTTTTCCGGCGCGCAGGGCAGCCTCTCAATAAATGCGAATGACCGGTTTGGCGTCGCTATCGATGCCGGCGGACAGTATCGTCCGGACCCTCGTCCATCGCGCCCGCTGATTCATGCGTACGAACTGCTGGGCGGACCTCAGTTCACGAAACGCGGCAGCCGGAACAATCTTTCGGCGCACGTGCTTTTCGGCGTTGTGCACGGATTGGCCAGGGGAAGGCGTGAGAATTTTGCCGCGGCCGGATTAGGTGGCGCGATGGACTTCCATCGCGGCGGACGGTTCGCCGTTCGAGTGCAGGCGGACTATGTGCCGAACCGGGGCGAACGTCTTTATCACGACGTTCGCCTCTCGATCGGCGGGGTTCTACGAATTCACGCGATCACCAGGTGAAACGGCTGACGAGCTGGATCGTTCTGCCCGAATCCGCCGCGGTGATCCGGCCGGTCATTCATGGCGTACAGAGCGCGCGCGGCATTCAGATTCGTCGTGGACGCATTCGTGGATGACCCGATTTCGTTCGTGATGACCTGGGCCGGCAACCGAACGGGCAGGGTCAGCCCACTTCGAGTTCGGCGTACTTGGCAATGAGTTTCTTGAGACCGTAGGAAATGAAGCTGATGGTGAGTTTCAGGTCTTCTCCGGCGCCTTCGGTTCGGAGAACGGTGCCGTAGCCGTATTTCGGATGTTTCACCCGCGTGCCGATCGACCATCCGCCCGCCGTCTTCTTGCCGCCTGAAGGCTTGGACACACCGGGCGGGGAAGGACGAGGCTGCATCGGCCGGCTGGGTCCGCCGCCCAGAACTTTCATCACGGCGTCCACGGTGTCGTAACTGTTGCCGGCGTACTTCATCGACGCCTTCCGCCGCTTGTCGGCGTCGTCGTCCACCAGATCGGCCGGAACTTCAGTGAGGAAGCGCGAAGGCTTGGACTCCTGCTGATCCATGTTTCCGAAGTAACGCCTGAACCGGGACGACGTCAGATACAGCTTTCGTTCCGCGCGTGTCATCCCCACATAAAAAAGACGACGCTCTTCTTCGAGCTGCGGTGGTTCCTGCACGGACCGGCTGTGCGGGAACAGTCCTTCTTCGAGGCCAAGAATGAAGACGACGGGAAACTCGAGGCCTTTCGCCGTGTGCAGGGTCATCAGTGAAACGGGCGACCGCTCGTCGAACTGGTCCTGGTCGGAAACCAGGGCCGCGTGATCCAGAAAATCTCGAAGGCTTTCGCCGCGTTCGTGGCTCTCCTCCGCGGCGGTGAGCAATTCGCGAATGTTCTCGATGCGGCTTTCGGACTCCTCCGTTCCCTCACCCCGAAGAACGTCGACATACTTCGTCGCCTGCACGATCTTCTCGAGCAGTTGAGAGATGGACAACTCCCCGGCGCCCTTCACGAACTCGCCGATCACCTGATAAAACGCCTCCAGCGCGCGAATCGTGCGCATGGGAAGGCGCTGCTCCCGGACGGCAATTTCGATGGCCCCCCAGATCGACGTGCTGTTCCGGACGGCAATCTCTTCAAGAGCGTCCGTGGTGGTCTTGCCGATTCCGCGTACCGGAGAATTGATGACCCGCAACAGGTGCACCGAATCGGCCGGGTTCAGGGCGACGGTCAGGTAGCCGATCATGTCCCTGATCTCCGACCGTTCGTAAAAGCTGAATCCGCCCACGATGCGGTACTTCATGTTGTACCTCCGCATCTTTTCCTCGACCACGCGCGAAAGAAAATTCGTGCGGTACAGAACGGCAACGTGAATGTCCGGCTGCTCCTTCTGATGCTGCAGGATTTTCTCGGCGACGAACATCGCTTCCTCGTCCGCGTCGCCGGCTTCCAGATACGTGATCGACTCGCCGGACGGGTTCTCCGTCCACAGGGATTTGCCTTTGCGCATTTCGTTGTTCGCCACGACGGCGCCGGCCGCGGCGAGAATCGTCTTCGTGGAGCGGTAGTTCTGTTCGAGCTTGATGACCTTGACGCGCGGGAAATCCTTTTCGAACGAAAGAATGTTCTGAATATCCGCGCCGCGCCAGCTGTAGATGGACTGGTCCTCGTCGCCGACGACGCAGATGTTGTCGTGCATCTTCGTCAGGTGACGGGCAAGCCGGTACTGCTGGCGGTTCGTGTCCTGGTACTCGTCGACCATCACGTAGGGGAAGCGGAGGCTGTACTTCTCTGCGGTCTTGGGAAATTTATCGAACAGTTCCACGGTCTTGATGAGCAGATCGTCGAAATCGAGCGCATTCGATTTTCGCAACCGCTTCTCGTATTCCGTAAAGACGTTGGCCGTGAATTCCCAGGACGGCTCCCACGAATCGTCCAGAAGATTCTGGGGCGTCTTGCCGTGGTTCTTCGCGTGGCTGATGCGGGCTTGAATGGTCTTTGCGGTGACGAGCCGGTCGTCCACCTTCAAGTCCTTCATGGCCGGCTTGATCACCTGAATCTGGTCCGACTCGTCGTAAATCGTGAATTCGCGCGAGTACCCCAGCGCTTCGATCTCGCGCCGCAGCAGACGCACGCAAAACGAATGAAACGTGGAGATGACCGGATCGCCCGAACGGCCGGCCCGCAAAAGACTGCGAATGCGCTGCTTCATCTGGTCGGCGGCCTTGTTGGTGAACGTGACGGCCAGGACCGACTGCGGCGGCACGCCCTTGTTTTCGATCAGGTGGGCCACGCGATACGTGATCACGCGCGTCTTTCCGCTGCCGGCGCCCGCAAGAATGAGAACGGGGCCCTCAATGGCTTCAACCGCCGCGAGTTGTTGGGGGTTCAGGAGTCTTGCGAGGTCCATCTATTCAACGGTAACGCTTTTGGCGAGATTACGGGGCTGATCGATATCGCAACCGCGGCGAACCGCGATGTCGTACGCGAGCAACTGCAATGGAATGACTTCCAGGATCGGCAGAAGAAATTCGTTTGTCGGCGGGATTCCGATGAAGTGATCGGAACTTTCGATGAGATCGTTGTCTCCCTCGTTCCCGACACTCACGATGATCCCTTCACGCGACTTCACTTCCTTGATGTTGTTGAGAACCTTCTCATAGCGCTGATGGGCTTCGGCGTTTCCGGCCTCATAGGCGGCCAGAAAGACAACCGGAAGGTTCTCGTCGATCAGGGCGTTGGGACCATGTTTCATTTCTCCTGCCGGGTAGCCTTCCGCGTGGATATAGGAAAGCTCTTTCAGTTTCAGCGCTCCTTCGAGCGCGATCGGAAAGTGAACACCGCGCGCGAGAAACAGAAAGTCGGACTGGCGGAAGAGCGCCTTCGCGATCTCCTCGACCGCAGGCGCGTTTTCGAGAAGCTTCTCCATCTTCTGCGGAAGCATCTTCAGGTCCGTGAGCGCCTGGCGCGCGGCGGTTTCGGGAATCCTGCCATGAAGCTGCCCGAGATGCAGCGCCAGAAGGTAAAGACACGTCAATTGAGTGGTGAACGCCTTCGTGGACGCCACGCCGATCTCCGGGCCGGCCCGCGTGTACAACACGGCGTCCGCGACACGAGTGGTCATTGAGCCCACGACATTCGTAATGGTCAGAATCTTCGAGCCGGCTTGGCGGATCATGCGCTGCGCCGCGACCGTGTCGGCGGTCTCGCCGGACTGCGTGATGAAGATGAACAGCGTGTCGGGAAGAATAATGGGATTGCGGTATCGATACTCGCTCGCGTAGTCGGCCTCGACAGGAACGCGCGCCATCGACTCGATCATGTGTTTGCCGGCAAGCGCCGAATGCCAGCTCGTGCCGCAGGCGAGAATGCGGATGTGTTTAAAACTCTTCCACTGCGCGGCGCTGAACTCGACGTCTTCCAGATGAACCTGGTTCGTGTCCTGAGAAATCCGTCCAAGCAGCGTGTCGCCGACGGCGGCGGGCTGCTCATAGATTTCTTTCAACATGAAATGTTTGTAGACGCCTTTTTCAGCCTGGATGGGATCCCACGTGATGCGCTGGAACTTCGGCTCGCGAGGTTTGCCGGAATCGTCCATCAGCCGGATGCCGTCGCGCGCGACCACGGCGACTTCGTGCTCGTCGAGGAAAAGGATCGATCGCGTGTAAGGAAGCACCGCCGGCACATCCGATGCGACGAAGCCTTCGCCATCGACCGATCCCACCACGAGGGGAGCGCCTTCCCGCACCGCCACGATCTTCTGAGGATCGTCCGCCGACAGACACGTAAACGCGAAGACCCCGCGCAGCTCGGTGAGCGTCTTCACCACAGCGTCTTCGAGATTGCCTTTGAAATACGTTTCGATCAGGTGCGCGATGACCTCCGTGTCGGTCTCCGTCGTAAACCGGTGACCTTCTTCCGTGAGGCGACGCTTCAAGGGGAGGTAATTCTCGATGATGCCGTTATGCGCCACCACGATCCGGCCTTTGCAGTCGCGGTGCGGATGCGCGTTCTCTTCGGTCGGACGCCCGTGAGTGGCCCAGCGCGTGTGGCCCAAACCGAACTCCCCGGCGAGCGGCTCCCTGACCAGAAGATCCTCGAGATTCTTCAGCTTCCCGGAGCAGCGTCGAACGGCCAGTTTCCCATCGCAAATGGTCGCGATCCCCGCGGAGTCGTATCCGCGATACTCGAGCGATTTCAGACCACCCATAATCAAAGGTACGGGGTCCCGAGGCCCGACGTATCCAAAAATGCCGCACATGGTTCGCTCAGGATAACACGGTGAGGAGTTGAAAAAATTCCGGCCTGGGTCGCGTCCCACAAAAAGTCGCAGGTCGAAAAAACAACTCAGATGTCTCCTCGTTGAGACACTGCTGTCCCAATGAAGCGAAATCGAGGAAACAGCAGTGGGTCGTCAACTCTGCCCGGGCTGGAATTTTTCCTTCTTCTTACGATCGCGGACCCAGCCCACTTTGTTGACCTGCCGGCCTCGAGCAACGGCAAGGGATTCGGAAGGAACGTCCTCGGTGATGGATGAGCCGGCGCCGACGTACGCGTCCCTGCCGATGCGAACCGGTGCGACCAACTGGGAGTCGCTGCCGATGAAGACGCCGTCCTCGATAATGGTGGGGTGCTTGTTCACGCCGTCGTAATTGCAGGTGATGGTACCGGCGCCGATATTGACCTTCTTGCCGATGGTGGCATCGCCGAGGTACGCGAGATGCATGGCCTTGGTTCCTTCGCCGAGTGTCGATTTCTTGATCTCGACGAAATTGCCGACCTTCACGCCGTCCTCGAGTTTGGTATGCATGCGCAGATGCGCGTAAGGTCCCACCGACACGTCATTGCCGAGCGTGCTGTCGACCACGACCGAACCGTCCAGGATCGAGACGTTCGAACCGATTTTCGAGTTGGAAATACGGCTGAAGGAATGGATGGTCACGTCGTCACCAATGACCGTTCGGCCATAAATCTGAACGGACGGATGGATCACGGTATCCGGACCGATCTCGACCGCAGCATCGATAAACGTGCTCTCGGGATCCACAATCGTCACCCCGTCGGCCATCAACTGGTCACATTTCCGCCGGCGCATGGCGCGGTCGATCGCGACCAGTTCCTTGCGGGTATTGATGCCCAGCACCTCCTCCGATTGCGCCGCCTTGAACCCGCCGACTTTCTTTTGCTGCGCCTCCAGGATGCCGATCACATCCGTCAGGTAGTATTCCAACTGTGCGTTGGCATTGCGCACCTTCGTCAAAGCCTCGAACAGAGCGGGCGCGTGGAAAACGTAGATGCTGGAATTGATCTCCGAAATCTGGAGGATCTCCGGAGTGGCGTCCTGGTGTTCCACGATCGCGGAGACTTCGTCGCCCCGCCGGACGATTCGTCCATACCCCGCCGGATTCCCGACGTCCGCGCTCAGGACTGACGCGGAATATCCGCCGTCGCGGTGAAACCGGACGAAGTGCTGCAGTGTCTCAGCGCTGATCAGTGGAACGTCTCCCGGGAGTATCAGCAGATCGCCCGTATAACCGTCGAACGGCTCGCGGGCCTGCATGACGGCGTGGCCGGTGCCGAGTTGCTCGTTCTGCAGAACGAACTTTCCATCCGGAAGGATCTCCCGGAGCTTCTCCGCCTGGTGTCCCGCGACGATCCAGACATCCGGGCTGAGCTTTTGCGCAGCGGCGAGAACGTGGTGGATGAGCGGCGCGCCGCCGGCGTGGTGGAGGACTTTGGCTTTCCGGGATTTCATGCGGGTGCCTTTACCCGCGGCAAGGATCAAGACTCGAAGTTCACGCATGTTGGGCCCTCGCGAATCCGGCCATTTCAAGAACTGCTCGTGCGAGCCGATCCGGGTCGTGCCGGATGATGGCCATGTCCTCGGCGAGCAAATCCCGTTCCATGATTCTAAGCTCCATGCTCACCAAACGCTCACGATTGAACCGGACCAAAACAGCTCCCTGATCCCGGTAGCGCTTCTGCGTTTCTGCGGACGGAACGCCGCTATTCAGAATGATGTTCGGGAAGAGCAAGCGCCCGCCGCAGTGGTCCATCAACGCGACAATGTGATCGCGGACAGAGTAGTCGTCGGTTTCGCCCGGCTGGGTCATGATGTTTTGAATATAGATTTTGATGGCACCGGAATCCTGAATAGTGCGGACCACTTCCCGCACCAGCATGTTCGGAATGAGGCTGGTATAGAGAGAGCCCGGTCCAAGCGTGATCACGTCCGCGGTGAGAATGGCGCGCAACGCATCCGTGAGCGGTTCCGCCTCCAAGGGATTCAATTCGACTTTGCAAATCGTTTTGCGCGCCGCGGTGATCCGCGACTCTCCCTGGACCCAGCCGCCGTCCTCGAACTGGGCGCGCAAGGTGACGTTGGTGTTGGTCGCCGGGTAGATCACGCCTTTGATGGCGAGCACTTCGGAAGTCAGCCGGACCGCTTCGGCAAAGTCGCCGGTAACTCCTGCCATCGCGGTGAGGAACAGGTTGCCGAAACTGTGGTCGTGGAGCCCGCCATCGCTGTTAAAGCGGTAACGGAAAAGCCGGGCCATCAGGTTCTCGTCTTCGGATAGCGCGATCAGACAGTTACGGATATCGCCGGGCGGAAGGACACCGAATTCGTCGCGCAGCCGGCCGGAACTGCCGCCGTCGTCGGTCACCGTGACGATTCCAGCGAGACTCGCATCGCATTTTTTCAGGCCGCGGAGAAGCGTGGACAGTCCGGTGCCGCCGCCGATCGAAACGATTTTGAGTTGGTTGGAACTCAAGAGCTACTTCTCGGAGGAAGCCACCAGTTGTTTGAAGTCGGCGTCTTCGATGAGCGTCTCGAAGTCGCTGTCGCGCAACGCCATGAAGCGGTTTTCGGGTCGATGATGAATCGACTGCTTCAGGAATGTGAGCGCCTCATCGCGATTGCCTTTCAGCGCGTTCACGGCGGCCATGGCGTAGAGGATGTGATCGCCCCTGGGAGAGAGTTTCAGCGCGTGTTGAAGATGTTCGGCGGCCGCGTCCAGCTGACGGCGGTTCAGTTCGGCAATGCCCATGTTGTAGTGGTCGTCCGCCGACCTCAACACCATACGGCTGCGTTCATGAAGCCTCTTTTCGACCGCGTGCATCAGAACTCGGGCACGCTCTTGAATCTCCGGTTCCTCGGAATGCGTCGAAATCAGGTTGTTGAATGCCTTCAGCGCCTTTTCATACTCCTCAGCATGCATGTGTTTCAGCGCTGTTTCATACGCTTGAACGGCGCTACCGTTGTCCCGGTTCCGGATTTTCTGAACAGGAACAGCCTTCGAAGGAGCGTTCCGGGACCTCGATGTGTCTCGAACTTCCACTTTCGGCGCGGTTTTCGCCGGAGCCGAACGCACCTTTTCAGTGGCCTTCCGGGCCACCGGTTTGGAGGTGGTCTTTTGCGGTTTCGCCCTATTAACAGAGGACTTACGCGTCGGAACGGACTTCACCCCAACCTTTTTTGCGGACCTCGAAACTGCCTTTGGTTTGAGTTTAGTTTTCGCTGCCATCAGCCGACCGACTCAAATACTGAAGAATGGGCAACTTATAAGGGAAGGCTCATGCAAAGTCAAGTCACCCTTCGTCCAACGGCGGGCGCGGCAGATGGAGTGCTTACCAATGACGCGTGATCAATGCCTTATGGACATGCCCACCGCGACGGGAAGTGGTTCCACATCGGATGGGTCTGCGGATGGCGCTTCGATTTCCACAGGCATGGCCTGTTCATCGGTTGCCGGGGTTGTCTTGATGCGGGTGTGAATCGGAATGTGTTTGGGGGCTTTGATGCCAAAACGGACGCGGTTTCGACCGACTTCGAGAATGGTGATCTCGATGTCGTCGGCCACGATGATTTTCTGGTCCTTTTTTCTGCTGATGATCAACATGAGACTTTGTCTTTCAAACCTCCTAGTCAATGTCTCTCTGTTCCTAAAGGAGATCCAGCTTATTACAAAAATACAGCAGACTTCGGACGACCGTTGGGGCAGGGCAATTTGGGCTCTTCTATTTTCCGTAGTTTTTTGGCAGAATTGTCCCGCTTTTCGTAGGGAGATACGAATTTGAACGTGAACGATGGAATCCGGCGGTTCACCCTCGCATGAAGAGGTACCTGCTCTTCACCACCTGCCTGATGTTGCTGCTGTTCTGGCCGATTCAGGCTCAGGAGGTTGCGCACTCCGGAAATGACGCCTCCGCTATCGAGCACTTCGTCACACCCGAACGTTTCACGACAATATCCGAAACCAACTACGTGAACGAACTTGCGTTGCGAGGATTCCACCTCGACACGCAGGGTCTTCTTGTGGAGTCTCTTGACGGCAATACGATCCTTGCCGACCTCAACAGCAACATTGGATTCAACCCCGCTTCCGTCACCAAGGTGGCAACGTCTTTTGCCGCGTTATTCAAATGGGGCCCGGAATACCACTTTGAAACCGCCTTCTATGCAGCCGGCCCGGTGAATACCAAAACGAGGACGCTCACGGGCGATCTGATCCTCCACGCCACCGGCGATCCGCTGCTGACCGGAACGGACGTTTCCCGGCTGATCCGGCAGGTTGTGAGTTCGGGCATCTCGCGAGTGACCGGAAATCTGATCGTGACGGGTCCTTTTACCTATAACGCTTTCCAGACAAGCGCGGTCGCCACAAAACGGGTGGAAACGCTGATCCGAAAACTCGGAATCCGTTACACCGGTCCGGCAAAACAGGGCAAATTAGCCGGCGCGAAAATCGCGAGCCATCTCTCATCGAGCCTGCGCGACATCATCTTCGTTCAGAATGCGCACAGCGTGAACCAGACCGCTGAACGGCTCGGAGAAGCCATGGGCGGGCCGAAAGCGGTTGAGCGATTTTTGATCCAGGAAATCGGCCTGGCCCCTTCCGAAGTGAGCCTGACCCACGCGTCCGGACTGGACTACAACCGGATCACGCCGCGCGGCGCCATCGCCATGATGCGGCATCTGGTGGCGTGGCTGAATCTCCACAACATGCTGCCGGAAGACATCCTGCCGGTAGCCGGAGTCGATCCGGGGACGCTGCGCGCGAGACTGACCTCCATGGATTCCCGAGGCGCCGTTGTCGCCAAGACGGGAACCCTGCCCGGGACCGACGGCGGAGTGAGCGCACTGGCAGGCATCATGTATACGCGCGACCGCGGACCGGTGCTGTTCGCGATTTTCAATTCGCGAGGCCCCGTCAACACGTACCGGAGAATGCAGGATGGCCTGCTGAAGGATCTGCTTGTGGAGTGCGGCGGCACTCAACCGATCAATGCGTCAGCCCGCAGATCAAATAATTAACCTTCAATCTTCCGGAAAGCGCCTTCCTTGTTTCGTGCCCAGATCCACAAGCCGGATCTTCCGGTTGTGCAGACGCCGGCATACCGGCCGCGAGAACCAATGCCAGCGCGGCAATCGCACGATTCATGAATACCCTTCATCTCGACGAAGTTGGAATGCGATGGTAAGCTGAAGTCCGTATGCCCATCTACGACTATCACTGCGCGAAATGCGACCACACGTTCGAGAAGATCGTTCTGTCTTTCTCGACGCAGGTCGCCTGCCCCGAATGCCGGTCGAAAAAAGTAACCCAGTTGATTTCCGCGCCGGCGATCCACAACACCTCGTCGAAGAATGACGTCCTCCACCGCGAGTACAAAGACTATCGAAAGCGGTGGAAGGAAAACGCGTACATGCCCAAACCGAAAAAAAA
>JAHFTY010000021.1:30956-31698 GCA_023265365.1 Acidobacteriota bacterium
CGGCGAAGGCACCCAGTTGCAAATCATGCGATCGAGCGTGAGGCGCAGCCGGATTCACAGTATTTTCATCGGACACCTTCACGGCGATCACCTTTACGGAATTGCCGGACTGATCAGCACGCTGCATCTCGACGGCCGGGAAGAACCATTGAATGTGTTCGGACCTGAAGGCCTTCGCACATTTCTCAACGCCGCTTTTCGAACGGGCGACCTGAATTTCAAATTCGGCCTGAACGCCAAAGAGTTCCCACGCGGGTTTCGCGGACGCGTGCTCGACGAGGCCGAATTCTTCGTGGACGCGTTGCCCCTCGATCACTCCATCTTCTGCCTGGGCTGGCGTTTTCAGGAAAAGGAACGGCCGGGCGTGTTCGACCTGGAGAAGGCGGTGGCGCTGGGAATCCCCCGTGGGCCGCTTTACGGAAAACTCCAGCACGGAGACACCGTCACGCTCGACGATGGACGGGTGATCACACCCGATCAGGTCGTGGGTCCAAAGCGGCCCGGCAAATCCGTGGCGTACTGCCTCGACACCCAATTCTCGGAACGCTCCATCGAACTCGCACAGAACTGCACGGCGCTGATCCACGAAACCACGTTCGGACCGGAAGAAATCGAAATGGCGCGAGACCGCAAACACTCCACGATGGAAGACGCCGCCCGCGTTGCAAAGGAAGCCGGGGTCCGGCAGTTGCTCGCGACCCATTTCAGTTCGCGCTATGACGGGCGCGAGGTCGCCAGGATC
>JAHFTY010000161.1 GCA_023265365.1 Acidobacteriota bacterium
ATGACGAATCAGCGCAGCTCCCACGATGGCGGCCGTTTCCGATCGCAAAATTCCGGAACCCAGGGTCACTTCTCTAAAACCGGCGTCACGAGCGGATTTGATCTCGTTTTCCGTCCAGCCTCCTTCAGGACCGACCAGAAAGAGTACGGGCGATCCGAGCAGCGCCGACTTTATCGAAGCGCCTTCGCGCTCCGCAAACAGAATTCTGGAAGCGGCAGGCACGTTGAGGACCTCGTCGAACGTCTTTGGACGATCAAGGGTGGGCAGATGAAAGCGTTTGGATTGTTTGGCGGCTTCCACAACGATCCGGAGCCATCGGTCGAGTTTCTGATTCGCAGAAACGTTGGATCGCTCCGCCGCAAATGGGATGACGCGCGTCACACCGACTTCGACGGCCTTTTCCAAAGCCAGCTCGAATGCCGCATTTCGAATGAGCGCCTGCCCGAGAATCAATTCCAGTGAGGGCCGTGGAACCACGTCCTCCGTCTCGATGCGGGCGGAAGTCTGCCGTTTGCCGACTTCGACAACGGAAGCCTTCCAGACATGGCCCTGCCCGTCGAAGACCTCGATCCATTCCCCCGGTTCCGCGCGCGCAACCACGAGATGCCGGTGTTCTTCGTCTGAAATATGGATGATGCCGCCATGTAAGGAAGGGTGAGGTTGATATACGGACTTAAGCGCCATGTTTCTGGACGACGAAGGCCAGCCATTCACCCCGAGCCATTTCCTCATGGATCGCAAACCGGAATTTGCGGCAGGTATCGAAAACGTCTTCTCGCTGTTCGTTCAATATTCCGGAAAAAATGGCCAGCCCCGACCGGGCCAGAATGC
Organism: Acidobacteriota bacterium; assembly: GCA_023265365.1. Lineage (GTDB taxonomy): Bacteria > Acidobacteriota > Terriglobia > 20CM-2-55-15 > 20CM-2-55-15 > JAHFTY01. The sequence continues at coordinate 832 of JAHFTY010000161.1, forward strand.
GATTGAACTCTTCGAACAGCGCGAGAATGACGTCCGCCGTCAGGTTCCCGAGAAGCAGATGAATGGTTCCGCCGGCGATCGCGTCGACGGAACCGCAGAACGTCCACACTTCCGGTTCATTGTTCCGCGCGATATTTGCGGTCGCCACCTGAACGGCAATCGGATCGATGTCGCAGGCCACAACCTGTCGGGCGCCCAGCAGCCTGGACGCCAACGCCAGTATTCCCGATCCGGTCCCGACATCCAGAACAAGGTGATGCGGCTCGACCCACCTTTCCAGCAATTCCATCGTGAGCTGGGTCGTCTCGTGGGTGCCCGTTCCGAAAGCCTGGCCGGGATCGATGCGGATGGGAAGGCGACCCACGGGAACCGGCGAATCCACCCAGCTGGGAATGACGAAGAAGTCATTGCCGATCGCAAAACTCGTGTAGGACTTCTTCCATTCTTCGGTCCAGTCGCAATCTTCGACCACGCAGCGGGAAATCTGGGGAAGGGCCACATGCGCACGCTCGAAAATGTCGCGAAGGCGGCGCTCGACGTTTTGGAGATCGGCGTTGGGAGCGAAATAAAGAACCAGGCGGGTGGCGTCGTCCCAGACTCCTGCGACGCCGTCATCCGATAACTCTCCGACCACGGCGTCCTTCAGATCATCAGGCACCTCGAGCGTGATCTGAGTCCACATGTGCTACGAGAATATCTCTCGAACCCTTTCGAGAATCTTTTTTTGAGGCTTGTTTTCCGTGTCGACGGTCGTGGCAAACTTCGTCAGCAATTCCTTTTGTTCCTTCGAGAGCCTGGCCGGGACGAGCACGTTCACCGTGACGTAAAGGTCTCCCCTGGCGGCCCCACCCCGCTTGGATATTCCGCGGCCTTTGATCCGGAAGGTGGCGCCCGTTTGTGTGCCGGCGGGTATCTCGAGTTTCTCGTCTTCCTTTTCAAGCGTGGGAACGGTCAATTCAGCGCCAAGCGCGGCCTGCGGGAAGGAAATGGGAATCTGACAGAACAGGTCATGTTCGCGGCGTTCGAAGAACTCGTGTTCATGAACGTGCAGAACAACGTAGAGGTCGCCCGAAGGCCCGTTGTTGGGCCCGGCATCGCCTTCTCCCGTAATCCGGAGCTTGGTTTCGTGATCGACACCTGCCGGGATTTTGAGTTCGAGAGTTTTTTCCTTTTCGATGCTTCCCTGGCCGCGGCACGACTGGCAGGGTTCCTTGATGACTTTTCCCGAACCCCGGCAATGACTGCACGTACGGGCGATGCTGAAAAAACCCTGTTGGAATCGGACCTGGCCATGGCCGTTACAGGTGGGACAGTTTGACGGGCCGGAACCCTTCTTCGCACCGTTTCCGCCGCAATCGGCGCAGGTCTGGCGCCGCGGAACCTTGATCTTCGTGGCGGCGCCGAACGCCGCCTCCTCGAAGCTGATCTCCAGATCGTATCGAAGGTCGGACCCGCGCTGGGCCCGGTTGCCACCCTGACCGCGACGTCCGCCCCCACCGAACAAGTCGCCAAAACCAAAGATGTCGCCGAGAATGTCGCTGAAATCCGCGAAGGCATTCGGATCGAAGCCGCCTGCACCGGCCGCGGAGCCGAGACCGGCGTGCCCGAACCGGTCGTACTGGGCGCGCTTCTGCGCATCGCTCAGGACAGAGTAGGCCTCCGCCGCTTCTTTGAATCGCTCCTCGGCTTCATGGTTGTTTGGATTCCGGTCCGGATGGTACTGAAGCGCCAGCTTGCGGTAGGCGCTCTTGATTTCCTGTTCCGATGCCGTTCGCACGACACCGAGAACCTCGTAGTAGTCCCGCTTTCCGTTCAATGATGATCCTTAGCCGCTACACTGACCATGGCGGGCCGCAACAAACGCCCATTCAGCAGGTAGCCCTTACGCATTTCTTCCAAAACTGTGTTTTCAGGAGCGTCGATTGTTTCCGTGGTCGATACGGCCTGATGGAAATTCGGATCGAACGGCTGGCCTTTCGCATCGATCGCCTTCAACCCGAATCGCGACATGGTATCCAATAACTGTTTGTAGATGAGTTCAAAACCTTTCAACGTCGTTTCATCGGTCTTTGCGTTGCGGATAGCAAGATCGAAGGAATCCAGCGCATTCAGCAGTTCCTTCATCAGCTCCGCCGACGCCAACTGGACGAATTCCGAGCGTTCACGCTCGACTCGCTTCTTGTAATTTTCAAACTCTGCCTGTTTGCGCAGAAGCCTGTCGTAAAGACTGTCCCGCTCTTCTCGAAGCGTCTGTAATTCTGAAGGTTGAGTATCGGAGGACTGTTCGCCCACCTCCGCCTCGTGGTTCTCATTAATGCTCATAGCCTAAAGATTATAAGCGAGGACGGTGAGGAGGCCAGCGGCTCAGGCTCGAAAGGACGGAAATTCTTCGGCGCGCGTCAGGGAGGGCGCGCGCCGAGAATTGGACCGGTCTACTGAACCGGGTTACCGGACTGACTTGCCGGAGCGAGTGTGGTGACGGTGGAATATCGGACCACGCCGTCCGGAGTGCTGTAGTAGCCGAATCGGCCGTTATTGGTCGAAGCGGGGGATGCAAAAATGGTGTAGTCCGTGCCGCTCGACGTGACGGAGTAGTTGTATCCCCCTTTGGTTCCGTTGAAACCGGAATCCAGCAAACCGGCGCTGACGAGCTGAGTAATGTCGCCATAATTGCCGCCGGAAGACGAAAGATAAGTCACTTCCGCCGTCGTAATCGTTCGAACCGAAGCAACCGCCGCGGATTCATTTGCGGCCTGACGAGATCGCAGCAAACTCGGAATGGCGATCGTTGCAATAATCAGGATGATCGCGACCACGATCAAAAGCTCAAGCAGTGAAAATCCGGATTCGTTCCGCCTACCCTTTCTTTTCATTGTCCCTCCAGAAAGACCTTTCGTTCACCAAGACTGGCTCGCAGTGGTTCGTAACCAAATGCGCAGCGGGAATAATATAGGAGTTCCGCCGGCGATCATTACTTATTTCAGTATTCACCGCTTCTGACTCCGGCTGACGTCATTGGCAGTTCGCATTCCAAAAGACGTTGACTCCCACGATCCTGCGCTATTTCGCCATTGCATCAATAAGTTGGGATGCTGATTACCAACCCGGTAACAATTTGTTTCGTTCCTCGCCCGCAGCTCCCAGGGAAGTCCATGAATGCGGACGATATTCCGTAAGGTACTTCTATTGCACTTGCAGGGCTTCATCCTTCAAACAGGCATGGAAGCCATGGGAAACAGAAGAGAAACCAACAGTCAGGCCGGGATATCGATCGTCGAAGTGCTGCTCGCCAGCGTCATCCTGATGGTGTGTGCGCTGGGCGTGATCGGCCTGGTTTCGACCGCAATTGCGAGTAACAACCGCAACAAAGTTGATAGCACGCAGACGATGCTCGCCGAGTCGATCATCGAGCAGGTGCACTCGACCCTGATCGGTACGGGTTCGTCCTCGCTGACCGACTGCGCGGACACGACCTGGAACATCGACACGGCGCCGGGCGGCGCCGCTCTGACTTCAACGGGAATCGATTTCAGCGAGACCAGCGTCCCGGACAACTACCACATGAACTTCGTCGTGAAATCGCCATGCCGGCCCGAGGGCGGCCAGCAAAGCGTTTACGACGTTCGATGGCACGTCGACCTTGTCGGCGCGCCAACCACACCGACCAACACATACATGATCACGGTTGCGGCGCGAATCAAGAACCGTGGATCGGAAGGAACCATGTTTTCGCCGGCCGTCACGTTGCGTGTGCTGGCAGGAAACTAGAACTCATGATCAGGAAGTCACAACGCGGATCGTCACTGTTCGAACTGATGTTCGTCGTCATTCTTCTGTTCATCACGCTCGGCGTGATCTTTCACCTGATCGTGATGGTGATCCAACGATCCTCGGCGGAACAAAGCAAGACAGACCTTATCCAGGAAGGCCGGGAATTCATGGACCAGATGTCTCTGGATCTGCGTCAGGCCGGCTATCCGAGCCCGAGAAACTTCGCGTCAAGCGGAGTCATTACCGCAACGCCGATTTCCAACGACGCGCGGGTGGCTGCCGGTGTCGTGAAGATCGGCTCGGGAGATCTCTGGCTCGAAGGTGACGTGGATGGATCCGGAACCGTTTCAGTCATCCATTATCACCTCGACACCGGCACCACCGACAACTGCCCGTGCCTGAAACGAAGCCAGCAAATCAAGATCGAAGGCGACCCGGTCAGCGGTCAAACGGAGCCTGTCTATCAGATGGAAGTGCAGAACGTTCAGAACACGGACGTCTTCTCCGCATTCACCTGGGGCTCGACTGGCACGCCCATCACCTTGCCGGTCGATTTCACGGCCAACGGCGCGGACATTGCCGCAGTCGACACGATCAAAGTCGTTTTGACTCTGCAAAGCGCCACGCCGGATTCCCGGACCGGTCAGCGGCCTTTCACGACTTTGGTGTCGACCGTCAAACTCAACAACTGCTCGCCGGCGGCGACGGGCCTCTCGATGAGTTGCCAATGAGACAACGGCCTTTCCGCACACGCGAACGCGGCATGGCGCTGCTGCTGACCCTTTTTGCGCTGGTGGTTCTTTCGGTGATCGGGCTGGGCATGATGTCCGCAACGAACATGGAAACCAGCATCAGTGGCAACTACCGGGATAAGCAGTCGGTACTGTATGCCGTCTCCTCCGGACTTCAGGAGGCGCGGGACCGGATTCAACCGGCAAACCTCAGCATTGTCCCGCCTGTCGCGCTGCCGTCGCTCAGTGCGGCGAACGTCATCTACATCGTCAATCCGCGGGCGGGAGAGACGGTGGCTCCGTGGGACATCAACAATACCTATAAGGACACTCAACTGTGCCAGGAACACGTCCTGGGATTGAGCGGGACCGCCGGCGTTCCATGCACGGAATTGCCCTCGGGAGCCGGGTGGTATTCGGTTGTGGACGACAGCAGTCCGGCCTCCGCCCCGTGGAATGCCTACGCGCCGTACCTGAATTACAAGTGGACGAGAATCACGCTCAAAGCGAATAACACGTCGCCGGTTCCCGTGAATGGAAATACTTCCGACGGGCGGCAGGTCTGCTGGGATGGCGCGCATCAGGTCGTTTTGCCGGCAGGATATGGAACGGGCTGCGGGCCGAATGGCTCGATCGCGAGCGTGACGGTAACGAACGGCGGAACCGGTTACACGTCCGTTCCCGCAGTCACGATTGCGGCGCCCCCGGCCGGCGGAACGCAAGCTTCCGGCATCGCGGAAATCACTCCAATCTCGACCGGCCAGGTCGCCTCCGTAACGATCGGCGACGGCGGTTACTACACGAGCGTGCCGGCCGTTTCGTTCGCCGGCGGCGGCGGCTCGGGCGCGGCCGGCACGGCCGTGTGGTCTGCCCCGGGTGCCGGCGTGGCATTCCTGAGCCTCACGGCCGCCGGAACGCAGTGTTACGCCGTCGCTCCCACCGTCGCGATCACGGGCGGCGGCGGTTCGGGAGCGACAGGCTCCGCCACGCTTGCCGGAACCCGGTCGTGCATCGCGTCCTGGAATCCGGCGGCGCATTGCAGTGGTCTCAAGAACACAACCGTCGCCGCTGTCAGTCTTGGAGGCCCCGGGTCGGGGTTTACCGGCACCCTCGTCTTCGACAATGGAGGACACATTGGGAGTTTCACGATCCAACAACCCGGAAGCGGATACGCCAGCGCACCCACGACTGCCAGCAATGACACGCTGACGGCCAACGGCTGTACCGTCACACCGAATGCTTCGGTTGGCTTTGTCGTGCAGTCCGTTTCGTTGACCAACGGAGGCAGCGGTTATACGTCGACGCCGGCCGTCACCGCCGCCACCGGCGCCGGCAGCGCTGCGGCAGCGCCCACGGCAACCGCCACGCTGGGAACAGCCACAGGCACGCCGGGCCAGGTCACGGACGTCATCATCACGTCACCGGGAACGGGTTATGTCACCGCCCCGACGGTCGTTTTCGGAGCCGGAACCGGAGGCGCGGTCGCAACGGCAAACCTGGGATCAACGTATTCGGTCACGGGAATCACTCTGAGCAATGCCGGTTCGGGCTATACCTCTCCACCGGCGATCGCCATCGGCGGCGGAGGCGGATCCGGAAGCGCCGCGTCCGCAACGCTCGCGACCGGACCGACCTACGGAAAGGTCTACGTCATCACCACGCTTGCGCAAACGTCTTCAGGGGCCCGCGCGATGTCTCAAATGGAAGTGGCCGGGCCGGTGACCGGCGTCAATTTCGTTTCGGGAATGGCGCTGGCGGGCCCGAATCCCAATATCGGTTCATTGCCCGACTCCTCCGGATTCGCCGTCAGCGGCCACGACGCGAACAGTTGCAGCGAAACGCCTGTGCCGGACCTCGCGGCGATGGGGGGCTTCGACGATCCGAACGCCAACCCTCCCACAAACTCGGTGAATACGATCACCTCCGCCATTCCGTCCGGCAGGACCGGTAATTACACCGGTTCGGGCGGCACGCCGTCGGTGACGAATACGTACGGCGGTCTTGGCGACACCATGAGTTCGCCTACCGGTCTCAAGGCGCTGATCGATGCCGCTCTCGCCGCGCCGGGCGCCAATGCCTATGGCAGCAATCCGGGCAGCATTGCGTACGGCACCGCGGCCAACCCTGTGGTCGATTTCGTGGACGGCGACCTGAACCTCGGCGGAAGCGTCGACGGATATGGCGTTCTGGTTGTCACCGGGACGCTTTCGGTGAGCGGAGGCTTCAGCTGGCACGGAATCGTGCTGGTCATCGGCGACGGCGTTGCCAGTTTCAGCGGAGGCGGCAGCGGACAGATTACCGGCGCATTGACGGTGGCCAGAATCTGGGATGGATTTGCGACGAAAAACCTATTGAGCAGTCTGGGCTCTCCCACGATCAGCTGGAGCGGAGGGGGCGGCAACGGTATTCAATATGACCATTGCTGGGCCGACAAACTGATGTCCAGGGTTCCCTTTATTCCGCCTCCGAGCCTCAAGCCATTGAAGGTTCTCGGCATCCGAACTCTTTCCCAATAGACGCTGCCTTTTTGTTGTTTACACCGGCAGGACCTTCTTCTAGATTCAGCTTCCGATGACTACTGACGGTATAATGCCGACTTTCCCGGGAATAACGGTCATGTCCAATCAGCGATTGACTGAGCACCGCAGGCAGTCCGGTTTTTCGATGCCGGAACTGCTGATTGTCGTCCTCATCGGCCTGGTCATTACCACCATCGCGCTTCCGAACATGCTGACGGTCATTGCCACCGCCCGGCTGCACGGCAACATCAGCACCCTGTCGGGCATTTTCCAGAATTGCCGAATGATGGCGGTGAAGAACAACCGGACCATGACCACGCATTTCAGCACGGCGTCGAACGGCATCATGGCCTATGTCAAACTCGCAACCGATACAAGCGAGGCGACGCGCACGGACACGCAGGTCGAACTTGAAGCGCCGATCGTGCGTTACACCTCGCCGAGCGGCACAGGCGCGCCGGCGGGAATAACGGTCACGACGTTGGGTTACACCGCTCAAACCGGAGATGTTTCCTTCAATACGAGGGGGCTCCCGTGCATGTATTCGGGCGGGACGTGCACCAACCAGGGTTTCATTTATTACTTCAAAGACACTCGACGTACGGCCAATAACGGATGGGCCGCTGTATCGATTTCGCCGGCAGGACGAATCAAGAAGTGGTTCTGGAACGGCACAACGTGGGCGGAATAATGCTGAAACGTTTTCGCGGACTCGCTCCGGACTCCGGCATTTCTCTGGTCGAAGTCCTGCTCGCATCGTCGGTGCTGGCCATCTGTTCGCTCGGTGTGATCGGCATGATCACATCGTCCATCGCGACCGACACCCGGAACAAATTCGACAGCACGACCACCATGCTCGCGCAGTCGATCGTCGAACAGATCGCCGCAACCGCAGTGGGCAGCGGCACAGCCAACCTGACCGACTGCGCCGGCAACACATTCTCCATTAACACGCAGGCCGGAGGCGCGCCGCTCAACGGCGCGGGCACAGCCATCAGTTTCGCCTCCAGTGCGCCGGACGGTTACCACCTGGAGTACGTGGTGAAATCGCCCTGCACGGAGGCCGGCATCGAGCAGGCCACCTACGATGTCCGATGGCGGGTGGAGTTGCTTGGAGCCGGCACGCCGACGCCCACCAACACGTACCTGCTGACCGTCAGCGCGCAGATGTTGAACCGCGGTTTCGGGAACATGTTCTTCGCCCTTCCCGTGACCCTGCGCGTGATGCTGGGCAGTTGAGGACGTCATGAAAAACCGGGGCAGAGGTTTCTCCCTTGTCGAGTTGATGATCGTGCTTCTCGTGCTCATGATCGTGATGGGCGCGATCTTCCAGTTGATCAACACCGCGACGAAACGATCGTCCACCGAACAGGCAAAGCTCGATATGTTCCAGGAAGCCCGCGAGTTCATGGACCAGATGTCGCGAGACCTGCGCGCGGCGGGATACCCGAGTCCGAGAAACGTCGCGCAATCGTTGCTGACGGCGACTCCAACCGAAAACGACACTCATGCGGCAGCCGGACTGGTCATGGTCGCCGATGGCGAACTCTGGTTCGAAGCCGACGTGGAAGGCAACGGCACGGTTTCCGTCGTTCACTACTGGCTGGACACCGGCACCGGCGGAAACTGCCCCTGCCTGAAGCGCAGCCAGCTTCCGAAAGTGGCCGGCAATCCGTATACCGGCCAGACTGATCCCGTTTATCAGACCGAAGTGCAGGGCGTTCAGAACACCTCGATCTTCTCCGCATTCGAACACGGCGCAACCGGGACGCCGCTCACCCTGCCAATCAATTTCATCGACGACGACCACACCATTGCCGCCATCGACACCATTCAGGCAGTCCTGACCGTCCAATCGACCTACTTCGATCCGGATACCCGAATCCGGCCGCTCTCGACGCTCGCGATCACGGTCAAGCTGAACAACTGTTCACAGGCGGCCAATGGCGAGGCCATGAGTTGCCGTTGAGGAGCCTAAACACGTATGAAAGTTCATCCGAGTCTCCGAGACCAGCGTGGAATCGCGCTGTTTGCGGTTCTGTTCGCGTTATTGCTTCTGTCCGTCATTGGCCTGGGAATGATGTATTCCACGAACACGGAAACATCGATCAACGCCAACTACAAGGATGCGCAGGCAGCGCTATACGCAGCGATGGGAGGACTCCAGGAGGGACGCGATCGCATTCAACCCACAACCGGCAGCATTACGCCGCCGGACGGACTGCCCAGCCTGACGGCAGCCAACGTGATTTACATCATCAATCCGAAGAATGAAGAGACCGTCGCGCCATGGGACGTGGACAACCGGTACATGGATACGGAACTCTGCCAGGAAAACATTCTCGGGCTGACCGGCACGTTCGGAGTCCCCTGCACCACGCTGCCAGCCGGCAACGCCTGGTACACGCCCATCGACGACAGCGATGACATCAATGCCCCATGGAACCTCACGGTGCCGACCGATGTGAAGTGGATCCGGATTACGCTTAAGGGCAACAACACGACGCCCGTTCCGGTCAACGGAGCCGCGGGAACGTCCACACAAGTCTGCTGGGATGGCGACAACCAGGTGGTGATGCCCGCCGGCTACGGCGCGAACTGCCAGCCGAACGGATCGATTGCAACCCTGACCCTGGACACCGCCGGCAGCGGCTACACCGCCGCCCCGACGGTCACCATCGCCGCTCCGCCCGCCGGCGGCACGCAGGCGACGGCAACGGCGAACTTCTCGGCGACCAGCACGGGACAGGTCTCGACCATTACGATCACGGATCCCGGCAGCGGATACGCCTCGGCGCCGACAGTCACCATCAACGGAGCCGGCGGGTCCGGCAGCGGCGCCGCCGCGACCGCCGTCATCGCCGGAGGGGTCGGCGGCGCACCGGTCGCGTCTCTGACTCTGGCGGATGCGTCCAATACCCGGTGTTACGATTCCGCTCCCGTCGTGACGATCAGTGGAGGCGGAGGGTCCGGCGCAACCGCACACACGGTACTCTCGGCCACGAAGTCCTGTGTCTCGCAATGGAGCCCCACGGCTCACTGCACCACCAATCCGCCTAAAGGGAACACCGTCACCGGCATCGCTCTCGGCGGTGTCGCCGGAGCCGCCGGATTCAGCGGGTCGGCGGTTTTCACAAGCGGCGGCGCCATCAGCGGAAACCCGTCGCCTATCGCGAATCCCGGAACGGGCTACACCGCCGATCCGACAACCGTCAGCGGCGGCGTACCGGCCTTGCCGGGATCGTGCACGGTCACCGCCAATGCCACCGCGGGATACCGCGTTGCGTCCATCGTTCTGGACAGCGGCGGCAGCGGTTATTCCTCTGCTCCGACGGTTTCGATCGTCGCGGGCATTGGGACAGCGGTCGCAACCCCGACAGCGACAGCCACGCTGGGCGCCGTTCCCGCGAACGCCGGACAGATCACCGCGATCAACATCAC
>JAHFTY010000022.1:0-29289 GCA_023265365.1 Acidobacteriota bacterium
TCATTCAGAAAACTGAGCGGCTACATCGACGAGGCGAAGAAATCCGGCGATGCGCAGATCATTGCCGGCGGCGAGTACGACGATTCGGTGGGTTATTTCATACGTCCCACGCTCATCCAGGCGAAGCGTCCGGATTACCGGACGATGTGCGAGGAACTGTTTGGACCGGTAGTGACGTTGTATGTTTATCCGGAAGCGGAGTGGTCAAAGACGCTGGAACTTGTCGATCAAACGTCGCCATACGCGCTGACCGGCGCGGTTTTCGCAACCGATCGCCGCGCTGTTGTGGAAGCTCATCAAAAACTGAAATACGCGGCAGGCAATTTCTATGTCAACGACAAGCCGACGGGCGCCGTCGTCGGCCAGCAGCCGTTTGGAGGCGCCCGGGCAAGCGGTACGAACGACAAGGCGGGTTCGATGTTGAATCTGATTCGCTGGGTCTCCGCGCGGACGATCAAGGAAACCTACGTTCCGCCGACGGATTACCGCTACCCGTTCCTGTCTGAATCGTAAAAGGTCCGCCTGAAAAAGGTGTGAATGAATCAGCATCACCACCCGGCGCTTCGCGCCACCCTCCTCGTTGAGGAGGACAGATGTTGGGGTGGTGGTGGCGGCGCCTGCGGCCTCTAACGAAGTGGAGGCCCCTTGGCACCCCACTTGCATTTCCTTCGTTGTAAAGGAGGAAATATGAAGTCCACCGACGCAGGTGCCCCGAAAAGGATGTTTCTGGATATTCCCAACGCTGCGGAACTGGCTGGGTTTTCCGTGAGGCATTTCCGCAGAATCATTGAAGAAGAACGCATTCGAATCGTGCAGATCGGTCGAAAATTCTTCATCCTGGGCGCTGACTTCGAACGATGGCAGATGACGAATCGCCGTAAAGCATGTTGACATCATGAAAGCAACTAAGTTGACTCCGATTATGCGCACCATCCTCAATTCGGCCCCGCAAGGACCCCTGTTTCCATAGAAAGACGTCGTGGCGTAAAATCTCCTGCTGGCGCAGCAACACCATTCGCCACAGGAGAGAGCGTCCATGAGCACCAACACCGAAACATTTCAATTCCAGGCTGAAGCCCGTCAGGTCCTGGACCTGATGATCCACTCGCTGTACACGAACAAGGAGATCTTTCTCCGGGAGCTGATCTCCAACGCGTCCGACGCGCTGGATCGACTGCGATTCGAAGCCCTCAGCAATCCGGACCTGATCGACAAGGACGACCGCCTCGAGATCATTGTCGAGAGCGATCCGAAAGCCAGGACCATCACGGTTCATGACAATGGTATCGGCATGAGCCGTGAGGAGGTCATTTCGAACATCGGCACCATTGCCAAGTCGGGCACACGAGAACTGCTGCAAAGCCTGAAAGAAAAGAAGTCGCCGGACGTCCTGAACTCCCTGATCGGTCAGTTCGGCGTCGGTTTCTATTCGGCCTTCATGGCCGCCGATCGCGTGAGCCTGCTCACCCGGCGGGCCGGTGACGACAAAGCCACGCAGTGGGAGTCCGCCGGCGACGGGACCTACACCATCGGCGACGCGCGGAAGCTCACACGCGGCACGTCGATCACGCTTCACCTGAAGACCTTCGATGAGGGTGACGATGTCGAGAACTTCACCGACAAGTTCGTTATATCGAAGATCGTCCGCCAGTACTCCGACTTCGTCGCCTACCCGGTGTATTACAAGGAAACCGGCGGAAAGCAGGACGACAAGCCGCTGAATTCGATGAAGCCGATCTGGACCCGGCCCCGCTCGGAAGTCACCGAAGACGAGTACAAGGAGTTCTACAAACACATCTCCCACGACTGGAACGAGCCCATGACGACCTGGTCCTTCCGCGCCGAAGGCCGGACCGAATACCAGGCTCTCCTCTTTGTTCCCTCACAGGCGCCCTTCGACCTGTTCTATCAGACGGCGAAGTTCGGCCTGCACCTGTACGTGCGCCGCGTCCTCATCATGGAACACTGCGAAGAACTGCTTCCCGCCTACCTGCGATTCGTTCGCGGCGTCGTCGATTCCTCCGACCTGCCGCTCAACGTTTCCCGGCAGCGCCTGCAGGAAGACCGGCACATCGCGCAGATCCGGAAATGGATCACCAAAAAGGTCCTCGATTCCCTCGAGGAGATGCAGAAAAACGAGGCCGAACAGTATGAACAACTGTGGAAGAACTTCGGCCGCGTTCTGAAGGAAGGGGCAAGCTTCGACTTCGATAATAAGGACAGGATCCTCTCGCTGACCCTGTTCGAATCGTCGGCGGACCCGGTGAAACCGACCACCCTGAAGGATTACCTGGCGCGGATGAAAGAAGGGCAGAACGCCATCTACTACATCACCGGACCATCGCGCCGCGCCGTCGAGAATTCGCCTCATCTGGAAGCATTCAAGGAAAAGGGATACGAGGTGCTGTATCTCACCGATCCGGTCGACGAAATCATGGTTCAGTGGGTGCCGGAGTTCCAGGAGAAGAAACTGAAGTCCGTCGTGAAGGGAACGGCAGACCTCGGCGACGATACGGATCTTCGCGAAAAGGTCCAGCAGTTTTCCAAGCTGCTCGATTCGCTTCAGGCCAGGCTTCAGGATCGCGTGAAACAGGTTCGGCTTTCGGGCCGCCTGAAGTCATCTCCGGTTTGTCTGGTGGTTGCGGAGAACGAGGCGAGCCCGCAACTGGAAAAGATGCTCGCCCAGATGCAGGCCGGCCCCAAAGAAAAGCAGAAGCGCATCATGGAAGTGAATCCCGATCACGAACTTGTCGCCAGGATGCGCGACCGCCTGGCGTCCAATCCGGACGATGCGCTTCTCGACGATTTTGCCCAGGTCCTTTATGGGTCGGCACTGCTTGCGGAAGGCTCCGAACTGGACGACCCCCAGACGTTCAACCAGGCCCTGATGCACGTGATGGCGCGATCGTTGTAGGCGGCGGATGCTGCGGCTCACGACAGGTCGAACAGAAGAGCTTCGGCGCTCTCGACACCGGCCAGCGCAACGGACGCTTCGTCACTGACGGCGGCTCCGTCGCCGGCGACCAGTTCGAGACCATTCAACGTGATTTTCCCCCGCGCCACCTGAATCCAGGCATGGCGGCCGCTGGCAAGCCGGTGAACCACGGTCTCGCCCGGCTCAAGAATCGTCGCGTAGAGATGGGTATCCTGGTGGACCTTCACCGCCCCCTCCTTCGGGTCGCGTGCGGCGACGAGTTTCAATCGACTTCTGAGTTGAGAACGATCGAAGTGAATCTGCTCGTAGCCGGGCGTGATGCCTTTACGTTCGGGCAACAGCCAGATCTGGAGCAGATGCACCGGCTCCGTCTTCGATGCATTGAACTCGCTGTGCGTCACACCGGTACCCGCGCTCATCCGCTGGACATCGCCGGGACGGATGATGGAGCCGGTGCCCATGCTGTCCTGGTGCTGCAACGCTCCATCGAGAATGTAGGTGATGATCTCCATGTCCCGATGCGGATGCGTCGGAAATCCCATCCCCGGCGCGACGCGGTCCTCGTTGATGACGCGCAGGTCGCTAAAACCCATGAACTTCCGGTCGAAATAGGTGTCGAACGAAAACGAGTGGTATGTATCAAGCCACCCGTGGTTCGCGTGACCCCGCTCGTTGCGATGACGGATCTGAATCATGTTTCCTCCTGGTGATGACGTTATCGAGAGCCAGCGCCCCCGAACCGGTCATGATCAAAATGATGTTTGCGGCAAACAAAACCAGCGTGTATTCGATACCCGACGGAAGGAAGTAGCCACCCTTCAGGTGCACCTGGAGCATGGCGACCAGCATCGTGAACGCGACAGGCACTGCAGCGAACCGCGTTCCAAGCCCGACCAGCAGCAGGAGCCCGCCAAAAAACTCTGCGCCTGTTGCCAGCACCGCCGAAGCGAACGGGAAAGGCAGACCCATCTGGCCCATGGCGCCCGCCACTCCTTCAATGCCGAAGAGAAACAGCTTCTGGATGCCATGGGCCACAAACGTCAAACCTACCGTAACTCTCAGGATGGTGATACTCGATCGATTCATTGAAATCCTCCTGACTGTCGTGATGCGTACAGTCGTTATAACGATTATAAGTTCAAAAAATTTTCAGCCTGTGTCGCGGACCAATTCCAAAAGAGCAATCAGGCGTTGAAGATCGTCCGCTGCGATGCGTCCCAACTGGCGGCGGTGCAGGTTGAGAATGGGCTCATCCAGATCTTTGAGAATCCGAAGGCCCTTTTCCGTGATTCTCACCGTGACGACCCGTCGATCCGTCTCATGTCTCTGGTTTGAGATCAGATCCCGGCTCTTCAAACGGTCGATGAGCCTTGTGACATCAGGGTCCTTGGAGATCAGCCGCTCCGAAATCTGGCTGCAGGTCAGCCAGTCCGGGTGAGCGCCCCGAAGGATTCTCAGGACGTTGTACTGCGTCAGCGTCAATCCCGCGGGCTTCAAGACCGCGGCAACTTCATTGGAGAGGACGTCCGCCGTACGCAGAATGTTGAGATAGGCTTCTTCGCCCGGGCTCGGGTGAGCCTTCGTCTGTTTGATCTCTTTTTGAATCTTACCGGCCACGAAAGAAACAATAATCGTTATAACGATCATTGTCAAGTGTGATAAAAAGGCCGCCCTATGACACAACTTCGGCGGGTAATGGGCTTCTGGGATCTGGTGTTGTTTTATATCGTGACGAGCTTCAGCATCCGCTGGATCGCCACGGCCGCCGCGGCGGGACCGAGTTCGCTTCTGATCTGGGTGATCGCCTGCGTCACGTTCTTCGTGCCTCTCGCCTATTGCACGCTCCGGCTTTCCGCCTTGTATCCCCAGGAGGGTGGTCTTTACGTCTGGACGAAGAAGGCGTTTGGAGGGTTTGCGGGGTTCATCACGGGATGGAATTACTGGGGATCGAACCTACCGTACTTTCCGAGCCTTCTCTATTTCGCCGCCGGCAACGCCTTGTTCATCGGGGGCGCGGACTGGCAGCGTCTGTCGACGAGCAGCACGTACTTCATTATCTTCTCGGTGATCGGACTGGCGATTGCGGCCGGATTGAACGTGGCCGGGCTGGACATCAGTAAATGGCTGCACAACCTGGGCGCGATCTGTTCGTGGATTCCCGCGCTGCTGCTGGTCGGAATGGCTCCCGTCGCGTGGTCGCGTTTCGGGTCGGCAACGGCGATCGACCTGCCGGCGATGCTTCCGGGAACTCATCTGAAGGACGTCGTTTTCTGGTCGACGATCGCATTCGCTTTCAGCGGTGTCGAGAGCGCGTCGGTCATGGGTGATGAGATTCGCGACGCAAGGCGCAATATCCCGCGGGGCGTGATCCTGGCGGGCGTGATCATGACGCTGTTTTACATCGCCGCGACCGCATCTGTCCTGATCGCGGTGCCCCAGAGCGAAGTCAGCGGGCTGCAGGGTTTCACGCAGGCGATCGATGCGGTCGCCACCCGCGTTGGCATGAAGAGCCTGGTGCCTTTCATTGCGGCCATGGTTTCTTTGAGCGCTCTGGGCGGAGTTGCGGCCTGGTTCGCCGCGGCGGGCCGGTTGCCGTTCATTGCGGGAGTCGACCGCTATTTGCCGGAAGTGTTTGGAAGACTGCATCCGAAGTGGGGAACTCCGTACGTTTCGCTTCTGATTCAGGCCGCGATCGCGTTTGTTTTCGTGCTGCTTGGTCAGGCGGGAACAACGGTCAAGGGCGCGTACGATGTCCTGGTCAGCATGAGCGTGATTGCTTACTTCATACCTTATTTGTTGATGTTCGCCGCTCTCCCGAAACTCGATCCGCGTCCGGCATCGAAGCTCTGGGGGGCGCTGGGGTTCCTGACCACCACGATTTCGATCGTGCTCGCGGCGATTCCGGCCGCGGATGATCCCAACAAGACGCTGGCCGTCACCAAGACGATCGGCCTCACGCTCCTGATGCTCGGAATCGGGTCTTTGATCTACGGTTTGGGCCGGCCTCGAACGGATCGCATCAGTTCAAGGGGCTCCTTCGGTGATTGGTGGCAGAGATAGTTCCTAAAACCATACTTCATCGCTTGGACATTTCAGGTCCCTCTTGTACAACTTGTTCTTGCTTTTCCACAGACCCGTTGTTAGTCTGCCATACCAAGAAACCGGTAAGACACCGGTAACACACCAGGGCAAACAGGTACATCACCAAGGGAATGGGCATGACAAGCCGGGTGTCCCGGGGTGGAGATACCCCCCACTTTTGGAGAGACAAGGGAACAACCACATGGAAAGACAGAAGGAAGTGATGACGTTGCGCGAGGCATCCCAATATCTCGGAATCTCTCCAGACACTCTTTATAAGTATTTGAATGAGGATCCCAATTTCCCGGGTTTCAAGCTGGGGAACCGCTGGCGTTTCAAGAAGGACTTACTGGATCGCTGGATGGAGAAAAAGAGCGAAAGGGTGTCCGTAGCGAGGCCGGCGAAGCGTCTTGTGAAGACGACGACATAAATTAAGGCAGGAACAACATTAGTTATGGGGCTTTTCAGCAAAAACAAACCGCTGGTGGGACTCGACATCGGTTCGAGTTCGATCAAGGCGGTTGAGCTCTCGAAGTCGAAGAAGGGGTACACGGTAACCGGATTTGCGTCCGAAGCGCTGGGGCCGGATGCGGTCGTGGACGGCGCCATCATGGATGCGCCCTCGGTGGCGGACTCGATCAAACGGACGCTGGCGGCCGGCAAGTTCAAACCGAAGTTTGTGGCGACCGGCGTTTCCGGGCATTCGGTCATTGTGAAGCGTGTGGTCCTTCCCGCATCGACAGCGGACGAGGTCGAGGCCTCGATTCAATTCGACGCCGAACAGTATATCCCCTTTGAAATCACCGAAGTGAACATGGACTACCAGGTCGTCGGGCCCGCTCAGACCCAGAGTGACGAGCCCTCCATGGAAGTCCTGCTCGTGGTTGCCAAGAAGGACAAGATCCAGAATCACACCAACGTCATCAGTCTTGCCGGACGCACGCCGGAGATCGTGGACATCGATGCGTTTGCCTTGCAAAACACATTCGAGGCCAATTACAAGGCGAATCCGGACGAGACGATCGCCCTGTTGAACATCGGCGCGTCGTTGATGAACATCAACATCACCAAAGGCGGAATGCCGCTTTTCATTCGCGACGTTTCGGTCGGCGGCAACCAGTACACGGACATTCTTCAGAAGGAACTCCAGCTGAATTTTCAGGAAGCGGAGGATTTGAAGCTCGGCAAGACCGGCGGTCCCGAAGCCGACATGGTGCACCCGCTGCTCGAATCGATCACGGACATGCTCATCATGGAGGTTCAAAAGACCTTCGATTTCTTCCGCGAGACCTACCCGAGCGAAACGATCACCCGCGTCCTGGTGAGCGGAGGAACGTCGCGAATCACGGGTCTTCCGGAAAAAATCCAGGAGATTTTTGGATATCCAACCGACGTGTTGGACCCATTCAAGTCGATCAGCATTGGTCCGAAAGTCGATGCCGCAAAAGTAACATCCCTCGGACCGGCGCTTGCCGTTGCCGTCGGTTTGGCCTTGAGGGGGTTTGATAAATGATCAGAGTAAACCTGATCGGAGCCGGCAGAAAGAAGGCGCCCAAGGCGGGATCCAAGCTCTCGATGCCCACCAGCGCCGTGCCTTTCGTGCTGCTTCTGATCGTCGCCGCCTCGGCAGCCGGAGGCTACCTGTGGTACACGAGCCTGACGGCAAAGATCGCCGATCTGGATTCGAAGATTTCGTCGGCGACCGCGCAGAAGGCCGCCCTGGAAGCGGTCATCAAGCAGAACGCCGTATTTGAGGGTCGCAAAAAAGCCCTCGAGACCCGCATCAAGGTCATCGAGGGGTTGAAGCGCAATCAGGAAAACCCCGTTCTGGCTTTGGACGTCCTCAGCGAAGCCATCGAAAAGACGCAGTATGTCTGGCTGTCCTCGCTCGATCAGAGTAACGCCACGCTCAGCATGAACGGCACCGGCAGCTCGCTCAACGCAATCGCCGACTTCTATCAGAACCTCGAGCGCAGCGGCTACTTTCGCAGTATCGAAATCAACAACGCCACGGATTCGGCCGGCAACTTCTCCTTTTCACTGAGAGCGCAGTTCGCGCCGCCGGTTCCGAAGCCCGATGCGCCTGCGGCTCCGGCGAGTGGAGGCAACTGATGGCACCGAACCTCAAAGCCTTCACCGGACAAAAATGGTATGTCCAGATCGGCATCGTCGCCGCAATTTGCGGCATTGGCCTGGGAGCGGCCTGGTACTTCTATTTCTCGCCAATGGGCGCCCAGATCACCGAAAAGGAAGGCCAGTTGACGACCCTCCAGCAGGAAATTGCGAAGAGCCTTCAGCAGAAGAAGACGTTCGAGGCGTTCAAAGCGCAGACAATCGAACTCGGCAAGAAACTGGATGAGTTGAAGCTCGTGCTACCTCTGGACAAAGAAACCGATCAGATCATCAAGTCGATCCAAAGCGAGGCCGTCGGTTCCGGAGTGCGCATCATGACGATCGTGCTGCGTCCTTCGATCGATCACGAGGTCTACACGGAGTGGCCATGGACCCTCGAAGTTGTCGGCACGTACAACACGATCGCCTCCTTCTTCGACAAAATCCGGAGGCTTCCCCGAATCGTGAATGTCACGACCCTGAAAGTCTCCAGCCGCGCTACCGAAGGCGAGCTGGCCTTCACGGCGAGCGTGGGTTCGACGTTCACCGCCACGACCTTTATTTATAAGGATGAGCCGATTGCAACTTCGGCGCCGCCGGCGAAACCGGCGAAGTGAAAATGATGGTTAAGAAGCTGTTCATCGCTGGATTGATCGTGGGGGTGCTGGGAATGGACGCCTTCGGCCAGGCCAAAGCCCCTCCGGCTCAGCCCAAACCGGAGAATGAAGGTCCTCCGGCCATGGCCGTGCCGCCCAACTACAAGTACGACACCAAAGGGAGACGGGACCCGTTCCTGAATCCGGTTCCGAAGCCGCCGAAGCCCGAGCCGGAAATTCCGGTCGTCCGGCCGCCGGGTCTCAAAGGGGTGTTGTTGTCGGAGGCCGCCATCGCCGGAATCGTTTCGTCGAAAGATCCTGAAATGAACCGCGTGGTTCTCACCGCGCCGAGCGGCAGGACTTATTTTGCCAGCAAGGGCGACAACCTGTTTGACGCGGTCATCAAAGAAATCCAACGCGATGGCGTCGTGTTCGAAGTACGAAGCCGCGGTCTTGACGGCAAGAGCACGACTCGGGAGGTTGTTCGTAAAATTCGTCCCACGCCTTAGGAGAAAACGCACATGAGAGTGTTCGATTCCCGAAAGCTTCTGACGGTCGGCGTTCTACTGCTGCTCCTGACGCTTGCCGTCAATGGAGCTGCCTCCAGGGAAGCGGCCGCCGTCAAAGATGTATCGATCAATTCGGCCGGTTCTTCTCTCGAGGTAAGGATCGCCACGAGTGAACGCGCTCAGTACACGTACTTCGAGCTGAGTCATCCGCATCGCCTCGTGGTTGACTTTCACGGAATTCAAAACAACGTCGGTTTCAAAGAGAAATCCATTGATATGGCCGGCGTGGCCCGTGTCCGGACCTCCTATTTCACGGATAAGAACCGCAAGGCGGCTCGAATCGTCTTCGATCTCGCCGAGAACGTCCCATACAAGATCAGCGACGATGCGGATGGAAATGTCCGCGTGCTCTTCGGTGAAGAGCCCGCCGTGACCCTGGTTGCCGGTCCGAATCTTGTCCCGGCCCCCAGCGTTCCGGAGTCCGAGGCAAAACCGCTCCCCAGCGTTGTGCAAGTCCCCGCGACTCCAGCGCCGCAGCCTCCGCCGCCGGCTCCCCAGGCGCCGGCGGCGCCTGCGGCCACTCCGGTTCCGGCCACACCGGCGTCGCCGCAGATACCGCCTTCCCTGGCTCAGAACCAGAAGCCGCAGACTTACAACGGTGAGATCATCGATATCGATGTAAAGGATCTGGATCTGAAGGATTTCTTCCGGCTCATCGGAAGTATCAGCGGCCTGAACGTTGTGGTCGATTCATCCGTGGCCGGAACTCAAACCATGACGCTGACCGGCGTGCCGTGGGATCAGGCGCTCGACGTGGTGCTGAAGTACAACAACCTTGGAAGTCAGCTTCAGGGCAACGTTCTGCGCATCGCCAGGAACGAGACGCTCCAGGCCGAGGAGAACGCCCGCAAGACCCTTCAGGACAGCCGTGAGCAGATTGCCGACCTGATGACGAAGACCTATATTCTGAACTACACGAAGGTGGACGCGGTCACCCCGATGGTGACGAAGATGTTGAGCGGAGCCCGCGGATCGATCATTCCCGAGCCGAGACGAAATGCGCTGATCGTCACCGACCTGCCCACGCAGTTTTCCAAGATCGATCAACTCGTCCAGTTCCTGGATGTGCCCGCACAACAGGTGGAAATCGAAGCTCGCCTCCTGTCGGCAAACAAGTCGTTCTCCAAGGAACTGGGCACACAACTCGGCTTCATCCTCGGCAACAAGAGCAACAACAAGATCGCCGGTCCCGGCAGCACCGGAAGCAGTCCGTTTACGCGGAGTCCTTCGCCCGGCGTGACCGTTGGCGGCGCGTCCGTTCCCTTGAACGTGAATCTGCCGGCTGCCGGAACTTCCGGCATATCGTTCCTGATGGGATTCGGGGCGGACGTGATCCTCGACGAAATCATCACGGCCGCAGAAGCGCGCGGCACGGCGAAAGTGATTTCACGCCCGAAAGTCGTGACCCAGAACAATCAGGCGGCCACGGTTCAACAAGGCACACAGATCCCCGTTCAATCGAACCAGAACAACACCGTGTCCGTGCAGTTCCTTCAATTCGCGCTGCAGTTGAACGTCACGCCGCAGATCACCGACGTCGGGACCATTCTCCTGACCGTCGCGATCGAAAACAGCCAGCCCGATTTCGCGCGCGCGGTGAATGGTATTCCGTCCGTTTCGACGCAGAAGGCCCAAACCCAGGTGCTGATCCCCGATGGCGGGACGGCGGTGATCGGCGGCATTCTGCTGGACACCGACTCGTCGAACCTCCGGCAGGTTCCGGGTCTCGGCAGTCTTCCGCTGATCGGCCACCTTTTCAAGAACCAGGGGATGATCAAAAGCACGGCCGAGTTATTGTTCTTCATCACGCCGCGCATTCTGCCTCAGGACAACCTGAACATCCTCGCAACGCCTCCTGCCCCCAAACCTCCGGGGCAAGAGCGGTAATGCGCAGCGGTATGATCATGCCGGAAACCAGATTCCGGGAAGTGATGCAACAGGTCCGAAGCAACGTCGCCGGTACGCAGGCGCTGGTGCTGATCGGACCCGATGGGACCGTTCTGGATCATTTCGCTGCGGATCCCGCGTTCGATCTGGACGGGTTCATTCACGAGCATGCGATGCTTCTGCGAATTGCCCGGAGCACCTCGGAGGACACCGGCTCGGGCAACCTTTCCGAACACATCTCGGTATCTGAACACTCCATCGTTGTGGCCAGGTGTTTCGGTTCGGACTTCTACCTGGTTCTCGTTTCGGATACTCAGGATCAGATCGGCCGCGCACGCTATGAAATGAAGCGAGCGGCCTGGTACCTCGAACGAACGATGCGTTGAACGTGGCGTAGTCATGTCGGGCTGCCACACTTCTGCTATACTTCGCGATTGTTTCCTATGAACTTCAAGGAACTGAAAGACATCATTGATTACGTGACCTCGAGGGATTCGATCGAGGAACTCGAGATCGAAAAATCCGGCGTCCGGCTGCGCATCAAGCGCGCCGGCCACCTGCCGCCGGCGGTTTCAGGCCTTCCGGTCAGTTCGGCGAGCGTGGCTTCGGTGCCGCCCACGCCCGCGCAGATCCTGCATGAAGGCGAAGATCTCTTCTATATCAAGTCGCCGATTGTGGGGACGTTCTACAAGTCCCCGAGCCCGAACTCGGACCCGTTCGTTGCGGTTGGAAAGGTCGTCGAGAAGGGGACCATCGTCTGCATCATCGAGGCGATGAAGTTGATGAACGAGATTGAATCGGAAGTCGCCGGAGAGATCGTGGCGGTGCTGATCGAGAACGGTCAACCCGTGGAATATGGCGAGAACCTGTTCGCCGTCAGACCCCGGTAACATCATGTTCAAGAAAATACTGATCGCCAATCGG
The DNA here is from genome assembly GCA_023265365.1 of Acidobacteriota bacterium. GTDB lineage: Bacteria > Acidobacteriota > Terriglobia > 20CM-2-55-15 > 20CM-2-55-15 > JAHFTY01. The sequence continues at coordinate 12,105 of JAHFTY010000022.1, forward strand.
GGAGAGATCGCGCTCAGAATCATCTGCGCGTGCAAGGAACTCGGGATTCGCACCGTCGCCGTATTCTCCGAAGCCGACCGCCACGCCCTGCATGTCCGTTTTGCCGACGAAGCCATCTGCATCGGTCCTCCGAAAAGTGCGGACAGTTACCTGAACATTCCAAGCGTCATTGCTGCGGCCGAAGTGTCCAACGTCGATGCGATTCACCCCGGCTACGGATTTCTTTCCGAGAGCGCCTACTTCGCGGAGGTGTGCGAAGCCAGCAGCATCAAATTTATCGGCCCCTCCTCGGAAGCCATCCGCATGATGGGCGACAAGGCCCGGGCGCGGAGCGAGATGGGGCGTGTGGGATTGCCGCTTCTTCCGGGAAGTTCGGATGCGGTCCACGACGAAAAAGAAGCGGTCACGACTGCCGATGCCATCGGATATCCGGTCATCATCAAGGCCGTCGCCGGCGGAGGCGGACGGGGAATGCGGGTCGTGCAGGAAAAGAGCGAACTCATCAACGCGCTTCGAACCGCTCAGGCCGAAGCGGCGGGCGCCTTCGGCGTTCCGGATTGTTACATCGAAAAGTACATTGAGCGGGCGCGCCACATCGAGTTTCAGGTGATGGCCGACGAGTACGGCAACGTCGTTCACCTGGGTGAGCGCGAGTGTTCGATTCAGCGCCGTCATCAGAAGCTGATCGAAGAGTCCCCTTCGGTCATCATGACCGAAGAGCTTCGCAACCAGATTGGAACGCGTGTGGTCCGGGCCATGCAGGAGGCGGGCTACTCGAGCGTCGGGACGCTGGAGTTCCTGGTCGACGAGAAAAGCCAGTTCTACTTCATGGAAATGAACACGCGCATTCAGGTCGAGCATCCCGTGACCGAGCTGGTGACCGGCATCGATCTGATACGCGAACAGATCCTCATTGCCTCCGGCGAGCGATTGCGGCATCGGCAGGACGATCTCCGGATCGTCGGCCACGCGCTCGAGTGCCGGATCAACGCCGAGGATCCGGTGACGCACAGGCCGTCGCCCGGAAAGATCACGAGCTGGCATGCGCCGGGCGGGCCCGGAGTGCGTGTCGACACGGCAGCGTATGCCGAGTATGTGATTCCACCCTTCTACGATTCCCTCATCGCCAAGCTGGTCGTTCATTCACCGACGCGCATCGAGGCCATCCGTCGTATGGAGCGCGCTCTCGACATGTTCGTGGTGGAAGGCGTGCGCACGTCCATTCCGTTGCAGCGGCGGATCATCAGTCATCCGGAGTTCCAGGCCGGAAACATCTACACCCGATTCCTCGAGAACATGAACGCCCCGCCCGTCCACGCCGTTGAGATGGCATGATCTCCCTTCCGCGACTCTATGCCATCGCGGACGCGTCTTTCGGAAATCCGGTTGAAATCTCGCGTTCTCTTTTTGCGGGCGGAGCGCGTCTGGTTCAAATCCGCAACAAGAACGGCGGAGCCCGGGAACTGCTCGCGCAGGTCGAGGCCGTCCTGCGGTTTGCGCCTCCGGACGCCAGGGTGATCGTGAACGATCGCGCCGACATTGCGCGCCTGGCGGGGGCAGCCGGTGTGCATCTCGGGCAGGATGATCTGCCGCCCGGGCCTGCGCGGGAAATTCTCGGTCCGGACTCGATCGTCGGGCTTTCCACTCACAGCCTGGCCCAGGCGTTGGCCGCGGATTCCATGCCGGTCGATTACGTGGCCGTAGGCCCCATCTATCCGACCTCGTCGAAACAGAATCCGGATCCCGTCCTCGGTCTGGAACCTTTGATTGAGATTTGTCGTAAGGTGAAGAAGCCGGTTGTCGCCATCGGCGGAATCACGCTGGAGCGCGCTGGGGATGTTTTGCGAACGGGAGCCTGTGGGATGGCCGTCATCGGCGATTTGCTGAAAGCTCCTGACATTGAGGCCCGCACCAGAGCCTGGTCCGACGTTATACTGAATCTGTAGCATGCACAAACCGCTCGACCTCTATCTCATTTGTACTTCCCGCGATCGCTGCATCCTGTTCAGCCCGTCCGACGTTGTGGAGCAATGTGAAGCGGGCTCCGACGACCGGATTACCCGCGCGATCCACTGGCTGATCGCCCGGCCGTCCCGGCCCATCCGCTGGGTTGGCCGTATGCTGAAGTCCGCTCACGAGTATTACGTCAAACTCGAGGACAAGATCGATCCGGTCGAACGCGTATTGAAAGCCGTGGCGTTCTCCTCCGAAGTGATGGTGCATCATTCGCCATCGCTGACCGAAGACGAAGCGGGTTCAAGGCTGCGGTCCATTCTCCGGAAACAGCGATTCAAACATCGGTTCTGGCTGGCGACGGATTCCCTCATCAGCGTGTTCGTCGTCGCGCTGACCCCGATCCTCGCTCCGATACCGGGCCCCAACGTTTTCTTTTATTACCCCGTTCTCCGTCTTCTGAGTCATTACCGCGCGATTCGCGGGGCCGGGTCGGCTTTAGGCGCTATGCCGGTTCAGTTTAAATGCTTGCCTGAGCTGAGCGGTCTCGAAGAAAATCTTCAGACTCCGCGATTTGATCGTGCGGTTGTCCGGCGATTGTCCGAGCGCCTGCAGATACGCGGCCTGGATCGTTTTCTGGAGAGGATGGTTTAGCAATGTTGGATCTCAAGGGCATCATACCGCCGATGGTGACTCCGTTTGATGAGCGGGGAACCGTTCGGTACGACGCATTCGAACGCAACTTCGACAAATACTTCGAGGCCGGCATTCAGGGGTTTCTCGTGCTGGGATCCAATGGCGAGTCCGTTTACCTCGAGCACTCGGAAAAATTAAAACTGATCGAGTCCGCGAGAAAACGCGTGCCGTCGTCAATGATGCTGCTTGCGGGGACGGGCGTCGAGTCCACACAGGCGACCATCCAGCTCACCAGGGAAGCCGCGGAACGCGGCGTGGACGCGGTGCTGGTGAAGAATCCGTTCTACTACAAGCCCGCGATGAACTTTGAGGTCTACCACGCGCACTACACCGCGGTGGCGGACGCGTCACCGGTGCCGGTCATCATCTATAACGTTCCGGTGTTTACCGGAATCTCCGTTGAAGCGCGGCTCGTGATCGAACTCTCGAAGCATCCCAACATCATCGGAATGAAAGAGAGTTCGGGCGACGTCCGGCTGATTTCCGAAACGGTGTGGAACACGCCGAAAGACCGGTTCACCGTGATTGCCGGCGCGGCGCCCGTTCTGTTTCCGAACATGATGGTGGGCGCGAAAGGCGGCATCGTCGCGCTGGCATGCGCCGCTCCCACGGCGATGCTGACGTTGTATCAGGCGGTCACGAGTGGAAACTATGCAAAGGCGGGGGAGGCGCAGCGGATCGTTGCGCCGGCAGCAAGCGCGGTCACGGCGAAATACGGAATTGCGGGCTTGAAGGCCGGGATGGTTTTGGAAGGTTTCGATTCGGGTCTTCCGCGTCGTCCGTTGCTGCCGCTGAAGCAGGAGCAGATCGACGACTTACAGCAGATCTTCCGGAGGATGAACAGCGAGTTGGCCGAACTTTCATGACCCGGATGTCGTTTCGGGATCTGCCCGGGATGTCGGCCCTGTTCATCGACTACGTCAGCGACTGGTCGAAGGTCCGGCAATTCTACCGTCATCCATACACCATCGACTCCATCGTCAACTTCGGCAGACGGCGTCTCGAGCGCGGGCTGCCGCACCGGGAGGTTCTTTGCCGGGCTCTGGCGGACCAGCAGCGCACGTACGGCGGGAGCACGGCTTCGGTCGATAAACTGGCCGCGGGAGCGGTCGCGATCGTGACGGGTCAGCAACCCGGTCTTTTCACCGGTCCCCTGTATTCCATTCTGAAAGCGATCACCGTCATCAAACTGGCGCGCGCGGTCACCGATGCGGGTCTTCCGGCAGTCCCGGTATTCTGGGCGGCCGCCGAAGATCATGACCACGAAGAAATTCAGTGGGCCGCCGTGCTGGACAAGGAATCGGCGCTGCGTAAACTTCGTGTGGACCTGTCCAATGACGATACGGCGCCGGTCGGGCGTCTTCAATTCCGTGAAGACGTGGCGGCTGCGGCAGCGGAGTGCCTGCGGACCCTTCCTCAATCGGAATTCCAGGCCGACCTCAAAGATATTCTCGAGAACTCCTACCGGCCGGGCCTGTCGCCCGTGGAGGCGTTTTCGCGGATGATGGTCAGGCTGTTCGGAGACTGGGGACTGATCCTTGCCGATCCGCTGGATCCGGCACTCAAAGCTGTCGCTCAACCGGTGCTTGCCGAAGTTGTCCGGAGAAACGGCGAAATTCGAAATGCGGTGCTGGCGCGAAGCCGTGCGATTTCGGAGGCGGGCTATCACGAACAGGTGAAAGTGGACTCGGGATTCACGGGACTGTTCGCCTATCGCGGCAAGTCCAGGCTGCCGATGCGGCCCGATGATCTGACGGCCGATGTTCCGTTAAGTCCGAACGTTCTCGTCAGACCGGTTATCCAGGACACGATTTTTCCGACAGCCGCCTTTGTCACCGGACCGGCGGAGACTGCCTACCTCGCTCAGGCCGGAGCCGTGTACGAGACTTTGGGAATGGATGTGACTCCGTTTTTCCCAAGGATCAGCGCGACGCTGCTCGAACATCGGGTGGCGCGTCCCCTGAAGAAATATGAACTGCAATTCGGCGACGTCTTTCACGGCAGGGAATTCCTGAAGCGGCGCGCCGTTGAAAGCGTGCAGGGAGTGGATGGCTTTGCGAAAGTCAAGAAGCAGGTTTCGGAGAGCATCGAGTCGTTGAGATCGACATTGAATGCCGTCGATCCGACGCTGTTGGGCGCGCTCGACACGGCCAGACAAAAAATGGTTTATCAGGTCGAAACACTGGAGACCAAGTTCGTCAATGCGGAAGCGAGGCGTAACGAGGTTCTCGAGAAGCAGCTCGAACTCGTGTGCAACTCTCTTTTCCCGGAGAAGAAGCTCCAGGAGCGGATGTTGAACGTCACGTCCTTCATTGCGCGATACGGACGCGGATTCCTGGACCGGCTGGAGCAGGCTGTTTCGCTGGAAACGACGAAGCACCAGGTCATCGAGATATGAGGATCGGCATTACCTGTTATCCCACCTACGGCGGAAGCGGAGTCGTCGCGACCGAGCTCGGCAAGGAACTGGCGACGCGAGGGCATGACGTGCACTTCATCAGTTACGCGCTTCCGATCCGGTTGACGACGAACGATCACGTGTTCTTTCACGAAGTGGAAGTGCTCGCCTATCCGCTGTTCGAATATCCGCCCTACGATCTCGTGCTGGCCACGAAGATGGCGGAGGTGATGGCGCGGTACGAGCTGGACATCCTGCACGTCCACTATGCGATTCCGCATTCCATCAGTGCCTATCTCGCAAAGATGATGCTGAAGGATCGAACCATACCTTTCGTGACGACCCTTCATGGAACCGACATTACGCTTGTCGGCAACGATCGTTCCTATCTGCCGATCACGAGATTCGGCATCGAGCAGAGCGATTCCGTGACGGCGGTCTCCGAGTATCTGCGCCGGCGCACCATCGACGAGTTTCAGATCGAGAGGCCGATCTCGGTCATTCCCAATTTTGTCGACTGCAATGTGTACGATCGCGCGACGGACAAGTCGGCCCGGAAACGGTTTGCCGGACCGGATGAAGGCATCCTGATTCACATCTCGAATTTCAGGCCGGTCAAGCGCGTCGAAGACGTGATCGAGATTTTCTCGCGCGTCCGGAAACAGCGGCCGGCGCGGCTTCTGATGGTGGGAGACGGGCCGGAGCGGCCAAAGGCCGAGTGGCTTGCCAATACCCATGGTATTTCCGAAGATGTCCTTTTTCTGGGAAAGCAGAACGACATGGCCAGCCTCCTGTCGATCGCGGACATTCTCCTCCTGCCGAGCGAGTTGGAATCCTTCGGGCTGGTTGCCCTCGAAGCGATGGCCTGCGAAGTCCCTGTCGTTGCCACCGCTGTCGGCGGCGTGCCGGAGGTCGTCCGGCACGGTCTGGACGGATATCTGTGCCCTGTCGGCGACGTCCAATCCATGGCGGACGCCTGTCTCCGCATACTTGATAATCCTGCACTTCGAGCCGAATTGGGTGAGACGGCCAGAACCCGCGCCCGTCAAGAGTTCTGCGCCAGCAAGATCGTGTTGCGCTATGAAGCCCTTTACAGGCAGACGATCCTCGGATCCCACTCGAGGTAGATTCCCGCTACCACACCAAAAAATCCCTGCTTCATTCAAACACTGGTGAACAACTGTATCGATCCGGATTGGCAGGGCGCTTGCAGAACAGAGGTTTGGGGCGCGAAGAACGCGTTCCAGAACAAGCGGAGCCACAAGAAAGAGGTACAAGTCGATGGTCAAACCCTACGTCTCCGAGGAAGTTCTGCTGGATCCCGAGATGCGCAGTTCCGAGGTGACGGACTTCGAACGGCGCCTCCAGAGCAAGATCGTCGGGCAGGACAGGGCTGTTCGGAAGGTCGTCAATATGTATCAGATCTACCTCGCCGGAATGGCGATGCCGGGACGACCCGTCGGCAACCTGTTGTTCCTCGGGCCCACCGGCTCGGGAAAAACACGAGTGGTTGAGGCCTCGGCTGAAATCCTGTTCGGCAATCCTCGCGCGTTCATCAAAATCGACTGCGCGGAATTCCAGCACAGTCACGAAATCGCAAAGCTCATCGGGTCGCCCCCGGGCTATCTCGGCCATCGGGAGACACCGCCGCTTCTGACTCAGGAAGCGATCGACCAGTATCAAACCGAACGGGCCCGAATCAGTTTCATCCTCTTCGACGAAATCGAAAAAGCCAACGATGCGCTCTGGCAGTTGCTTCTCGGCATTCTGGATAAAGCGACACTCACGCTCGGCGACAACCGGAAAGTGGATCTTTCCCGATGCGTGATCTTCCTGACCTCCAATCTCGGCGCCTGCGAAATGAGCAAAATGCTCGCCGGCGGCATCGGATTCACCGGAGGCGTGAAACAGGACGAGGCGAACCTTGCGGAGATCGACCAGAAGATGTGCCGCACGGCGCTGGAGACCGCGCGGCGCAAGTTCTCCCCGGAATTCATGAACCGTCTCGACAAGGTCGTGGTGTTCCGGACACTCACCCAGGAGAACCTGCGGCAGGTGCTGGACATCGAACTCGGCGAAGTGCAGGGCCGCATCATGGCGTCGCAATCGGACCGGCAGTTCATTTTCCGATGCACCGCCGAGGCCAAAGACTTCCTGCTTCGAGAAGGCACGGATCTAAAATACGGAGCGCGCCACCTGAAACGCGCGATCGAGCGGCACCTCGTTTATCCGATGTCCAACCTGATCGCGACCGGACAGATCGGATTGGGAGACGTGATCAAGATCGACCTCGGGAGCGAAGGCGCAAAACTTATTTTCTCGAAGGAGCGGGCCGTAACCAGCTTTCCGATCGGCGAGATGGGAAACGTCGCCGAATTCCCGACAAGACGCGTGTCGCATGTGGGAGCGAGAATCCAGTTCGACGGCGAAGCGGCGATCGAGAGGGTCAGTTAGTAAAATGGGTCTTCACCAGTCGCGTACCCTTGTGTCCAACGTCGCCGACTGAATCCTGCGCAACTCCACTCCGCTGCGGGCGGCGCGGCCGCCGGTATAGATGGTGCAGGCCAGGGGGCCATTTGCACTAGAAAATTGAGCCGAACGTCACCTTTACACACCCACAGGCCACCGCATAGTGTTTAGCCTCCAATGTCTACATCCGGTTCCGGTCTGACGCGAGAGCCCTGGTTCCAGAACCGCTCGACGGCGGGGATTGAGCCATACTCCGGCCCGTGGAACGTGGAAGCCGCGGTCCACCTGCTTCGGCGAACATCGTTCGGTCCGCTTGCCAGCGAAGTATCGAGCGCTGTGTCGATGTCCTTGGACCGGGTCTTGCCGACGATCCTGGAAGATCGCGCGCCGCCCGCGCCACCCGTCGATCCGACCACGGGCCAGACCTGGATTGACAGGCCTTTCGACAGCACCAATGAGGGCCGGCACGACGGCTATCTCAAAGCATGGTGGATGGGCCTGATGACGACGCAAGGGACATCAATTCGGGAGAAGATGGTCCTCTTCTGGCACAACCATTTCGCGGTCGAGAACGACACCGTTCAAGACTCACGATTGATGTACGTGCAGAACGCGCTGCTGCGCCGCCACGCGCTCGGCAACATCAAGGAACTGGCCAGAGCCATCACTGTCGACCCGGCGATGCTCGTTTACCTGAATGGCTTTCGCAACAGAGGAGATGGCCGCAATATTCCGGACGAGAATTACGGGCGGGAATTGCAGGAACTGTTCACGATCGGAAAGGGTCCCCAACTCGGGCCCGGAAACTACACCAACTACACCGAGCAGGATGTGAAGGCCGCAGCGCGGGTCTTGACGGGATGGCGAGTGAACGGCTACCGCGATACGCGAAGCAGCAGCATCTCGTCGTATTTCGACTCGGCCTGGCACGATAAGACCGACAAGGAGTTCTCGACGGCATATCGGAACACCCGGATTACGGGCGGAATCGACGGCCGGCGGGAGACCGACGATCTTATCGAGATGATCTTCCGCCAGGAGGAGACGGCGAAGTTCCTCTGCCGGAAGTTGTACCGCTGGTTCGTCTACTATGACATCGATTCGGCGGTCGAGGAAAACGTCATCGTACCGCTCTCGAATCTCATGCGATCAAGTGGGTATCAAGTGAGACCTGTGCTCGATGCCCTCTTCCGCAGCGCTCATTTCTTCTCCGAAACCAGCCGCGGCTGTGTCGTCAAGACGCCGGTGGACTTTGTCGCAGGCACCTTGCGGACCATGGAGATCGTCACTCCGAGTCTCACGACCCAGACCCTGCTCTACTACTCGCTGATGAGCAACCTGCGAAGCACGGCCGCGACACTGCAGATGAATCCCATGGAACCGCCCAACGTGGCGGGCTGGCCGGCGTATTACCAGACTCCGGATTTCTACCGCTTGTGGATCAATACGGTGACGCTCCCGGTGCGGTGGGGTTACACGGACTCCCTGGTCAACGGCCTCAGCGTGAGCGGCACCCGGTTCGCGATCGACTCGATCGCGCTCGCCAGGCGTACCGCAAATCCGGGCGATCCTTACCTGCTCGCCGAAGAGATGGCGGCGAGTCTTTTCCCGGTCAGCCTGACAACCGTTCAAGGAGATTACCTCGTTCGCAACGTTTTGATGGCCGGTCTTCCGGATTATGAGTGGACGGGGATCTGGGGCAGCTATGTCAGCGATCCAAACAACACCCAGAAACGGAACGCTGTCGCGACGAGGCTCAATACGCTGCTGAAGTTCATGATGCGCATGGCCGAATTCGAACTGACCTAGGAGGCCGGTGACCGCGATGAAGCGAAGAGATTTTCTCCGGCGGGCCATTCCAGCCACGATGCTGCCGTTCGGGATCAATGGCTTCAGTCTTGCCGCCTATGGGCGGCCACCCTTTCGTGAGCCGGTCCTTGCCGACGGAGCCCCGCCCGACCGTGTGCTGGTTCTGATCCAGCTCAACGGCGGCAACGACGGAATCAACACGCTGATTCCACTCGACCAGTACGCCACGTACTATGACTTGCGAAGCAACATTGCGATCCCGGAGGATCGCGTTTTGAGACTGACCGATCGCACGGGGCTTCATCCGGCCGCTTCGGGACTGAAAACGCTCTATGACGGCGGAAAACTGTGCATCGTGCAGGGCGTATCCTATCCGAATCCGAATCTCTCCCATTTTCGTGCCACGGACATCTGGCTCACCGCATCGGATTACAACCAGTATCTCTCGAACGGGTGGATGGGCCGATATTTGGACTTCGAGTTCCAAGGGTATCCCGGCGGCTATCCGAATGAGGAAATGCCCGATCCTCTGGCGATCCAGATCGCTTCAGTCGCGTCTATCGGTTTTCAAGGACCGAGCCAATCGATGGCTGTGACTCTCCAGGATCCAAACACCTTTTACCGGCTCGTCAGCGGATCGACGAGTGGCGGTGAGGATGAGGTCCCGCAGACTCCCGCGGGAAGGGAGCTGGCCTATATCCGCCAGATCGGCGACCAGTCCGTCCGATACGCCGCGCGGGTCAAGGCGGCGGCCGACAGGGCGAAGAATAGATCCAGCTTGTATCCCGCGGCCGGGCGCAACGCTCTTGCAGACCAGCTCAAAGTCGTCGCCCGGTTGATCGGCGGCGGACTGAAGACGCGGATGTATCTGGTGAGTATGGGTGGCTTCGACAATCACTCCAACCAGGCCGTTTCGGGTGAGACGACGACGGGAACCCATGCCACCCTCCTGGGCAACCTTGCGGCCGCGGCCCTCGCTTTTCAGGACGATATTGAGCTTCTGGGCGCCGGCCACCGGGTCATCGCCATGACGTTCTCCGAGTTCGGCCGCCGTGTTGTCTCCAACGGGAGTTTGGGAACCGATCACGGCACGGCGGCTCCGATGTTCCTGTTCGGCGGAATGGTCCGTCCGGGAATCGCCGGCTCCAATCCCAGCCTGACGGATCTCACCAGCGGGAACTTGAAAACGCAGTACGACTACCGGACCGTGTATGCAGCGGTTCTCAATCAGTGGTTTGGCGTACCGGCAGTCGATTTGGATGCCGTTCTGTTGAAGGAGTTTCAACCGCTCGAACTCATGCAGCGGGCTTCCATGTTTCAGCGGCGGCGGCCGGTTGAGATCGTTCCCGAATGATGGCAGACCCAAACCTGTGGTGGAGGTGCTTCGTGCGTTCCTTTCTGATGATTCCGGTCTTCCTTCTTTTAGTAACGCCCCTATCCGCACAGTCGGAGCTTGCTTTTGCGCACATGGCGGTGGGAGGAAACCCGGCCTACGAGACCGTGCTGCAAATTGTCAATGAGGTCGAATCGACCGTCTCGGTTGGCATTGATGTATTCCAGGGGGGACTGGCCGGGTCGTCCAATGGATCACCCCTGACAGTGCGGTTCGACGACGGAACCGTTTCGGCGTCGCGCAGCATCGCTCTCTCGCCGTTCCAGGAATTCACAACCATACTGAGCGGAACCGGTGCCACGCTCAGGAACGGCTGGGTGCGTGTGCGATCGGTCACTCCGGGAGGCAAGATCTCCGGAAACCTGCTGTTCCGGCAGCGGAGCGGCAGTACGCTGGTCGGCTCGGTCGGCGTCACCGGCGCGCAGCGCTTTCGCAGAGGGATCATCCAGATCGATCACCGCGAATCAGGCAGCGATTCCGGAGTGGCGTTCGCAAACCCGGACGCGGTTTCGGTGATGGTCACGCTGGATTTGTTCCGGGGCCCGAACCGGATCGCTTCACCCGTGCAGGTTACGCTGCAGCCGAACCAGCACTTCGCCAAGCTGGTTTCGGAAATGTTTCCGACGTTGTGGAATCAGCAGGCCACTCTCGTCATCGAAACGGCGGCCAATCGCTCGATCCCCTTCGTCGCCCTGAGACTGGACGGCTCCCATCTGACAAGCATCCCTGTGCGCCCCCTGGGCTTCACATTCCAGTACACGGTCACCGGCGACGGCGGCGCCGCGGTGGAGACCGGTCTCTGGCAGTTCGATTTCGCCAGCTTCAATCTGATCGGGGCAGGCACCATCGAGAGTCCCGTCAGGGCGGAAATCCCCGAGGCGACGGGTAGCTGGATGGGAACGAACTTTCAATTCCGCTACCGCAAGACCCTCCCGGGCAATACCGTCGGGATGGTTGTCTTCAACGGCACCAGCGCGGGCCCGGAATCCACCGTAGACGCGAACGGCAAAAGCAAAGCCGTAACGGGCAGGGTCACCACCATTGGGGCCGATGGCCAGGTCGTCTCCGTCAACAACTTTTCCGCATTCCACAGATTCGGTCTTCCGGCACAGTGATTATCTTGATCGTTCGGCAAAGGGCTATCTAACGCCAACATTGTCCTTCGAGCCACGCTTCAAGTAACATCCGTCGCATGCGTTGGTGGCTGTCATTCGTTTTTCTAGCCGTCCTCGCTCTGCCGGGGTGGACACCTCCACCCCGTTCAACTGCCGGTTACGTCGGCCGCGATGCTTGCCGGTCCTGTCACGAGAACATTTACGATAGCTATCGGAAAGTCAGCATGTCGCGGACCTTTGACCGGATTGAGTCCGAGGAACCTATCGAGGACTGGACCGGGAACAATCGCTTCTACCACAAAGCCTCTGACGAGCACTTCGTCATGATCCGGCGGGACGGAAGGTATTTTCAGCGTCGTTACAAGCTCGATTCGCAAGGAAACCAGATTTATCTTTTCGAGGTGGAAATACACTTCACGATTGGATCGGGGAACCAGGAGCGGGACTATTTTCACCTGTCGGAAACGGGTGAACTGACACAACTACCGGTTGTCTGGTACACAACTGAACAAAGCTGGGGGATCGCGCCGGGATATGATTGGTCCGAGCACCAGGAATTCTCCCGCCGCGTCACGTACCGCTGCTTCTTTTGCCACAACGCCTATCCTTCGTTGCCTGAAGGCGCCGATCGCTACGATGCCGGGCTGTCATTGTTTCCCCAAAATTTGCCTTCGGGTATCGATTGTGAACGCTGTCACGGCCCGGGCGAGACGCACGTACAGGCCGCGTCCAAAGGCGAATCGTCGCAGTTGGTTCGAGAGAAGATCGTCAACCCCTCCCGGCTTGATCGGCGACGCCAACTCGACGTTTGCTTGCAGTGTCACCTTTCAACGACAGTCGCTCCGACTCCGGGTTCGATTCTGAAGGCCGGCAGAGCGGTCTTTTCCTATCGGCCGGGAGAGCCCCTCGTAGACTATGCCGTTTATTTTGACTACCCTGCCGGCACCGGCCACGACGACGAGTTCAACCTGGTGCATCAGGGGTACCGTCTCTCGAAATCGCTTTGCTACCGGCGGAGTTCGATGACGTGCACGAGCTGCCACGATCCCCACCAGGTGCCGGACAACAAGCGTGACTTTTACAACGGCAAGTGTGCCGGGTGTCACGATTCGGCGGGCTGCCGGCTCGAACCTGCCGCTCGCGAAGTCAACGGCGATGATTGCGTCGCTTGCCATATGCCCAGGCGCCGCACACAAGACATCGTGCATGTCGTGCTGACCGACCATAACATCCAGCGCCGGCCGGGAAAGAATCTGATGGCGCCGATCCGCGAAATGCACAACCGAAAATACGGTGGCGCACTTTCTTTCTATTTTCCAGAGCAACAGGATGATTTCTATTTGGGACTGGCGCTGGTCCGCGGCGCCGATGTGCGGCGTGGTCTCCAGCTCCTTGTGCAGGCAATCTCGAAGGAAGAACCTGCGTCGGCCGAGCCCTACTTTTACCTGGGGACCGGGTATGCGACCTTGGGTCAGAGAGCGCGGGCGACCGCGAATTATGAGAAGGCGATCCAGAAGGATCCACAGTATGCGGAATCTCACTACAATCTGGGACTTGTGTTGCTGGATGCCGGAGACTTCACTCGATCGCTCGAAGCTTTCAAGCAGGCCATTAGTTTGCAGCCGGCGTTTGCGGATGCCCACGCCGCGGCGGGCCTTGCGGAGGCCCGTTTGGGCCACCCGGACCGTACGATCGCGCACTACCGGGAAGCTGTCCGGCTGGATCCGCTGAATACCGTCGCGCTGAACAACCTGGCGCTGATCGAAATGCAGGCCGGCGACCGGGACCGGGCGCGCGCGTATTTTCAGCAGGTCCTCGCCATCCGGCCCGGTGACGCCACGGCACGGGACAACATTGTGAAGCTTCGCGTCCGGAAGTGAGATAACGAACGAGGCTGCGCCTCAGACCGACAGAGCATGTGGTGTTCTATCCGCGCGATTGCCCTATGTCGGTCTGAGGCGCAGCCTCGTTCGTTAGATTTGACACATTCACTACACAGATTCTTTTCTTCAAGACTCCCTAGCCAACGGTCGTCGTCTCCTTCTCGTAGGCCGGCAACTTTCCGACGTGATCCGCGAAGATCATCGGACGGACCGAGCCTTTGGCGTACTGCGCTTCACCGCCCAGCATTTTCACGACGGTCTTGCACATATCCAGACGATTCACGACGTCCTTTACGACATGGCCTTTTCTGAAATCGGGTCCCCAGAAGATCGATGCGGCCCGATGAGTATAGTAATAGCCCTCCGAGTGGTGGATTTCCCCGTAGAGGTTCACCTCATCGTCACGGCCGGTTTCCGGGCGGACAATGATCGCCGTGTTCTGGCTGAAGTACGGATCGTTTTTCACAAAATCGAGAATGTGTCCCGTGACTTCATCTGTGCTGATCGCGGTTTTCACGTACTCCTGATACCCGGTGTCCTGCAAAAGGAATCCTCCGTTGCCGTGTCCCGTGTCATGACCGATCTGCTGGAAAATGACCAGCCGCGGCTTGAAGGTCTGCAGCAGCTTTGGAATCATGTGCAGTGCCTGGGCTTCCTGATAAAACGGTTCCCGCGGGATGAACGGACGCTTCAGGGCGGGATTGTAATCCTTCGCTTTCAGGTGGGCGTCGATGAATTCTTCGAGCTGCTTGAACTCTTTTTCGGTCACGCCCATGTCCGGGAACTGTTCGCGGGCGATCTGACTGGCCGGCTTTTTGTTTTCCTCGAAGAAGATGTTCTGCATCGTCAGGCTCAAGGGAAACGTCTCGGTACTGTACTCCGGATGCGTGCAGTAATATTTGGAGTGGAACCGCCACTGCCGGTAATAGCTGATTCCCTGGATGTACCAGTATTTCGTCGCCTCATCCTGATACCGCTTTCTCAGATAGTGAGCCATTGTCGGCCAGCGAGGCGCGGCTACGGAAAAATCGATGCCGCTGAGAAGTTCAGTGAACATGTAACCGTGGTTCGAAACCGTGTTGTTGTGGTCTTCGACACACACGGTGCCGTCAGCCGCCAGTCGCCGCATGTTCGGGGAGACGTCTTCGCGCTCGTAGTATTCCCGCTTGCGGGCGCCATTGCCGTTCAGAATCAGGACCACATGTTTCGTTTTGAAATTGTTGGTGCTTTGCGCCATAGCCGATTCGGGCAGGCCGGCGAGGGCGCCCGGTATCGCCATCGATTTCACAAAATCTCTTCTATTCACTTTGAATCCTCCCGTCTCAAAACTCGATTTCACTCAGTTCAGAAATTCCTAACGCAACAAATATCGCGCCGCCTACGGCTCATGACAGTTAAGACAGGCGCCTCTCGGCGGGTGCGGTGGAATCATGTCGACTCGGCGTATCTTGCCTTTGTCGGGGGCCGGTCCGGCCGCAGCCGGTGCGGCAGTTGTGGCGGCCGGCGTCGTCATGCTGGTCGAGGGGCCCTTGGCGGTCTTCGAGAACGTCACTTTCAAGGATGCCAGGTCCTCGGATTCCTCTGCACTGATGTCCAAATAGTTATTGGCGTAATCCGTGGCAACCACTCGTGTCACCGTCCACGGACCAGTTTCGTCGAGCGGATCGATCTTCAGTATGCCTTCAAAGACGTTATCCAGGACGTCGAATGCGGGCTTGATCATCACCGGTGGTTTCGGAACCGGCCGCAGTTGAATGCGGCGCTTGTCCAGTAAGTTCGGGCTGATAAAGAACACCACCAGGTGCTCGACACCTGAGCGGTCATCGGATGCCAGCGCCCGGACCTTCACTTCATCGCCCTGTTTCGCCGCCTCCTTGTCAAAAGATATCGCGATCAATTCCGGCGAAGTGACGTCCGCTTTGTCATTCGGATTGACGACGAATTGTGCGTCCTTCAGTACGTCGTCCGAGCTGTTGAAGTAATACCGAACGTTGCCCGCGACATCGTTAACGTATGCCTTCTTGACGACGTATTCCCCCTCTTCGTACCAGGGATTCAACCGAAAATACGCTTTCCACACTTTCGGGTTATTGAAAGCGCGCATGAGCGGCACATCAATGTACTTGTTGGATGGGCTTTGAATCGTCACGACGATCTCGCCGATTCCGGAACGATTGTCGTCCGCATGAACGGTTATCGAAATCGGATCGGTGATGGTCGCTTTCTTCGGGCCGAGTTCAAAGGAGCGCAGATATGGAGCTTCGAGGTCGACATCTTTATTCTCTTCGACCTCAAACCAGACGTCCTTCACTGATGGATGCCAGTCCGCAAAGTAAGCCTTCGTGTGACCGAGGCTATTTGCGGTAATCACAAATTTCGGCAGGTACTTTCCAGCCGGCGCATATTTGCTCACTTTCAACACACCCTGGAACATCTGCTTTCCCGCCTTGTTTTCACTGACACGCGTGAAGCGTGCCGATGTCCAGGCCGGGTCGGTGCGACGCCCGAGAGGTCCATCGAATCCGAGTGAGAACGGAGTGATCTCCGTCGGATCGCTCAGGACGGCAGAAAACTTCACCTCTTCGCCCGCTTTGACTTTCCGGTTGGCGTTGAGAACGTTCACTTCGAGTAGAAGCGGCGGCAGGTGATAGCCTTCCATATCCGACGTCCTCAATTGATTCAGCCGCCGGAAGACAAAGAACTCATCGGGCACCCGATCCCCTTCAGGCGTGTCGAGATAATAGTCGTCGGTGTGAGGAGCCCGCTCATGGGATTGACGGAATTGGAGCGGCATTTCTTCTTGTTTCTGATTTTCAATTTTCTGTGCGGGCTGCTGAGCGAGCGCGGCCACGCCGAAGATCACGAACAATCCAAGCCCTGATAGCGCCTTCATAAGAATCACCCCTTCACTTCGCTTTTAAAACTTCCATCTGATCGACAACACCCTTCACGCCGGCGGTCTCACGGACCACCTTGAGGATTCGCTTGCGATAAACTTCGCTCGTCAATTTCCCACTGAGCTTGGCTACACCGTTCTCAACCGATACCTGGGGCATTACTCCCTGTAGCCAGTGATCCAACGTCAACCGATCCACAATCTTCGTCCGCAACGCCTGATCTTCCTGGAACGACGCACCCTTCTGCTGAGCAAGGCCAATGGTTCCGAAAATGAGAAACCAGGCGGCCAGAACAACCAAATGTTTTTGCCTCACTGGAGCACCTCCTGATGAGAAAGCAGTTCAAGAAACCGCGGAAATGTTACGACCTGCCACTTCTACGTCGACGTAATCGGCGCCCGCCGCTTGTGCCAATCCGTCACCGACTCATACGCGTGCGCAACCCGGTAAACCGTCGGCTCGTCGAACGGTTTCCCGTAGATATTCATCGTGATTGGAAACGCCGGCGTTCCGGAGAAGAAGCCGCAGGGAAGCACCAGCGAGGGATTTCCGGTCATGTTGCCGATCGATGT
>JAHFTY010000022.1:29299-31558 GCA_023265365.1 Acidobacteriota bacterium
TGTTCCCCGTACCCGGCACAATCAAGACATCGCATTTTTCGAAAGCTTGAGCCATCTCGTGCTGGAGAATGGTTCGAATGCGGTTGGCCTTGATATAGTCGGTGGCGCTGAAGAACCTTGCCGAGCCCAGTTCACTTTGAATCGTGGGATCGAACAGATCCCACGATTCCCTGAGGCGCTTTTCGTGGAAGCAGGATGCTTCGGCCATGGCGATCAGCCAAAGCGCCGGCCCGGTGTATTCGGCATGAGGAATCTCAACGTCGACAGTCGTCGCGCCGATGTCGACGAGTTTCTGAATTGCAGCGCGAACACCTTTATCGACCTCGGGATCCGTGCGATCGAAGAAATAATTCTTTGGAATCCCGATCCGCAGGCCTTTGACATTTCCCGTGAGCGCCTTGCTGTAGTCCGGAACGGTGTCGTGGGTTGTCGTGGGATCCTTCGGGTCGTAGCCCGCGATCACCTGAAGAATACTGACATTGTCGGCCACGGTCTTCGTCATCGGACCCGCGTTGTCGAGCGTCCAGGCGAGTGTCGTAACGCCGTATCGGCTGACCCGGCCATACGTCTGCTTGAACCCGACGATACCGTTCGCGCTCGCCGGCCCCCGGATTGACCCGCCGGTATCTGTGCCGAGCGAGAGCGGAATCATGTACGCGGCCAATGCAGCGCCCGATCCTGCGGAAGAACCTGCGGGTGAGTAGGCCAGATCCCAGGGATTGTGCGCATTGCCAAAGCTGGTCAGCACCGCGTTTCCCATTGCAAAAGGACTGAGCCCCAGTTTGCCGACCATGATGGCCCCCGCCTTGTTCATGCGGTCGGTCACTGTCGATTCATATGCCGTCACGTTGTCGCGCGTCACGTCGGAGTTGTTCGTTGTTCGATGTCCTTTCGTGGCGAAGATGTCTTTTGGCGCATAGGGCAGACCATGTAAAGGACCGATGTACTTTCCGGCGCGGATGTCCTTCTCCGCCTGCCGGGCTTTGGCGATCGCTTCATCGCGCAACACGGTGATGAACGCCCGAACCTTCGGGTTGAGTTGATCGATGCGATCCAGATAGGCCTGGACGACCTCGACTGGCGATACCTGCTTCGCCTTGATGAGCGCCGCCAATTCACGCCCGCTTTTGAATACGAGTTCGTTGTCCGTCATATGGACACCCGTCCTCTCGCCGAGAAGATTGGCGCAGGCTCGATCAAGTCGTCGATTTCGAGGTCGCGAACGATCTGGAATTGATCGAGGTTCCGCTGGAGCGCCGTTGCGACGATCTTGATTCGTTCATCGTTGAAATCCTGGTCGATGAGCGCATTGGCCGTTTTCAGGATCTCCGGAGAGATCTGCTTTGTCTTCGATTGCGCGACCAGCTCAATTGCGGCTCTTCCCGTAATGCCGAGCGCCGCCAGCAATTGGAACATTCGTCGTCGAGAGATTGTTGCCGATTCCTTTGTCATCGTTGATCTCCGTCACTTTAGAAGTTGTACTTCAAGCCGAACTGAATCTGGCGGGCATCCTTTGCGCGGGTGATCGAACCGAACGCGAGCGAGTCCACAACGTTCACCGGCACCAGGAAGTTCGGATGGTTTGCGATATTGAACATCTCCGCGCGGAATTGAACGACCTGCTTCTCACGAACCTTCGTGCTCTTGATCAGCGAGAAGTCGGTGTTATTGGCGCCGGGCGCTGTCAGAATGCCGCGCCCCGCATTTCCGAACGTGCCGGCAGTCGGCCGGACAAACGCGGTCGTATCGATCCAACGTTCCGGCGCGCGCTCGCCACGGTGCAGGTTTCCGTCCTTGATACGGTTTGGCCGGACAAACGAGAGTCCAGTGTTGCTGCCGTCGCCGGAAAACTGCGGCGTAAAGGCCTGGCCTGTCGCGAACGTGCTGATTCCGGAGAATTGCCACCCCCCGATCAGCATTCCCGGAATCCCGTGAAGGTTCCCAAGGAATCGCCGGCCCGCGCCGAATGGCAACTCATACGAATAGCTGATGACCATGCGGTGCCGGACATCGAACACAGAACGCCCACGTTCCGATTGGAGGTTGCTGTTCTGCTGTATGCCACCGCCACCCGTCCCGGTGGATCCGGAACTGATGTCGATCGAATGCGAATAGGTGTAGGAGGTGATGAACGTCAATCCGGTCGACAACCGGCGCTCGAATCGGCCCTGCAGCGAGTGGAAGTTCGAACCGGTTGATTTCTCGAGCAGGCTGATATTCGCGAAACCCTGATACGGCCGCCGCGATGCCACGGATCCC
>JAHFTY010000310.1 GCA_023265365.1 Acidobacteriota bacterium
TTTGGTGCTTTTGGAGGTCGTATGCGCGCAGTTCACAGGGCAGCTTTGCTGTTCGTCATCCTATTAACCGCGACGTTTTCTTTTGCTCAGCAGGATCCCGTCGCCTTGACGGACTTCCCCGTTCCCGCGTGGCCGGCGAACGGCGTGGTTCCGGCTGACATGAAGGACAAGTACGTCTTCGTCGACCTGGCGAAGAACCAGTATGTTGTGGCCTATCCCGAAAACCTCGGCAGCGCCACCTTCGAAAAGGACGGCCCTGGCCCCCTGAAGACGGGGCGCTTCGAACTCCTTCGCAATGTCGCGCCCGTGGTTTCCGTCGCGGTCACGGCGTCGGGCGGCAAATTCAAGTACGCCTACAACGTGGCCAATACGCCGTCGGGTAAACAGTCCCTGGACCAGTGGAGCCTGGTTCTTCCCGAAAAGGCGAACCCGGTGTTGAAAGGACCCGATGGCTGGTTTGCCATCCACCAGGCCGGCCGCAAGTTCAAGGTCAAGGATCCCAACTGGATCAAGACGGGCGGTGCGGCGGTGTGGTCTTTCCGGAAACCGGAACAGGTGATCAATCCGGGCGACGCGAAAGGCGGATTCGAACTCGAAAGTGAACTCCGTCCGGGATTCACGCTCGGCTATTTCCGCAAGGCGGAATCTGTCGAAGCGACGGTTGCGGCGTCCGGCGCCGGCTACCCGAACCCGGTGCGCGACCAGGTCAACGAACTGCTGGCCGTTGAATACAACAGCAAGACGCTCGTGACAATAGGTCCGAAGTTTGACAGCACCGCGGACGATAAGACGATTGCCGCCGACTTCGTGCAGGGCATCAACGCCCTGGCCGTGTCCGGACAGCTTGACGCGAACTCCGATTTCGTGAAGTCCCTGGTGGACCAGTTGAAGGCCGTTCAGGGCGGAACTCCAGCGTCGGGAGTCAAAATCCCTGCCGCGAAAAGCCCGGCCGAAACTTCCGTGATCAGTGCCTTGAAAGTCTCGCTGAAAGTCAGCTAGGCAAGCCAGGCCACTGGTCTGCCCGCGGAATATTGAATTCCAAACCGGCCCAATAAGGCGAAATCGAGGAAAAGGCGTTTTCCCCTCCTCGACGAGGAGGGGTGGCGCGAAGCGCCGGGGTGGTGCTTTCAATAAATTGATTCTGTTGAACGAACCGCCCCGCCGCTCCGCGGCACCCCGCCTTGGCCAAGGCGGGGAAAAGATCCTCGTCCTGCGGCTCCATGGCTTCATGTCATATGTCCGGCGGGTTCCCCACTTCTGCCGGCGGCTGCTAATGTCCCGCCCTTCTGCGGCCGATTCGTTCATCATGAGCGATGTAGAAACACCGGTGAAGGAATCCCTGGTCGCCCGGCAGCCCATCTGCGGATTGAATCAAAAGACCTTTGGCTACGAACTGTTATTCAGAAACTCGGCGGCCAATTACGCCACCATCATCGATCCGGATCTGGCCACGGCGCAGGTTATCGTGAATTCCTTCATGGAAATCGGGTTGGACCGCATCGTCGGTCCGTCGCTGGCGTTTATTAACGTGTCTCAGGATTTCATCGTGAAGAACCGTTGCCGGACGTTGCCGCCGGATCGGGTGGTTTTTGAGATTCTGGAGGACACCGTTCCCGACCGCGAGTTGATCGACGCGCTGACATCCTTGTCGCGTTCCGGATACCGATTTGCGCTGGATGACTACGAATTCACCAATCAAACGGCGCCGTTGCTGCCGCATTGCGAATTCGTGAAGGTGGATCTGCGTCAGGTCAGTCGAGACAGGATCGGAGAGCAGTTGAAGTCGCTTCAGGGGAATAAACTCCTGGCCGAGAAGGTCGAAACGCGCGACGAGTACGACTTCTGCAAAGCGCTCGGATTCGAGTATTTCCAGGGCTACTATTTCTGCAAGCCTCACATCATTGCCGGAACCAAGGTGCCCACGAGCCGCATCTCGATCTTTCGACTTCTGGCGAAACTGCGCGATCCCGAAGTCAGTACAAAGGAACTGGAAACGATTGTGTCGGAAGATCTCTCACTCAGCTACAAGCTGCTGCGATACATCAATTCCGCATACGTCGGCCTGAAGCGCAAAGTGGAGTCCGTTGGACATGCCGTTCGCATGGTGGGCACGGATCACATTCGCCTGCTCGCAAGCCTCATCATGTTGACCAGCATGGATGACAAGCCTCGTGAACTTCTGTCGGTGAGCCTGATTCGCGCGAAGATGTGCGAGCTGCTCGCGACGCGCCTGGCGGCGCCGAACAAAGAGTCGTTCTTCACGGTTGGCCTGTTTTCGACGCTGGATGCCTTCCTGGACTGTTCCATGAGCGACGCTCTCGACAAGCTTCCCCTCTCGGATGAGATTCGAAACGCGCTTCTCGCCCGCAAGGGGACGTTGGGAGAAGTTCTGCAATGCGTACTGGCCTATGAGCAGACCGATCTTGCCGCGAAAGACATCCGGCTGGATACCACGGCCATCCGCAACGCCTACGTCGAGTCGGTCTTTTGGGGAGAGAATCTCATGAACGGGCTTGCGGCATAAAAATCCCTTTTAGAATATTTTAGAATGTCATCGCGATGAGAGCCCCCGCCTATCGAATCGAAACAGCCCGGCTCGTCTTGCGGTGTTGGAATCCGGAAGACGCGCCGCTCCTCGAGGAAGCGGTGTTGTCCTCACTGGATCATCTTCGTCCATGGATGCCGTGGGTTCAGCAGGAACCGGAGTCCATCGATGTCCGGCGGGAGCGATTGAGAAGGTTTCGCGGCCAGTTCGACCTCAACCTCGATTTTGTCTACGGCATTTTTTCAAAGGATGAAACGCGCGTGATTGGCGGGACCGGTCTGCACGCGCGGCAGGGCCCGGAGATCCGGGAAATCGGCTATTGGATTCGAGAGGACTCGGTGAACAGCGGGTATGCCACCGAAACCGCCGCCGCCCTGACGCGGGTGGCCTTCGAGGTTGAGGGAGTCCCGCGCGTCGAGATTCGATGCGACACGCGAAACACGTTCAGCGCCAGGATTCCTCAGATCCTTGGATTCACACTTGAACAAACCATCCCAGACGGCCAGCAGAACCGCGATCTGATGATCTGGGGCCTCCGATTGGAGGACTATCCCGTCTCCGCTGCCGCCAGCGCCCGCATTCGGGCCTTTGACGTGATCGGCAGGGATTTTGAACTCTGACCCGGTAAAATCTGTGAATTGCCCGTCATCCCAAAAAGGTCTTTACATGGGCGTGACGGCGGTTTAGGTTCACGATTCCGGGAGGTTTCGCTTTGAGCCGGATTGCGCGCATTGCCCGTGCCACGCTGATTTTCGTTCTGCTTCACTCGCTACCTCTTGCGGCGCAGAGTGTGCTGAACTTTCCGCGCGTTATTTCGGGTTCCGAAGTGTTTACGGGTATTGCCGTGAGCAATCCGGACAGCGCCGAGGCGTCGGTCACCTTCAGCGCTTTCCAGCCCGACGGCACTCCGCTCACACCGGTTACCGTCAAGATTCCCTCCGGCGGCCAGTATGTCCGGCAGTTCTCGGAAATCTTCGGCTTCACCGGAACCTTCAACGGCTGGATGCAGGCCACCAGCAGTTCGAAAGGTCTGTCCGGCTTCTTCCTGAATTCGAACGGCGCTGTAACGGACCTCGATGGCGCGGCCGTTACGGATCCAACGGTCGACGCGATTTTTCCTTTCGCGTCGGAATCGGACAACGCGAAGACCGAAATCACCATTCTGAATCCGAACGTCGAAGTCGCGAACCTCACCTTGACGTTGTTTGCAGGGGATGGACGCCGGCTCACCACCAAAGACCTGACCCTTGCAGGGCGGTCGCTGCTCCGCCAGATCCTCTCCAATCTGTTCGACGCCGCCGACCGGTCGTCCGCTTCCTACATTCGCGTCCGATCGGATCGGACGGTCTCCACGCACGAACTGGTCGCCGACTTCAGGATCGCCGGCACCACCCTCCCGCGCGAGAGCGCCGCGTTGGCGGGTTTGCGCACATCCGACGACAAGACGTATGTGCTCTCGCAGTTCGTCACGGGCGGCGGCTGGCTCTCGATCCTGGGGGTGGTGAATGCCGCAGGTATCGACCAGGACCTCACGATCACGGCCTTTGGCGAGAACGGCCAGAAACT
>JAHFTY010000023.1:0-15918 GCA_023265365.1 Acidobacteriota bacterium
ATCGTCGATGCGGTGAGGAGATTCCGATCATGAGAGAGATACACAGACGCGAAAGCGGCGCCGTTCGTGTGGTGGTGGAAGTCGATGGCAAACCGGTCGGTTTCCTCGAACTCGACGTCGACCGGCTGTGGCCGCTGATCAACCACCGGGCGCAGGATGGCGTGCCCGTGGAATGGATGGATCGTTCGAAGTTCGACACGGTCCTCCGGGCCGCGGTCGCCAAACGGCTGATCGGCAGGCTGGCGCCTCACCTGTATTCCACGCTGGGCGACGAGATCGTCAAGGCGGAACTCGACATCGAAGGATTCACCCTCAAGGCCGAGGCGGCCGCCCAGGCGTTTGGAAAGACGAAGGCGGATATCGAGAAGCTCGTCGCCGACTCGGGACGAACACCGGCCGACTTTTATGCGTTTTTCTGGGAATACCTGCTGGACGATCGCGACGTCGCCGACGTCAAGAAGGAGTGGAAGGCCGCTCGTAACCGGCATCAATAACCGAACGCATTCCCCCACGCGAACTGAACTCGCCTGAAACATTGATCCGGATGGGATTGCACGCGGCAACGACGTCGCGAAGAACCCGGTTCACCACGTTTTCATAGAAAATTCCGAGATTCCGGTAGGCCTGGAAGTACATCTTCAACGACTTCAGTTCCAGGCACAGCCGGTCCGGCGTGTACTTGATCGTGATGGTTCCGAAGTCAGGCAGTCCCGTCTTGGGACAAATCGACGTGAACTCCGGCATGGCGATGGAGATCTCGTAGTCGTGAAACTGGTTGGGCCAGCACTCGATCGCCGGCAATGGCGCATCGATGCCGTGCCGGGCGTGTTCTTCGGTATAGTCGCTCACTCGACGATACTAACAAAAATCAAAAGGCCTCCCGGTGCTTCTTGCACCGGGAGGCCCTTTCCCTAGTCTCCTTCGCCGCTGCTTCCGGTTCCGCCCACGACTTCCTGTCGCACGGGATCCCTTCCCTTCGCGGACATCCTGCCTGACCTGTCGCAGCCGACTACCGTCCCTGGCTGGAGTAGCCTTGATGCTACTAGGAAAAATCCTGTCTCGTGTGAGACGGGCAGGATTTTCATATCGGGTCCCAAGGAATGCAAGAGGTTTTTTGTATTTTTTCGAGTACTATTTGCTCTATGTCGAAGACGAAGCCGATCGCCATCATCCTCGCCGCCATCATCCTCGCCGGCGGCGCCGCC
This sequence comes from Acidobacteriota bacterium, assembly GCA_023265365.1. Taxonomy (GTDB): domain Bacteria; phylum Acidobacteriota; class Terriglobia; order 20CM-2-55-15; family 20CM-2-55-15; genus JAHFTY01. The sequence continues at coordinate 1,206 of JAHFTY010000023.1, forward strand.
TTTTACATGAGCAAACAGGCGGCGCCTCCGGTCGAAGCAGTCGCCTCCAGCGCACCTTCTGCAACGCCCGCCACCGCTCCGAACGGCGGCGGCAGGTCGCGTGGACCGAAAGACGCTGCCGTCACGATCATCGAGTTCGGCGATTACCAGTGTCCGAGTTGCGGGTTTTACTCCCCGGTGGTTCTCGAAGTTCTGAAACGATATCCCACTCAGGTTCGATTCGAGTTTCACCACTTTCCCCTCGTCGGTATCCATCAGTGGGCGATGCCGGCGGCCCTCGCGGCGGAGGCCGCCGGCGACCAGGGTAAATTCTGGGAGATGCACGATCTGATTTATGAGAACCAGGAACGCTGGTCGCGAATGCCGAATCCGGAATCGGAGTTTCTGACGTATGCCGGCCGGATCGGCTTGAACATCAACCAGTTCATGCAGGGGATGCGCAATCCCGACACCGAGTCGCGAGTGCTTCAGGACGTGGTTCGGGCGCGTGAAGCGGACATCAACGAGACCCCGACGTTTTTCGTGAACGGCAAAAAACTCGAGCCCCGGCCCCAGAACGCCGACGAATTCTCGCGGCTGATCCAGGACAAACTCCCGAAGTAATGAACAAACGCGTCCTCGCGATCGCGATCGTCGCCTTCCTCGGAATGGTGGACACCTTTTATATCAGCCTCAAACGGGGCGGGCCTCCCGTTCCGTGTCATGTGACGAAGGGCTGTAATGACGTCCTGACGAGCAGATACTCCACACTGGCCGGCATCCCCATCGCCTGGTTCGGACTCGCTTTTTACCTGGTCGTGTTCAGTTGCGCGGCGTTCGAGTTGACCGGAGCCGCCCGGCTGATGCATCTGGTGTACTGGCCGGCTCTGCTCGGTTTCTTGATCTCGCTCAGCCTGACCAGCATCCAGGCTTTCGTCATTCATGCGTTTTGCGAGTACTGCCTGATGTCCGCGGGGTTTGTGACAACGATCTTCCTGCTTTCAAAAAGAACCCCGGCCTGACTGTCAAACCGGGATTATTGGGGAATAGACGCCGGTCAGCGCGGCCTCGGGGCGGGGCATCCGGGTGTCTCTGCTGATCAACGCGCTCTTTTCCGCCTGGGCTAATTCGTCGATCATCCTGATCTCGATTTCCTCCAACTGCGATCGAGGCACACCCGTACGTTCCAGATACGCTTCGTACGTTCCGATCGGATCCCTCCGCCCCCAGTACTCAAACAATTCGGGAGCAAAGATCATGCGGGCTTCGCGTTCATCGTGAGTGGCGTGTCCCCCCATGCGAAACGTTTCGGGAATGACGATGGCGGGACCCTGACCTTCGCGGCAGAGGTCGGCGGCGAGACGGGTTGCCGCGAATGTATCGAGGACGTTATTCCCGTTGCATACGAACGAAGTCACGCCATATGCCCTGCCCCATGACGTGAAAGGGCCGGCCTGGTGCTGATCGAGGCGGGTGCCCAGCGCGATCTGGTTGTTCTGAAGGACGTAGATGACCGGAACCCGCATCACGGCCGCCATGTTGATGCCTTCGTGGGATGCGGTCGTTTTCGTGGCGCCGTCGCCGATCCAGGTCAGCACGACGCGCTTCTCGCCCCGCTGTTTGAACGAAAGGCCCACGCCGGCAACGACCGGAGCGAGGGCCGCAACCTGGCTGGCGGGAGCAATGACGCCTTTCTCGAGGCCGCCGATGTGCAGGCACTTCCCTTTTCCCGGTGAATCTTCAGTGGCGAGATATTCGCGCAGCATGTCGGCCACAGGGATTCCCATTTCATGACAGGCGCCCGCGTTCCGAATCATGGGGCCGACGATATCGACGTTGCGGTCGAGGGCATGAACGTTCCCGACTGTCACGGCTTCTTCGCCGGTTCCCAGCCAGGCTTTGGACAGGATCCCCTGCTTCACCCACCGGCTGAGCGTGATGTCGTGCAGCCGGAATCGGAGCATTCCCGCATACATGTCCAGGAGTTGGTCGCGGGAGAGATCTGAAACGATGTGCGCCCGGGCCGAATCCCGATCGAGCGTCCGGAAGTACTCCTCCATCACGTCCGGCGCGGGTTTCCAGTCGACATACTCGGGAGGATCGAACATCGGATAGCGTTTCATGCGCGTTCAGTTTACACAAAAAAACGGGTGGCCGTGGGGCCACCCGTTTTTTGCTTCCGATGAAAAAACGTCTACGCGCCGGCTGAGGAGGACGTGGGTTTGCCGGCCGGGAAGATTTCTTTGAACGCCGTCATGAAGCGCTTCATCTCTTCGTCGGTTCCGACGGAGATCCGGAGCCACTGATCCATGGGGGGGAAGCGGCGGCCGACGAGAACGCCCTTATCGGCGAACTTCGTCTGGATCGGACCCATGTCCGTCTTGATGTTCACCATGAAGAAGTTCGCATCGGACGGGATGGTCTCGTAACCGTAAGCGGCCAGTTCGGACGTGGTGCGACTGCGGAGCTCTTTGTTGAGTGCCTTCATCTTCGCCTCGAACGCCGTGTCTTTCAGAGCGGCCAGAGCGCCATACTTCACGAGGGCATTGAGGCTACTCGAGTTAATGAACGGCGACATCTCCTGGATCATGTCTGCCGGTGCGATCGCGAAACCGATCCGCATGCCGGCCAGAGCGGCGATCTTCGAGAAGGTCCGCGCGACGATGACGCGACGTCCTTCCAGTACGTACTTGATCGAGGGCTCGTAGTTCGGGTTGTCGACAAAGTGATGGTAAGCCTCGTCGATCAGCACGGGAATCTCTTCCGGAATGCTGTTGAGCAGCTTTGCGATTTCCTTCTTGTCGACGATGTTGCCGGTCGGATTGTTCGGGTTGCAAAGATAAACCAGGCCCACATCGCGCGAGTGCAGCTTGGTGGCCTTGATGATGCCGTTGACGTCGGTGGTGTAGTCCTTGTTCAACGGAATGCGGATCGCCGTCGCCTTGCTGTTGGTGGTGTATTGATAGACCGATTGATAGGTCGGCTCGGGGCCAACCACCAGTTTGTGGCTCTGGAGGTAGACGTCGTCCACGAGCTTCAGGATTTCGCCGGAACCGGCGGAGATCAACACGTTTTCGGGTTTCACGCCATGAGCTTCGGCAATCGCCTGGCGGATTCCGCCGTCGGGATAGCCATAGCGATTCGAGTACTTCCACACGTCGGTCATCGCCTTCCGAACGGCTTCGGATGGACCGTGGGGATTCTCATTGTTGGCCAGTTTGGCCATGGAATCATACGGAACGGCTGGAGCCTTGGCCGCTGCCGGCGCTGCGGCCGCGCCGGCTCGCCGTTGTTGGGCGGCGAGTTCGAATGGATTCAAAGTGGCCACGCCCAAGGCGGTCGCGAGTCCGCCCATAAATCTGCGTCGAGTCACATTACTCTTCTGTGGCATTGTCCCTCCGGTTTGTGGGTGATGGTAAAGATGACGTGTCCGGACAGTTGTTCATCGATTTCTGAACAGGCATTCTATTTCCAAAGTGCTATAATGTCGAAAGTTTTTTAAAGAGGTTAAATACATGAAACGCAAACAGATCAAGTTTGTCGTCGGTTCTGTGATCATCGTTGCAGCTCTCGCGTTTCTTGCGTTCACGGGATTCCAGGACAACAAGGCCTATTACCAGACCGTATCCGAATTTCGAGCTTCCCAGGACGCCGCCTACGGCCGGCATCTTCGCGTTGAAGGTGACGTTGTGGCAGGCTCAATTGTCAGAGAGGCAAGGCAAACTCAGTTCGTGATCAGCCATACGGACGAAAAGACCAAGCAAACCCATACGCTTCCGGTGAAGTATGTGGGAGCCGATCCCCTTCCCGATACGTTCCGCGACTACGCTCAGGCTGTTGTCGAAGGCGAGTATCACCAGGACGGCATCTTCGTGGCCAGGAGCATGACCGCGAAGTGCGCATCCAAATACGAGAAAGAGAAAGCTGCCGGCGTAACTCAATGATTTCCCGCCTGGCCCGGTAACTTAAGGCAAGAGGGTTTTTATGGCACAAGTCGGCCAATTCGCTTTGGCGCTCGCCTTCGTAGTGACCGCCTACTCCATTATTGCTTCGCTGATCGGAATACGTCTCCGCAACGACAAACTGATCGCCAGCGGCCGTAATGCGGCGGTCGGGACATTCCTGTGCATCACGCTGGCCATCGGCGCGCTGGGCTACGTTTTCGTCCAAAGCGATTTTTCCGTCGCCTATGTTGCAGAGCACTCGAACCGGGATCTGCCGCTTTACTTCAAGATCGCCTCGATCTGGGGCGGACAGGAGGGTTCGCTGCTCTTCTGGGGCTGGCTTCTGACGGTCTATTCCGCGCTGGTCGTTATTCAGAACCGCAAAAGACATTCGTCGATGATGCCCTACGTGACGGCAGTCCTGATGACGACGTCCCTGTTTTTCACGACGATGCATCTGTTCACCGTGAATCCGTTTCAGCTCAGCGGCGTCGCCATGCCGGACGGAACCCAGAACCTGTTCACGCCTCGTGACGGCGCGGGTCTGAATCCGCTGCTGCAGGACTGGCTGATGGTGATCCATCCGCCAATGCTCTATCTCGGATTCGTCGGCTTCGCGATCCCGTTCGCGTTCGCGATGGCCGCTCTGATCACCAAACAGCTCGGCGACACATGGATTCGCACGACGCGCCGCTGGACGATGATCGCGTGGTTTTTCCTGGGTACCGGAATCATGCTCGGGGGCAACTGGGCTTATCACGAACTGGGCTGGGGCGGCTTCTGGGCGTGGGATCCGGTGGAAAACGCGTCGCTGATGCCGTGGCTGATCGGGACCGCGTTCCTGCATTCGGTGATGGTTCAGGAAAAGAAAGGCATGCTGAAGGTCTGGAACATCATTCTGGTGATCATGGCCTACATCATGTCCCTCGTCGGCACCTGGCTGACGCGCAGCGGCATCGTGAATTCGGTTCACGCGTTTGCGAGCTCGCCGATCGGGAATTACTTCCTCGCCTTCATCCTTATTGGATTGTCCGGCGCGCTTTACCTGCTGTTCGATCGTCTTCCCTATTTGAAGAGCGACAACGAAATGGAGTCCATGGTTTCGCGTGAGAGTTCCTTCCTCTTCAACAACCTGATTCTGCTCGCGTCGTGCTTCGCCGTCTTTTGGGGAACGATGTTCCCGGTGCTGTCGGAGTTTGTTCGAGGCGAAAAGATCACGGTCGGCCAGCCGTTCTTCAATCGGGTCAATGTGCCGATCGCCATCTTCCTTCTTTTCCTGACCGGCGTGGGTCCGCTGCTGGCATGGCGCAAAGCGTCGACCAACAGCTTGAAGCGCAATTTCCTCGGCGCGGCGGTCGCCGCTCTGGCGGTGGGGGCGGGGCTGCTCATCTGGCCTGGAATCCGGCCCTGGCCGATCGGAGGCGGCGAATTCTACGCGTGGTGCTCTTTCGTGATGGCGACGTTCGTCGGAATCACCATCGTTCGCGAATTCTACAAGGGGGCGCGGGCCCGGGCGTACGGGACGGGCGAGAACTTTCTGGAAGGCGTCGTGAATCTGACGCTCCGCAATACGCGACGGTATGGCGGTTACATCGCACACTTCGCGTTCGTGCTGCTCTTCATCGGCTGGTCGGGACAAGCGTTTAAAGTCGACCTGCCCGGAATCGAGGCCGGAATCGGCGAAACGTTTGCGCTGCGGCAGTATGTGATGCGGGTTGACGACCTGACCGTAGAGAAGACGCCGAATTACGACTCACAAAAGGCGGTCGTCAGCGTGTTCGAGAACGGCAAAAAGGTCGCAACGATGTTACCTGAGCATCGCGTGTACAAGCCCAGCCAGCAGCCGACGACGGAAGTCGCCATGAGGTCCACCTTGAAAGAAGATCTGTATCTCGTGTTCCAGGGCGGCAACCTCGACGGATCGAAAGCGATTTTCCAGGTCTACCTGAACCCGCTGACGGCGTGGGTCTGGATCGGCGGAGTGGTATTGGGACTGGGCACGCTGATCGCCCTGCTGCCCAACAAGAAATCGGCACCGCCGAAACGGAGTCAAAAACCTGCGCGAGTCGAGGAGGCCAAAGAAGTTGAAAGTATTTCGTAAAGCGCTCCTCGCCATTCTCGTCCTTTCCACCATGGGAATGGCGGCCGATGACGCGCGCTTCAAGAATCTTGAAGATAATTTCATCTGCCTCTGCGGCTGCAACATGGGAACGCTCAACATGTGCACCATGGTGAGTTGCGGGCACGCCAACCCGATGCGGGCGGAACTCAAGCAACTGATCGCGGAAGGCAAGAGCGACGATCAGATCAACGCCGCTTTCGTCGAAAAGTACGGGCCGATCGTACGGTCGGCCCCCACCAAGTCCGGATTCGACCTGACCGCATGGGTCATGCCCTTCGCCGCTCTTGCGGCGGGACTGCTGGGGGTCGCGTTCCTCGTTCGAAAGTGGAATGCGCAGAATCCGGCGCCTTCAACGGCCCCGCCTGTAGACGACAAGCTGCAGAGCCGCGTTGAAGAAGAACTCAAGAAGTACAACCCGGAAGACTAAATGGTTTATTTATTCTGCGGACTGTTCGGCACCGCCTTGATCGCGATCATCGTCATTCCGCTTTTCCGCAAAGACAATTCGCTCGAATCCGCCATCATCGAGGAGACGGAATGGGATCTCCTGCTGCGCAAAAAGGACGTCATCCTCGGCAACATCCAGGACCTCGACTTCGAATACAAATGCGGCAAACTCTCCGACGAAGACTACCGGAAGGTTCGCTCCGAGATGAGCACCGATGTGGCGGCCGTTCTCCAGAAGATCGACGATATCGAGTCTTCACATGACATGGACGCGCTCATCCGGCGCGAAGTGAGCGCCCGCCGCGGCGGAGGGAAGAAAGCCGACCGCGTGGCCTGCCCTGCCTGCCGGGCCGAGAATCCCACATCCAACAAGTTTTGTGCCGAGTGCGGGGGCAAGCTGAAGGCTTAATGAAACGTTATCTCGTCCCGCTCTGGCTTGCCGCCACCGCCACGTCCGCTTTCGCCCAGGAAGGCCCGCGTTCGATCACGCTCCCGAACGAGATGAACTTTCACACCTGGTTCATCATCGGATCGGCCGGCGCGTTTCTGGCGTGGTGTTTGAGTTATGCCATTCAGGCGCACAAGGAAGCCATCGAACGGCAGCAGAAGGGCCGTGGCAATCTGGTCGAACAGAAAGAAGCGCTCCTGAACCGGATTGCGGAAATCGAAAGCCGGAAGGAAGCCGCAACCATCACGGAACAGCGGTACAAGCACGAAATGAGAGAGCTGCGTTTTCGTCTCGCAAAGGTTCTTGAAAAAATCGCGAATCCTGAGGCTCAGCAGTCCAGCTGATAGGGTTGATGCCCAACACCGACCTGGCACTCCAATCCGAAGACATTCGAAAGACATTTGGCAGTTTCACCGCCCTCGCCGGCGTGACGATGAGCGTGAAGCGCGGCGAGTTCGTCGCCTTCTTCGGCCGGAACGGCGCAGGCAAGACCACCTTCCTGAAAATTGCGGCGACGCTGATGCGCGCCACCGGCGGCAAGCTCTTCATCGAGGGAGTGCGGAGCGACGAGAATCCCGAGCAGGTCCGGCGGCGGATCGGTTTTCTCTCGCACAATACCTATCTCTACCGGGATCTCTCCCCCGTCGAAAACCTCCGATTCTTCGCACGGCTCTACCAGATACCCGAAGCGGAAGACCGTATCTCCGCCCTTCTGGACCGCGTCGGACTCCGGCGGCGCGCGAAGGATCCGGTCCGCGGGTTCTCGAGAGGCCTTCAGCAGCGGCTGGGTATCGCTCGTGTGATGCTGCATGAGCCGGCCCTCATTCTGCTCGACGAGCCGTACACCGGCCTCGACGCCAATGCGGTTCAGACGCTCAACGAAATCCTCGACGAGGCGGTATCTGCCGGCAGGACCGTGATCCTGACGACGCACGACATCGAGCAGGGCCTTCGCGCGGCCACACAGGCCGCGATCATCGAGAAAGGCAGACTCGTCCTCGTGGCGCGCGCCGGGGACCCGGCCGTTCGCAACGCGTATGTGGAGTACATACGCGAAGGAGCCAACCGGTGAAGGCGCTGCGGGCAATCATCTTCAAGGACATCGTGGTCGAGATGCGGAACAAGGAGTCCGTCAGCTCGATGCTGATGTTTGGCCTGCTGTCGATTGTGATCTTCAACTTCGCGTTTCAGTCCAGCGGAGTCGACCGTAGTTTTCTGGGCCCCGGCATCCTGTGGGTGGCGTTCACGTTTGCCGGGATCATCGGATTGAACCGTTCGCTCTCCATGGAACTCGACAACGATTGCATGCAGGGCCTGCTGCTTGCGCCGCTCAGCCGCGGCGACTTGTACCTGGCGAAAGTGGCGAGCAACTATGCGTTCATGATGATCGCCGAACTGTTTGTCCTGCCGGCGTTCGTCCTGTTCTACAACCTCCGGTTCGACGCGAAGATCGCTGAGATCGTCGGCGTCGCGGCCGTGGCAACGTTGGGTTTCGTGGCAATCGGCACCATCCTTTCCATGATTTCCGCGAACACGCGGATGAAGGAAGTGATGCTGCCGATCATGCAGATTCCGATCACCGTGCCGGTGATCATTGCGTCAGTCGAAGCGACCGGAATGATCTTGCGCGGCGAAACCGACGGAATCACCTTTCCGTTGGCCGTGCTTGGCACGTTTAGTATCGTCTACCTGACCGCGTCCTATATGGTGATCGAATACGTCGTGGAGGAATAAGTGATCACAAAAGCGCTCGGCGTCCTGTCCCTGGTCCTGATGATTGCCGCCTTGTATCTGATCTTCCTGTACGCCCCTCTCGAAGCGACGATGGGGGCGACTCAAAAGATATTTTATTTCCACCTCCCCCAGGCCATCTCGTCATACGTGTCCGCCCTGCTGCTGGGCTTCGGGTGCATCATGTATCTCTGGAAGGGCGATCTCAAATGGGATCGCTTTGGGTCCTCCGTGGCGGAACTCGGACTGATGTTTACCGCCACGACCATCATCAGCGGCATGATCTGGGCCAAACCCGCGTGGGGAACCTACTGGGTCTGGGACGCGAGGCTGACGCTTCAGTTCATTCTCGGCCTGCTCTTTGTCGCCTACTTCATGCTCCGCGCCTACCTGCCCAACCGCGAGAAACGCGCCATGCTCTCCTGCGTGTTTGGATTGCTCGCGATGGTGGATGTTCCGTTCAACTACGGATCGATCTACTGGTGGCGCACCCAACACCCCCAACCGGTCGTCAGCCCCGGGGGCGGCGGCCTCGATCCGCAGATGCAGGTGGCGCTGCTGGCGTCGTTCGCGGCCTGGGGATTCCTTTATGCGTACCTTCTGCGGCAGCGTATCGCGGTCGCGAAGGTCGAAGAACAAGTCGAATACCTTGAACACGTGGTTCAATCCGCATGAAAGATATCGCCATTGCGTATAGCGTCATCTTCCTCGCCATCTTTATTTTTTCGTGGCTGATGTTTTCAAGACAGAGCCGGCTGGAGAAAAAGCTGGACGACCTGAAGGAAGAACTGCGCGATCAAAAATAAGAACAGCCGCAAAAACGAAAAGAGCGAAAGCGCCTTCCCTGGCTCTTTCGCTCCTTGAATACTGTTGAACGGCTCTGCTTCTTCGCGCTGCCGGTTTGAGTAATCCTTACTCCGTGACATCCCTTGTCAGCGGATTCTCCGAATCCACCCGACCGTCCCTGGCGTTCGACCAATCCTTTGGTGTGGGGATCGTAGGACGGAGGCAACGCCGAACAAATAGTACGGAGGTACTGGTTCGACAATTTCGAGACGGAGGAACAATCCAGCTTTCTTGAACAGCGCCACCCCGGCGCTTCGCGCCATTCCTCCCCGTCGAGGAAGGGAAAACGCTTCTCGTCGATTTCGCAAAATCGCCGGGAAAATTCTCGTTTCATCCTCGAGTTGAACTGTGGTAAATCCCCCGACATGCATCACCGGCACGCCATCTTCACGCTTGTTGTCCTGTCAATCTGCGCGATCTGGATGATCGATCCATCCGCCGCCGCTCAAACGACTGCCCAGGCCCAACGTCAGACTGTCTGGAACGGCGTTTACACCGAAGCGCAGGCCGAGCGGGGCTCGATCGCGTACCTGGCGAATTGTGCGCCATGCCATGGCGCTGAACTCGAGGGTGTGGCGAACCTCAAGGGTGAAGATTTCATGGAGCGCTGGCGCGAGTTCGATGCTCGGGGATTGTACGACTGGATCAGCAAGTCGATGCCTCGCCAGAGACGTGGCAGCGCCAACCGGCCCGGCAGCCTCGACGAAATCACCTACCTCGACATCATCGCCCACATTTTCCGCGGCAATGACTTCCCTCCAGGTTCCCGCGAACTTGCCGTCAGCCTGATGAAGAATATCCGGATCGAGCGGCGCGGCGGCCCGGCTCCGGTACCTGACGGCGCCCTTGTTCAAACGGTGGGATGCATGACGAAGCGGAATGCTTCCTGGATGCTGACCAACGCGACAGAGCCGGCCCGTACCGCCAGCTCGGAGAAATCGACCGAAGAAGAACTGAAGGACGCAGCCGCCAAAAGCCCCGGCTCGCTTCAATTCTCCCTGACCAACCTCGGCTATGTCGGCGCCGACTTCGATCCGAATGCCCACGCCGGCGCAAAAATGCAGACCAAGGGGCTGCTCACCCGGCAACCCGGCAATAACCGGATCAGCGTCACGTCCATGGAAACGATCGCGCCGACCTGCCCCTGAGAAACCGGCGGAGTCCTCGCTCCCGCCTGGAACTGTCCAATGTCTCATGGCCTGGATTCCAGCGAAGTGACCTGTCTCAAGGCGTGGTTCACATGAAGCCGTGGAGTCCCGGGACGAGGACTTTTCCCCGCCTTGGCCAAGGCGGGGTGCCGCGCAGCGGCGGGGCGGTTCGTTCAACAAAATCTATTTCCTGAATACCACCCGGCGCTTCGCGCCACCCCTCCTCGTCGAGGAGGGGAAAAACCGCTCCACTGAACTCTCTGCCCGTGGGTTCCCGCCGAACTGAAGTCTTACAACTTCAGACTGATCTTGAGCGCGTTCAGCAGGCCGGTTTCGACGGGAGTTTTGGGAGCAACATTCAATCTCACACTCGCGGCGCTGGCGCCCGGCTTGATCGCGGTCAGTTCGTTCAAAGCGCTTCTGGCAAACTCCGAATTCAGGTCGAGCTGGCCCGCGCGGCTCAGCGTCACGATGCCCTGGATGAAGTCGTCGGCAATGGCGTGATCGTCGGCGGTCTTGTCGAATTTCGGACCGAGGGTAAGCACGGTTTTGCTGTTGTACTCGACGAGCAGGAGTTGATCGAGCTGGTCCTTCACTTCCTTGGGCACATTCCCGTGTGTGGTCACTTTGACGTCGACCGACTCGGTCTTGCGAAGGAAGGCCACGGTGAACCCAGGCCTGAGTTCGCTCTCGATTTCGAATCCGTTCCTTGAGGCTCCCGGGGGAACGATCAGCTCCGGCTTGCTGAACGACCAGATTGCGGCTGCGCCCCGGGGAATCCACTCCGGATTTCGGACTTTGAACGTTCTTCCCTTTTGGATCAGTCCAAACCAGCCGTCAGGCATCTTGACCGTATCGGCAGAGGATCGATCGGGCAACGCCATGATGAATTGATCGATCGATTGCTTTGCCGAGGAACCATTCGCGACCGAATACGCGTATCTGAAGCGTGCGGGAGCAACGGGAGTAATCGCAACCGATACCACCGGCGCAACGTCGCGCAACAGGTCGTACCGGGCCACTTTGATTTTTCCCGGCCCGTCTTTCGCGAAGTTTTCGGTGCCGAGGTTCTCAGGGTAGGCGATGACGTATTCGTTCCTGGCGAGGTCCACGAAAACGTAGTTCTCTTGCATCGACGCCGGCACGACTCCATCCGCTGGCCACGCGGGAACGGGAAAATCGGTAAGGCCGATAATGTCCGGCTGTTGAGCGAACAGGGCCGTCGCGATGAGAATCGCGAAACAGAAGAATAAGGTTTGTTTCATTTAGCAGGACACGCACTTGTAACTGTTCTTCGATCCGAGCGCTTCGAGCAGCGCGATGGTCGCGGCAAACGGTTGAACGCGCTGCCGCGGCCCGTTGGCCATATCGGCGACCGTGTTTCCGTTTTTCGAGACAAGGTCGATGCGAGCGCCCCGGGAGACCAGGAAGAGGATCATCTCATTGTCGCCGCGGGCCGCCGCGTTGTGCAGGGCGCTGAAGCCGCCCTGATTTCGTCCACCGAAGTTCATCACCGGCACAACGGGGACCTGGCCGGCGGGAACGGGCTGTCCGGCCTGCAGAGGCGGCGCGGGTTCGGCGGGCTGGTCTTTTTCGGCGCGGCCGTCGACGGCATTGACGTCCAGATGCAATTCATCGACAAGGTATCGCACGGCGGTCATTCGGCCGGCAGGAGTCACGATGTCGTCGTTGCCGTGAAAACCGGCGCCGGACGCCACGAGCAGCGGTGTCACATTATCGATGTTGTTCAGCTTCGGATCCGCGCCGCGGGAAATGAGCAGCTTCATGCCGTCGATATCCGCGACGTCCGCGCATTTCCAGAAGGGTGTGGCCCCGGTCGCGTTCGTGTTGTCGAGAGCGAAACCGAAACCGTTATACCAGAGGTCTTTCTTCAGTCTCGCGTTCGGATCGGCTCCCTTGTCCAGCATCAGCTTCGCCAGGTCGAGGTAATGTGTTTTCTCGTACTTCGTGGTGGGCTGGGGATGCAGGGTCTTGCGTGCCCACTGCATGTTGAAGACGGCGTAAAGCGGCGTGGTTCCATCCACGCTCGCAATCGTCACGTCCGCGCCGCGTTCGACCAGGTATTTTGTAAGGTCGAACCGTCCGTTGATCGCGGCCAGCAACAATGCGGTGCTTCCATCCGCGCTGACTTCGTTGATCCTGGCGCCAATGTCCAGCAACGCCGCCACTGCCGAATGGTTTCCCTGTCGTGCGGCATACATCAACGGCGTGAGCTGGCCTTTCGGGTTTCCTCCGGCGCGGGTGGGATCGCGCGGAAGAGTCGCCCGCTGTCCCATTCCGGTTTGTGGTACCGGGGGTTGCCCCGCGGCCGGCGGCGGCGCCGGTTGTTGACCTCTTTGTCCGCGCTGGCCGGCCTGCTGCGGCGTCTCGCCGGCTGCCGGCGGTTTGGGCGGCGGAGGCGGGCCGTTTCGGTCGGCCAGTTCGTTGAGTTCGCGCTTGATCAGATTGCTCTTCCCGTCCAGCTTTGCCCCGTGCCGGGCCAGAATCCGGATGGCTTCAGCGCGATCGAAGGCGGCGGCAAACACCATGGCAGTCTGGCCGTTGGCTGTTTCCCCGGCGTTCACGTCGGCGCCATATTCCAGAAGCGCCTTGACGGTGTCCGCATCTCCCGAACTCGCGGCCATCATCAGCGGCGTGACACCGCCGATGGCCGGCGCCTTGGCGTCGGCGCCCGCTTTCAGAAGGACATCCACAACATTGGCCTTTCCATATTGGGCGGCGAGATAGAGCGGCGTGTAGGAACCGATGCGCGTTGTGGACTTCACGGTCGCTCCGGCATAAATGAGCAGCTGCGCCATCTCCGGATTGCCGTTCATCGCTGCCCAGTGCAGAGCCGTCATGCCATCGCCCTGAGACGAATTCGCATCGGCCGCCTGCCTCAAAAGCGAACGCACCGCCTCGAGATCGTTTCTCATTGCTGCCTCGACCACGCGCGTGTCTTCAAAAGCCATCATCCCGGCCGACAGACCGACGATCGCAATCAGAGCGAACGCAAGCGCCACGATTGTCCTGTTCCGCAACATTGTCATAGTCCCAATTCTCCGGTGCTGTCCCCGAAACTTTCGTCGTTGATTCCCAACCGGTGCAGCAGCGTCAGATACATGTTGGCCGCGGGCGTCCCGTCGGCCGCCATCACGTGCTGATGTCCCTTCAACCGTCCGCCGGCATGACCCACCAGAATCATCGGCACCCGTTTGTGGTTGTGAAGGTTGGAATCGCCCATTGGCGATCCATAGACAATCAGGCTGTGGTCCAGCAGCGAGCCGTCGCCGTCCTCGGTCTTCTTCAGCTTCTCAACCAGGTAGGCCAGCGTGCTGATGTGGTACTTGTTGATCTGGGAATACTGCGCCAGTCGCTGCGGGTTCTCCCCGTGATGTGAGGCGGAGTGGAATCCTGCGGTGACGCCGCTTTCCGGAAAGGTTCGTCCCGACACGTCCCGGCTCATCTTGATGGCAGACACGCGCGTGATGTTCGCGGTGAACGCGATCACCTGCAGGTCGAACATCAGCTTCACGTGTTCGGTCCAGTTATCGGGAACCCCGATGGGGGCCAGCGGAAGCTCACGAACCTCGCCGTTCAGATTCTGTTGCTCAATGCGCGTGATGCGGCGCTCGATTTCCCGAATGCTCTCGGTGTAGTCGTCGAATCTCATGCGGTCCGCGGGCCCCAGCGTCGACTTCAGGCTGGTCATTTCGGTCGAGATCCAGTCCAGAATGCTGCGGTCGGCTTTCCGCCTCAAGGCCCGCTGTTCGGCCGAGGTGCCCACGCCAAAAAGTTGATCGAAGACCATTCGCGGGTCGCGCACCATGATCAGCGGCCTGGTTGGCGTCTCCCAACTGATCGTGTCGAGATAGATACACGAATAGTTGTAATCGCAGCCGCCCGATCCCTCGGCGCTCTCAATGGCAAGCTGAAGCGACGGAACCGGCGTGTCCTGGCCGAACTTCTTCGCGCAGAACTGGTCGAACGACGTGCCGGCGCGGACGTCGGAGCTCTGAGTCTGTTTCGGATGGGCCTGGGTGAGGAA
>JAHFTY010000023.1:15928-31400 GCA_023265365.1 Acidobacteriota bacterium
GGAAATGGTCCGCGCCGATCTCCGGCGGCTCGTAGGCTTCGGCCGGATGCATGTCCGTGTTGCTGACGATGGTCAGGTAGTCCTTGTACGGATCCAGCGGGAGCAGGCTGCCTGGCGTCAGATCGAACTCGCTCCCGGCCTGCGCAGGAGACCACATATTTTTCTCGATGCCGTACTTCGTCGAGCCGGCGGCGCCGTGAACCATCTCGGCGCAGACCACGCGCACGGGCGACTTGCCGGCTTCGGTCTTGCCGGCCTGAGACATCGCGGGAAGCATCGCTTCCATGAAAGGAAGCGCGACGGTCGCTCCCATTCCGCGCAGCATCGTTCGGCGTGATAGGTGTTTCCTGGTAATAAACATGATTCCTCCTGCTTTTGCCGCTGCGCGGCGTGTGCCGGATGAAGCCGGCGCTTCTATTATTCGGTCGGCGCCTTGCCCATCTGGAATGCCGCGCTCTTCACAATGCCGAGGACGAGAGCTGAGAAACGATTATTGTCCTTTGCCGCCTCGCGGGTGATTTCCCGGATGGCCGGCATGTCGAAATGCTCCGTTCGGCGGCCGATCGCAAAAGCCATCAGCTTTTCGGTCAACGAGGCAATGAACACATCCGAGTGGGCCACGATCGCCTGCCTCAGGCTGGCCGGCCCATCCAGCGGCGTTCCATCGTACATCTGCGTCTTCGAGTCGATCGCGACGCCGCCCGTATGCACGCGCTCGCCGGTCGGTCCGAGCGCGTAGGTCTTGTCCCAGGTGCGCCACTGTCCCGTCACGTCGAAGTTTTCCAGCGCCAGGCCGATCGGATCGATCATCTTGTGGCACGACATGCAGGCCGGATTCGCCCGATGCATTTCCATGCGCTCGCGAACCGTGAGTACTTTCGAAGCGCTGACCGCCGGTGTTTCCGCCAGCGTCGGCACAACGGGAGGAGGCGGCGGAGGTGGCGTCCCGAGCAGGACGCTCATCACCCATTTACCGCGATACACCGGCGAGGTTCGATCCGCCACGGAGGTCAGCGCCAGGATCGCGCCTTTTCCGAGCAATCCGCGCCGGTAGTCTTCCTGGAAAACCACGCGGCGGAACTGCGAACCGCGGATGTTCGGCAAACCGTAATGCAGGGCGAGGCGCTCATCGGCAAAGGAGTCGTTAGCCGTGAGAAGATCGACGACGTCGCGGTTCTCTTTGACCATGCTGTTGAAGAACAGTTCCGTCTCCCGAAGCAGCGCCATCGTGAGCGTGCGGTCGTACATCGGGTAGTAGCCCGGATCTGGCTCGAGTTTCAGAAGATCGCCAAGATGCAGCCATTCGTAAGCGAACTTTTCGGAAAGCCAGATCGACCGGCTGTCCGCAAGCATGCGCCTCACTTGCTTCTCGAGTTCGACAGGTTCCTTCAGCTTTCCAGCGGCTGCCGCCGACATCAGCTCTTCGTCGGGATGGGTTCCCCACAGGAAGTACGACAACCGCGATGCGAGCGCCAGATCGCCGATCCGGTAGTTCTGGCCCGCGGCCACACTGGGAGGAGCGGGTTCGAGTTTGAAAAGGAAGCTGGGACTCACGAGAATGGCTTCCATCGTCCGTCGAATTCCCGCCTCGAAGTTACGGCCGTCGGTCCGGCCCTGCTGATAAAAACTCATCAGGCCCTTCATGTCCGAGTCCTTCAAAGGGCGCCGGTACGCCTGACGCGCAACTTTCTGAATGATCTTCGTGGCGCAAGGCACTTCCTCCTCAGGACTGAGCGGACGGCAGATGAAGACGCGGCGGCGCGGGACGCTGTCGGAGACTCCGGCAGTGTTGAACGGACCGGTGATTTCCACTTCGCGCACGTGAGGAAGCGCCATCAATTCGCCGTCGGTGCCCATGTCCGTATCGATCAGCGTGTTCTCGATGGGCGCGATATCGTCCTCGAAGATTTCGCTGCGCGACTGGATGAACGCAGCGGCCACCCGGCGCGGGCCCGTCTTGACGAAGACGCGGCCGGTGTTCACGCTCAGACCGGCATAGATTCCGTTGGGCAGATTGCCCTCGTTCAACGTCCGTGGAATCGTGCTGAGTGCGCTGCGTTCCCCGTCGATGGATACATCGAGATTCTGTTCCTGCGCGGTCGCGCCGTAGAGGCGGCCCTCGTCTTCCGCCCACATCAGTGTGCGGATGTTGTATTCGCCGTCGGCGGGAAAGTTAAACACGAAGGAGAGCCCGCCCCTTGTGCCTACAGGGGTGCCGTCGACATGCCGCAACTGCGACGCGAGGACGTTCGCCTTGACCACGGTGGAGGACGGCTCGGCATTGGGGTCTCCCAGGATCTCCATCGTGACGTGGGCCGCGGCGCGAAGATAACCCTGCATCATCGAAGCGGACAGCGTCTGAGTATCGGCGATGTTGTCGAAACCGTCGCTGACCGTGTCGGCCGCGAGGTACTTCGCCGCATCGATTTCGACCCCGAACATGTCGCGGATGGAATTCGCGTACTCCGTTCGCGTCAGGCGCTGCGACGGGCGCGCGCCCGGATTCGGGTTCGCGGCGGCGGCCCGGTCGAGTGTGGATTCGAGCGTCGCGATGAAGGACTTGACCGATGCCGCATCCGGTCTTCGCGATCCGGATGGCGGCATCAAACCCGTACGCAGCTTTCGGATAACCTTTTCAGCAAGCGGCGCATTCTGCTCGACATGCGCGAGGTCGAGAGCCGTCAACGACATGTTGCCGGAACGGCTCGTGTCGTTGTGACAGCCCTGACAATATTGCTTGAGCAGAGCGCTCTCGGCATCCACCGCCATCGGCGCCGTTGCCACAGGCGACTGCTGCGCCGCCTGCTGGCCCGCCGTAACCATGGAAGTGACTGCAAGGAATAGGACAACCCACTTCTTACGCATCATGGCCCGCGATTCTATTACGCCGGCGGCCCA
This sequence comes from Acidobacteriota bacterium, assembly GCA_023265365.1. Classification (GTDB taxonomy): domain Bacteria; phylum Acidobacteriota; class Terriglobia; order 20CM-2-55-15; family 20CM-2-55-15; genus JAHFTY01. The sequence continues at coordinate 18,827 of JAHFTY010000023.1, forward strand.
AAATAGAACCCCTTATCGAGATTGACGGCAAAGCCGTTTCCCTCGGAGCAAATCAGTGGATTCAACAGGTACGGGACACCGGATACGTTCGACCTGTCCGGCATCCGTTGTCAGGAGGTCCAAACGGGTTTCAGTGTGTCATCGAATAGATGACGTAATTGATTCCGACGCGGATCGAACGGGTGCTGTCTTTGAGCGGCTTGGAACCGTTATCGAGGTATTTCCAAAAATCGCCGATATCGTTGTTGTAGTTCGCAATGACCTGCAGATTCCCGTGCTCGTCCGACATTCCCCAGAACTCCGGAGTCCACTCCCCGTATGGCGGCGTCATCGCCAGCGTGTCGACATCGAAAAAAGTGTGAAAGACCGGGTGGCGGATATCGAGCCGAACCAGTTCCCTCTCCGGCACCGCAAGCTTCAAATAATGCCGCAGGACCTCCAACTCTTCGGGGCCGTGCAGAAACTCCTTCGTCCGAAAATCGTCGGCCATAATGAAGCCCCCGCGCCGAATATATTCGCCGAGGTTGGCGACTTCCTTGTCGGTCAGTTGCAGAAAGCCCGGCTCCGACAAGTAAAGGAACGGGTATTTGAAAACCTCCGGACTGTCGAGACGCACGATCTTGTAGGAGTCGGATCCGACGCGGATCCCGGTCAGATCGCGAAGGAGATAAACCAGAAATTCATCCGATGAAGGATAGTCGTGATGCCACGGCGGATTGTCCGGGAAGTAGTTCGGCCAGTACATCCACGACGCCCGATTCGTACACTCCAGCCGCGCAAAAACGAACTCCGGCGCGGGTTCCGATCGATCGGAGATCGCGGGGCGTGTGAGAACGATAACAAAGGCGAGGACCGTTAAAACCTTCTTCACAACGAGCCGAGGATACCACTTTCAGCCTCGATTTCGCTTGTCGAACGATCCGGACAGTCGAACGATCCGGACATCGTTCACTGCCACGGTTTGGCGGCACCACACCGGCGCTTCGCGCCGCCCCTCCTGGTTGAGGCACTGCTGTCGCAATAAGGCAAGATCGAGGAGAAGCGTTTTCCCCTCCTCGAGGAGGGGTGGCGCGAAGCGCCGGGGTGGTCCACAAACGAACGCGTGAAACCCTGCAAAAGCAGTACACTGATCGCCGGTTTTTTTCAAAGGAGCTTAACGTGAGGAAACTGATCGCGGCCGTAGTCCTGGTGGCAATTTCATTTTTCGCAGCGTACGCGCAGAACCGCGGAGGCGGGAATCCACGCGTGGACATGTCGACTCTCGTCAATCCGCTCGAGCCCGTCGACACGGTCTGGATCGAAGACATGACGCAGCTCGAAATCCGCGACGCCATGAAAACCGGTAAAACGACGGCGCTGCTTTTTGCAGGCGGAATGGAAGACAACGGACCCTACGTCGTCGTCGACCAGCACGGCGCGATCGTGCGCGGACAGTGCGATCAGATTGCGCGAAAGCTCGGTAACGCGTTGTGCGCCCCGGTCCTTCATATTGCTCCGGGCGATCCTGAACGGGCCGTCAATCCGGGAACGATCGTGCTGACGCCGGAGGTTTTCAAGAGCGTCGTCACGAACGTGGTCACGAGCCTGAAGTCGCAGGGCTTCAAGAACATCTACACGATGGTGGATCACGGTAGCTCCGCCGGGCCGATGGCCGAAGTGTCGAAAACGATCGGCGACCAGTGGAAAGACTCCGGCGTCCGGGTTGCCTATATCAAGGAGTACTACAACAACTCGGCCGTGATCCAGTATGTGAGAGACGTCCTGAAGGTCGAGGAAAAGCAGGAGGGCTACCACGACGATTACTTCACCGCCGCCGTGTCGGCCGCGCTCGACCCGCTCTCGATACGGATCCCGCAACGGATCAAGGCCCGGAAGACAATGTTGAACGGAGTCGAGATGGCCGGCCCCAAAGCCGCGGAAGACGGCCGGAAGATCATGGCGTTCCACACGGAAATGACGGTGAAAGCGATTCAGGCCATCGGCAAATAACCGATGAAGTTGCTTCTCGCCTGAAAACATCATTTTCGAAGAGCATGGGCCGCCTTACGGGACCGGGGGCCAGAGTTGACGCGTGGTTCCATCCGCTGCAACGAACGACGCGCTTCGCGAACTGTAATTTAAAACGATGCGGTCCCCTTTCAAGGTCAAATGGCCCACCCCCCTCATTTCCTTCGTCCGGAACGAAATGCTTCCGGCCGCATCGTCGTAAACAAAGGAGGCAAGCGGCTCGCCTGCAGAGATCGTGACGGCGACGCCCTTCAAACCGGGGAAGTGATCGATAACGATGCTGGCCATTTTTCCTTCCGGGATGGTCAGAGCGCCCAGGTCGATTCTTTTATCGCGCCGCGCATCATATAAATAAGGATGCGCTTTCGAGCCTTCGGCGTTGAGGTATGCGGCCAGTCCGCGCTCGAAATCCGTGTCCATGCCAGGCTGGCTGCCGCGTTCCAGCGTCAGGAATTCCACGTCGCGCGCAAACATGGAAATCTCATCGAACTGCTTCCAGTTCCCCAGAGTTGTGTTCAGCGCAAACAGTCGCGCGACGCGGAGTTCGGGATTGTAGTGCAACCGGAACAGCGTCGAACCATGCTCGAGACTGACGATCGACCAGATTGAAAACGGCGCCTGCCACAGCATCCTGTAAGGCATTGCGGCTTTCCAGCCGCCGGGCGTGTCGATCGGAAATCGCTCAAGCACTTTCCGATAGGTCTCTTCGGTCTTCGGGTAAACGTGCGAATCGAAGAGTAACCATGGCCTGGTATCGGTGGACGGATAGGAGATCTCGCGCGGCGGACTGTCCAGAAACCACGCCTTCCTGTCCCGGTCCTTTCCGACAAATGTGGCGAGCACGTGGCTTCCGATAAACTCCAGCCTTCCAGTCATCGCGGAAGGCACAGGCGGAATCACGTCCCGGATGCCGCTTTCCGTTATTTCGGCAACGCGCACTTCCCCGGGTTTTCCACCAAGAACGAGAACGCGGTCGGCCAGGACAGCCAGATAGTGGGCCGCCGGAATCAACATTCGGCGGGTCGGCAAATCCGGATGGTGGATTTGAATCGTTGAGCGGCCGGACCATGGCGCGCTCACGATGTCGGTCATTCGACGCGCGCCGCTGGGCAGTCTTGGTATTACGAAAGACAACGATGTGGCTTCAAGAAAGAACTCGGCCACCGAGCCGGCGCCGGTCGTGATAAACCCCGGCGGGTTCGACGACCAGAAATCATCGTATCTGCCCTTGAACGGTTCGGACTTGATCCGGCGGCCCGTTTGCGCGTCGACGAAGTGAATACGGCCGAACACGGGCTGAGCCCGGAATCGTTCGACAACCGCCAGATACTTCCCGTCGGGCGATACCCTGAAATCCAAAGTCGCCATGCGATACCCATCGAGGGCGGCGAATCCTTCGGACTCAATCGCAACGCCGGTAGCAATGGGGAACAAGATCGCGATCGCAACCACAATGAGGATGTTCCGCGAGATTTCACGCGTGTCTCGCGCGGTAGTCCTGTTGAAGAACGCCGCGGACAACGCCAGATGAACAACGGCAACGAAGATCCCGCTAACCATCAGGAATCGCTCTCGAACGTCAACCGGAATTCCGCCAAGGTAGACATCCCACAATGTGACGGGCACGAGATAAATCAGCAGGACCGCCATGCCAAGGCCGAGCGCGTATGCGGTCCGCTGGAAAACCATCGATGCGCACACACAAACGGTGAACAGAACGGTGTACAGGGAAAGGCCAAGAAGGATATATCCGGCGCCCCCCAGTTCTGTCGGAAGCCTGGTGAGCATCGCCCCTATCGCAACAATTCCAAGGCTTGCCGCGCCGGAAGCCGACAGCGCCGTCCACAGTTTCAGCCGGTGCAACGGCAGCACAAGCAAAAAGGACGATTCCGGTTTCGCAGTGGAGCCGAAGGCGGCGCATCCGGCGTAAACGCCGAGGAAACAAACGATGCCCAGCATGAAGACATCGACGACACCCGGCGGGATGGTTCCCCCTGGCGATGACAATGAAGGCAGGACCAGACGTTCGAGAGCGAGCAGGCCGAGGTAGGCGACCGCGAAAATCGCGGAACTCCGGTAAAGGAGCCGCTTGAACTCTGCGATGAAGATCGTCTGAAACATCGGTTGGTTATTTCACAAAGTTGACGAAGATTTCTTCGAGACTCAGTTCACGCACCTGAATGTCTTCAGGACCCAGCGCCTTCAGATGTTCGAGCGCGCCGCTCGACGCATCGAGAATGAAACCGGTCAGGTGCCGTCCCGACGTTCGAACGGTTTTGAACTGCGCAATGTTGCCGATCGGCGGCACGTCGTCACGAAAGGTGAGACGGACTTCGCGCGTCCGCATTTTCAATCCCGCAATCGTGTCGGACACCAGCATCTTTCCGTCGGTCAACAGACCAATGTGCGTGGCCACTTTCTCGACCTTGTCGATGTTGTGCGACGAAAGGAAAATCGTCGTGCCTTCCTGCCGGGATGCTTCGGCAATGGTGTCGAAGAACTCCTGGAGGATGACGCGGTCCAGTCCGAGCGTCGGATCGTCCAGCACCAGCAATTCCGGACGATGCGACAGCGCGGCAATCAACGACACTTTCGTTTTCATGCCCTTCGACATGTCTTTGATTTTCACGTCGATCGGCAACTCGAACCGGCTGAGCAGGCTGTAGCAATACGCCTTGTCCCAGCGCGGATAGAAGTTCTGAAGAAACTGGATCAACTGGCCGACGTTCATCCACTCGTAAACGGAAACCGTTTCCGGCACGTAGCCGATTCGGCCAAGAATGGCCGGGTATTCGAACGAGGGATCGCGTCCGAAGATCGCCACGCGGCCGGATTCCTGGCGGTACAAACCAATCAATGTTCGAATCAGCGTCGTCTTGCCGGAACCGTTCCTTCCCAAAAGTCCATACACGGCGCCCGTTTGCACTCCGATGTGTACGCCCGTAAGGACTTTTTTTCGGAAGCCGTATCCCTTGTGGAGGTCGTCGATGACCAGAGCTTGACGTCCATCCCAATGGTGCTCCGTTTTCCGGCGAAAGAGGTTCTGAAACAGCCGGGGCGTTGACGGCTTTCCCGGCGAGTGAGGCGATTGCGCGATCCCTTCGAGTTCGCGAATCACCTCCTCCATCGTTTGAAACCGGTCCTCCGGCGACTTCGCCAGCGCGCGGCGCACCATCGATTCAAACGCTTTTCCGGCCAGGCCGCCGAGTTCCGCCAGGGATTCCGGCTGTTCGTGAACGAGCTTGTACGCGATCTGCGAAAACGAATCTCCGGTAAAGACCTTTTTGCCGAGTATCAGTTCATACGCCACACACCCGAACGAAAAGATGTCGGCCCGCGCATCGACCGTCTTTCCGGTGATCTGTTCCGGCGACATATACGACGGCGTGCCGGCGACACTCATCCGGGTGTTGCTGGTGTCGCCGGAGAGGACTTTCGCAATACCGAAATCCGCGAGCCAGAGATGATCGGACGATTCCGCTCTTTCGATGATCATGTTCGACGGCTTCACGTCGCGGTGCACGATCCCCCGCCTGTGCGCATGATCCAGCGCCCGGGCGGCCTGCGTGAGCAACGCGACAGCGCGGACGGGGTTCAGTTTGCCTTCTTTTTTGAGAATGACTTCGAGGCTTTCGCCCTCCACCAGGCGCATGGTGAGCCAGGGGATTTCGTCTTCCATGCCCGCGTCGAACACGGCGATGATGTTCGGATGGTCGAGCCTCGCAATCGTCCGCGCCTCGTCGACAAACGAAGAAGCCGGCAGCCGATCGGCATTCAGACACTTCATCGCGATCGTCTTGTCGAGCACGTCGTCATGCGCACGAAAGACGCGCCCGAACGCGCCGAAGCCAATCAAAGCCTGAATCACATATCGATTGGCCACACGCTCGCCGGGACGCAGAGAACGCGTCGGAGGCAACGTCGGATCGTCGGAAGATGAATTCATGGATAGATCGCGGCGGATTATACCGCAGCGCACCTCCGGGGATTTGGATATGGGCCATTTGACCTTCGTTGACCTCGACGGGATGCCTGTCTTGCACTCTGACGTTCCTTGCTTTATCAGTTCTTTGTGGTCTTGACCCCGAATTATGAAAATGGGCGCCGAGGTATCTGACCCACTTCTGCCACGGGCTGCCAAGTCCGCTCAAAGTTGTTGTCTTGAACGTTTCCCGCACGCGTGGTTGGCGGAGGAGAAGCGTCTATCTCAACCGGAAAGGAGATTCATCATGAACAAGAAACACAAAAACATGCTGTTCATCGCCGCGGTGTTCGTATTCGCGACACTTATTATGCGTTCGGCGTCCCACGCGCAGATGGGCCCGCCGCCGGACTCGAGTTTTTCGGGGTTTAACATGATCGCGCCTGTTCCCGGAGTACCGATCTGCGCGCCGCTGGTCATGAACTGGGACAACTTGGCTGAGCCGGATCGGGTCGGGCCACCGGCAGGGACGCAGCAATGGTTCGTCCAGGCGATTGGCAACCAAGTCAGAATCACACTGTCGGTAACGAATCACGGGAGGCAAACCGTCAATGTCGTTCCGCTCACCGGGGGGCCTCCACCCGCAGGTTTTCCATTTACGATCGACTCCACTAATTTGTGCCAGCCCGGTATGTTCGGTGGATTCCTCTCAAACGAAGGCTCCCGGACATTCGCCGCAGTTCCCGGCACGATTTATAGAGTGTTTGTGACTCTAAACGCATTACAGGTCCCCACCGGCTGCACGGGCGGTCCGCCCGACAGTGGGCGGCATTACAGTCTGCGTGCCCTGGGAGTCAAGGCCCTGGCGACGACCGCCGATCCAGCGACCCTTAGCACTCTCGAATACGGTGCCCAGTGGTTGATCCACCATGACACGGCCGCGCGTTCTCCATCGGGTTTTCCCACTTTCCAATGACTTTCCCGGGACCTGCAACCGCCACGGTTCAACTACAGGGTCCGATGGCGCCGCCTTCTGCGCCATTCAGTGTCGGTTTTCTGCCGTATCCTCTCGTGGCTTTTAGCCCTGTTACCGGACCGAATGGCCTTTGGAGGATGACCTATGACGTCCGGGCGAATACCCTTACGGACGACCATCACCACCGGTTGCATCTACGGAAGGCGATTTCTCCAGGCGACCCTCCGCCGGACTTTCACTTGTATCTCGACTGGATGAGTTGCTTCAAGGAACAGCCACAAGGCGGTAAGGTCACCGGAGGTGGCAACAAGGGAATGTCCGATCAGAATTTCGGGTTCAATATCCAGCAGGATTTCGGTTCGCCGCCGAAAGGTGAGTTGGAATACCAGGATAAGGTGGCGGGAATCAACTTCCACAGCGAGCGATACAGCGGGCTGGTAGTCTTCAGGGACATGACACCGATGAGAGCCATATTCTGGGGATTCGGCACCATCAACGGCGATCAACAGCGGCCGTTTGTCGTTGCGGTCACGGATGCCGACGAGCCTGGCGCCGGAGCCGATACATTTCGAATCACGATCTTCGGTTCGAGCCAGACGGTCTCCGGACAGTTGATCAATGGAGGGAACATCCAGATTCACAAGTAAGACCTTGGGAGACACTCGGCACATTCGTGTTGTGCCGAGTGCCTCTCGGCCTTTCTTTCAGTGGAAATTATTGGATGTCGCCTATCGCCTGACTGCGGGTTTTGCCGGTTCCGCCGGGGCCGGCGAACCCTTGTCGAGGACGATCAGCGCAATAAGAGAAATAACGACGAGCACGTCGCCGACGATGACTGCAAGAGTGAAATTATCCATAACGCCGGGGATTATACCGTGAAACGGACAAACCGATGCGGGAAGGCCTTACCGTTTCAGCATCGCGGCCCAATTCGCAATCACAGACAGAGGAGGGACCGGTTCGCATTCGATCGGATCGAGCAGCAGGAAAGCGCTGTCCGTCGCCTGGCTCCATCACGAAATCACGTCGTCGTAACCGAACGCAACATGCTCGGTTCGTGTGAACCGGTATGCTTCAGGCGAATCGGTTTCCCCTCCCTCGGGATTCGAGGCGAGGATTCAGACCTCGAAGCTAAAGTCGGATTTGAAAAACGCCTCAATCAGTTCGTGTGCCTTCTCTGCGTCATTCTTGGTGACCCAGATCCGCACCTCGTTCATATCGCCTGTCGAGGGAAGCGTGATCGCCGCGTTCTCTCCCTGGAGCATGGATTCGATTCCGTTGTTGAGGAGCATTTCTTCAATCATTTCCGCTTCGGCCGGTCCGCAGACTTTGACGAGCTCGAGATCGTCTTTCATGGTCACTCCCTCTTTAAATAGCTGCAAGCTGCCTTCATAAAACAGCTTATACTTTTCTCCGATGCAACGAGTGCTGAAACCGCCGGTGATGCTCCTGCCGCTTCCTCCGACGCCCGGAGCCTGGAACGAAAAAAGCCACCCGATGATTCATCGCATCGCGCGGAGCGGTGCGGGGCCTCAACCGAAACAGAACGCATGCGTCGAAAGCGTGGAACAGGCGGTGTCATTCAGGCCATGACGGCTTTTGAAGTCATCCGGAAAAAGCGGGACGGCGGAAACCTGACATCGGAAGAAATCGCGTTTTTCCTTCATGGATACCATAGTCATCAGATCACGGACTATCAGATGACCGCTCTCCTGATGGCTGTATTTCTCAGGGGTATGAACGCCGATGAAACGTTCGCGCTCATGCGGCAGACACGCGACTCGGGCCAGGTTCTCGATCTTTCGTCGATTTCCGGAAAGAAAGTGGACAAGCACAGCACGGGCGGCGTTGGAGACAAGACCTCGCTGATGATCGCTCCGATCGTCGCCTCGTGCGGCCTCACCGTTCCCATGATCACCGGGCGGGCGCTGGGCCACACTGGAGGCACGCTGGACAAACTCCAGTCGATTCCCGGATTCAATCCGCAACCTTCCCCCCAGAAAGTCGTCTCTCTGTTGAAGCAGGTCGGCGCCGTCATCATGGGCCAGACCGACGACCTGGCTCCGGTCGACCGGCGGATGTATGCGCTGCGCGACGTCACGGCGACCGTGGAGTCGGTTCCGCTGATCACCGCCAGCATCCTGAGCAAGAAGCTCGCTGAAGATATCGACGGGCTCGTCATGGACGTCAAGACCGGCTCCGGCGCGTTCATGCCGACGTTGAAGCTCTCGACGGAACTGGCGACGGCCATCGTGAAAGTCTGCAGAAAAATGAAAACCCGGATCGTCGTCCTGGTGACGGACATGGAACAGCCCCTCGGACATGCGATCGGAAACGCGCTGGAAGTCCGGGAAGCCATCGATTTCCTGAACGGCAGATCCCCGAAGGATCTCGAGGACGTGACCCTCTCGCTCGCCGCCCATATGATCCACCTCGGCGGGAAATCGAAGACGGTCGCCCAGGGCCTGAAAATCGCGCAGGACGCTGTCCGGAGCGGCCGGGCCGCGAAACGGTTTCGAGAAATCATCCGGCTGCAGGGCGGTTACGAACGCGTCATGGACGATCCCCGGATTCTGGCCAGCGCGGCCCACGTGCAGCGGTATCGCGCACCGGCCGACGGTTACATCACGCGATGCGACGCGAAACTGCTCGGGCTTGCATCGAACGCGCTCGGCGCCGGCCGTCACCGCATGGACGACACGATCGACCCGGCGGTCGGACTTTATCTTGAAAGGAAAGTCGGCGACAAAGTAACGAAAGGAGAACCCCTCTGCCAGATTCACTGGAACGACGACCACCGGATGCGTGACGCTCTTCCCCTGATACGCCAGGCGTACGAAATCAAACCGCGGCCTGCCAAACCCCGACCGCTCATTCACGCCGTGTTGACCGGATAGGAGACCGAAATGAAATACGACGCCGTTGAACAGGCGAAAAACTACTTACTCGATAAGATCGGCGCCAATCCGCAAGTCGCCATCATCATGGGAAGCGGCCTTTCCGCTGTGGACGAGATCCTCACCGGCGCCACCCGCATCCACTACGTCTCGATTCCGCACTTCCCTGTCCCCAAAGTCGCCGGGCATCGCGGCCAGGTGATTCACGGCAGGGTCGGAAACCTCACCGTCGTCGTGTTCGAAGGCCGGGTCCACTATTACGAAGGCAACTCGATGGAAGAAGTCACGTTCTGTACCCGTGTCATCGGCCGGTTGGGCACCCAGACGCTGATTCTCACCAACGCATCCGGCGCCATCAATTCGATGTTTGCCCGCGGTCAACTGATGATCATTGCGGACCACATCAATCTTCTGGGAACGAATCCGCTCCGCGGCGCGAACGAAGATCGCTGGGGTCCGCGATTCGTGGACCAGACCGAAGTCTACGACCTGGCCCTCCGAAAAAAACTCCGGAGCGCGGCCGATTACTGCGGCATCCATATGGCCGAAGGCGTCTATGCGGCAATGGCAGGCCCGAGCTACGAAACGCCCGCTGAAATTCGATTCCTGCGCACCATCGGCGCCGACTGCGTCGGCATGTCGACCGTTCCGGAAGCGATCGTCGCCCGGCACATGGGAATGAAGGTCGCCGGCGTCTCCATGCTGGCGAACGTGGCTGCCGGCGCCAATGGAAAGCCGATCAACCACGAAGAGGTCATCGAGACCGCTCTTCAAATGAACGCCGACCTCGGCATGCTCCTCCAGCGGTTTTTTGAAACATATGAACCGTGAACTCCTTGTGGCCCGCGCCACCGCCGCACGCGAACACGCGATCGCGCCCTACTCCGCATTCAAAGTCGGAGCCGCGTTGCTGACCGGAGACGGCAAAGTCTACGAGGGCTGCAACATCGAAAACGCATCCTACGGGCTGACCGTCTGCGCCGAACGCGTGGCATTGCTCAAGGCATTGAGCGAAGGCGAACGGGAATTCGAGGCGATCGCGGTAGTCACCGACGCCAGGACGCTGACACCCTCGTGCGGCTCCTGCCGTCAACTCCTGTGGGAATATTGCGGCAACCTCACCATCTTCCTTCACTCCCTGAAAGGACTCGACGCCACGCATCGCCTTTCCGACCTCTTCCCGCATCCCTTCGACGCCAGCAACCTGTAAGAACCATTCCGGCCAGTCTCATCATTTCCTGTTTTGAAAATGGAAATGACGAGTCCGGCCGCGATTTTTAAAGCTTGCCGGGGTGAACGACTCCGATGAAGGGAAGGTTTCGGAACTGCTGTTTGTAATCGAGGCCATACCCCACCACGAATTTGTCGGGAATCTCGAACCCGACATACTTCAAATCCATTTCGATGATCCGGCGGGCTTTTCGATCGAGCAGAGTGCAGACCTCGAGAGATGCCGGATTCCGGCTCTGCAGGGAACGCAGCAGATACTTGAGCGTGAAACCGGTATCGACGATGTCCTCCACCAGAAGGACATCCTTGCCGGCAATGCTTTCTTCCAGATCCTTCGTGATGCGGACCACGCCTTCACTTCCCTCCCCGTAACTGGAAATCGAAAGAAAATCCATCGCGAGGGGAAGCGTGATCCGGCGCGCCAGATCGGTGGTGAAGAAGATGGAGCCGCGCAGGACGGAAACCAGGACGAGCGATCGACCTGCATAGTCGGCATCGATCTGCCGGCCGAGCGCGGCCACGCGATCATGGATCTGTTCTTCGGTAAAAAGACTTTGAATCAACTTATTTTCCGCGACCCGTTCTCTTCGGGCTCCGGTTCACTGAGCCCGTATTTCCAGATCAGGTTCTTGTAATCGCGTTCGTACAGGATCTTGACGTTCACGTCCGGATACAGTTCGCGAAGCCGGCGCACCTTCCGGTTCTTCTTCGTGACCAGACTCTGTTTCATCGTGGTGAGTTCGATGTAGAGATCCAGGTCCGGAAGGTAGAAATCGGGCGTGAATGCGGCGATCACGTTCCGGTTCTCGTCCCATTCGATCGGAAAGGTCTTCGGTTCGTACTGCCATCGAATCCGGTAAAAATCCATCACGCGCGCGAACTCCCGTTCGCTGGAGTGAGCGAAGTCGGGCAGCTTGCCCGGTTCGAGTTCGAGGTGAGCCAGTTCGGCGACGTCGAGTTTGGCGGTGAGGATTTCTTCTCTTAATTGCGGCGGAAGTTCGACGTCGCGCGCCTCGATGCCCTTGGTTTTCGCGACTTCCCGGATGATCTGAACGGCCGCATCGTTCGCGAACCGGTCCAGGTTCAGAACCAGATCGTAGTGTTCGGGGTCGCGCCAGTCCGCTCCGTAAAGGTGAAAGGTGAAGCGGCGTTTGGCCTCGTCGCGATCCTGAATGATGCGTTCGGCGCCTTCCCGCTCGACGCCGGCCAAACGCATGACGCGGGCGATGCGGTAAGGAAGCGGCGCAACGATGTGGACGTGCAGTGACGCCACCACCTTCGCGAAAAGAAACTGGGCGCCGCCGCCGAGAATCACGACGTTGTGCCGGCGGGCGACTTCCGCGATGGAGGAACGCACCATCTCGTCGTAAATGTGGGGATTCCGTTTGATGCGGCTGAGTTCGTCGAGACGGATGGGAAACTGTTGGCAGAGCACCTGGTCCATCGCGTTCCGATCGATGAACTGGAACCCCATGGCCTCCGCCGTCGCGGTGGCGATCTCGCGGCCGCCGCTGCCGGTCAGGCGCGAAATGGTGATGATTG
>JAHFTY010000162.1 GCA_023265365.1 Acidobacteriota bacterium
GGGGGGTTAAACGATGGATGTATATCTAATTGATGGAACCTATGAGCTGTTCCGGCACTTCTTTGCCGTGCCTTCCGCGAGGAATGCGGCGGGCCAGGAGGTCGGAGCGGTTCGGGGAGTCGTTGGATCGATTCGTTCGATGTTGGATCGTGGCGTGACTCACATCGGTGTCGCGACCGACCATGTCATCGAGTCGTTTCGGAACGGTCTTTATGCCGGATATAAAACGGGTGAGGGGATCGCTCCGGAATTGTATTCGCAGTTTCCGGTTCTCGAAGAGGAACTGAGAGCACTGGGTGTGGTTGTCTGGGATATGGTGGAGTTCGAGGCCGACGATGCGATGGCTTCGGCCGCTGTGAAAGCGGCAAAGGATCCCTTGGTCGATCGCGTTCTGATCTGTACCCCCGACAAAGACCTGAGCCAGTGCATTTCCGGAACACGGATCGTCCAGCTCGATCGCCGGACGAATCTGATTCGCGATGAGGGCGGTGTGGTTTTGAAGTTCGGCGTGCGGCCGGCGTCCATTCCGGATTATCTCGCCGTGGTGGGCGACAGCGCGGACGGCTTTCCCGGCATCTCTGGCTGGGGCAGGAAAGCGGCGGCATCCGTTTTATCGGTGTATCCGCACCTTGAAGACATTCCAAAGGATCCGAGGGAATGGCCTGCGTCGGTCCGGGGCGCGCGAACGCTGGCCGCGTCGTTATTCAGTCATTGGGAGGACGCGTTGCTGTTCCGTACCCTCGCGACGCTCAGAACGGACGTGCCGGTATTTGAAACAGTGGACGATCTTCGCTGGAAGGGTTGAATTGGCGGGGCGGTTCGACCACCCCGGCGTTTCGCGCCTCACGCCGGTTAATTAATTGTTCATGGAGGTTGCGACTCTCCGGGCGGCGTCGTCGAACGTCTCGCCGTTCGTTTCCGCGGTGAGCATCTTCTCGAGGATCGACATTTCGCTGTGACCGAGTTCCTTGCGAAGGGCGGTCAGCGTCTTTCCGGCGAGGCTGCGGTTCGGATTGTTGAGTTCGGCGCCGTACCGGGTCAGCACCTCGTCGAGGCGCACGTGGATTTCGTCCGGCGAGGGATTGCCTTCGAATGTCAGGGCCATCTGCGCAAACGGATCCGTGGCGAGCGCCCCCATCCTGGCGATGCCCGCGACCGCGGACGGTTGAGCGGGTTCCGCCTTTTTCTCTTCGCGTGAACAACCGATTGAAAGTGCGAGAATGAAAAACAAGAGTAGTCGTCTCATGTCAGTGGGTGCCTCCGCCGAGTGAGCTGTCCTGCATCATCTTTCGAATCGGAATCACGAGCAGCAGCAGGACCACCATCGCGCCGAAAAGGAAGAAGGACGTCTGCTGAAAAAGTTGCGGCATCTGGTCCAGCTTGGACGGGTCCACATGGCCGCCCACCAGGCCCGCGATCAGGTTGCCGAGTGCCGCGGCGGTAAACCACACGCCCATCATCTGTCCGACGAACGCGCGCGGCGCCAGCTTCGTCATGGAACTGAGTCCGACCGGGCTGAGCGAGAGTTCGCCCAGGGTCTGAAGGAAGTAGCTGCCGATGAGCCACCAGGCGGAGACCCGAACGGCGCCTCCGCCCTGGATGACGGCGTTGGCGGCGGGGACCATCAGGAGGAATCCGAGTCCGGCCATGAACAAACCGACGGCGAATTTCCCCGGACTGGAAAGGTCCTTGCCGCGCTTGCCGAGCGTCACCCAAATCGCGGCGAAAACCGGCGCGAGCGTGATCACAAAAAACGAATTTGCGGATTGCAGCCACAGCGTCGGGACTTCCCATCCGAAGAGCGCGCGGTTCGTATAGTCGCGGGCAAACAGGTTGAGCGACGTCGGCGCCTGCTCGAAAGCGGACCAGAAAATCGTGGCGAAGAGGAACAGGACCACGATGACGCCGACCCGTTTTTTCTCGTCGGCGGTGAGGCCTCCGAAAAAGAAGAGGTATCCGAAGTAGCACAGCGTCATGGCCAGCATGACGACGCTCATGCGCTCGGCGATATAGACGGGATCGATACGGAAGAGTCCCAGCATGGCGGCAAGGATCAAGGTGAAGATGAGCCCCACGCCGACCGCCAGAATACGTTTGATTTTGCGCTGCTGTTCCGGAGTTCCGGAAGGCTCCAGGCCCATCGTCCCCAGCGTGCCGGCCTGGCGTGCCCTGAAGGTGATCAACCCGAACACCATCCCTACGCCCGCCGCGCCAAAGCCGTAGTGCCATCCGACCTTCTCGCCGAGAAAGCCCGTGATCAGCGGCGCGATGAGCGCGCCGAGGTTGATGCCCATGTAGAAGATCGAGAAGCCGGCATCGCGGCGTGAGCCGCCCTCCGGATAGAGTTCTCCGACGATCGCGGAGATGTTCGGCTTCAGCAGACCGGTTCCGAAGACAATGAAGACCAGGCCCATGAAGAAGGCCGGCTTGGCAAAAACCGCGGACAATGCGATCGAAAGATGTCCGAGCGCGATCAGGACGCCCCCGTACCAGATGGCCCGGCGCAAACCGAGCCACCGGTCGGCGATCCATCCACCTGGCAGCGACGCCAGGTACACGCACGCCGCATAAATCCCGACGATCGCCGCCGCCTCGCTGCGCACAAAACCGAACCCGCCGTCCGCCAATGCGGCCGTCATGAACAACACCAGCAGCGGACGGATGCCGTAGTAGGAGAACCGCTCCCACATTTCGGTGAAGAAGAGGGTCGACAGTCCCCGGGGATGACCCGCCCAGCCTTTGTCTGCGGCCGGTGACGCCTGCGGATTCGCTCTGATCATGGGTTCTCCTTATTGTACCGGCGGACGCATTTCGTACTCGTGCGGCGGTTCGGCGCCCAGAAGGTGTTTCACGAAGTAATCCCAGCGGCGCCGGACCATGTACGCTTCGTTTCCGAATCCGTGGCCGCGATTGGGCAGCAGGATCAGGTCGAAATCCTTGTTCGCCTTGATCAGTTCGTTGACCACGAGCAGCGTATTGTCGGGCGGAACATTCGTGTCGGTGGTGCCGTGGGCCAGGAGGAGCTTGCCTCTGAGGTTCTTTGCGAGGTTCTGATTGGCCTGGTTATCGTAGTTGTCCTTCCCGTTTTCCTTCGTGAGCAGCCCCTGCCATTTCTCGCCCCAGTCGTCTTCGTAAACCCGGTTGTCGTGGTTGCCGGCTTCGGAAATGCCGACTTTGAAGAAGTCCGGATGACGGAACATGGCGTCCGCAGTCGCATAGCCTCCGCCGGAGTGACCCCAGACTCCCGCACGATCGATGTCGATGTAGCTGAACCGGCGCGCAAGTTCCTTCATGCCGGCGACCTGGTCGGGCAGCGTGTTGTCGCCCATGTCGCCGAAGTACGCTTCGTGGAATTTCTTCGAGCGCCAGGGCGTCCCCATCCCGTCGATTTCCACGACGACGAATCCCAGTTCCGCCAGGGCCTGCGAATCGCCGCGAGCCGACGAGAAGGAGCGGCCGCCGACGCTGCCGGTCTGGGGGCCCGGGTAAATGTGATTGATGATGGGATATTTTTTCGTCGTGTCCAGATTACCGGGCAGATACATCAGGCCGTAAAGATCGGTGGCGCCGTCGCGTGCTTTCACGGTGATCGGCGTGGGAGGTTTCCAGCCGGTGGCGGACAGTTTGGAAATGTCGGCCTTTTCGAGCGTGCCGATCAGATTGCCGTCCATGTCCCGCAGGACGGCGATGGGTGGAACATTCGGCTTGGAGTGGCTGTCGGTGAAGTATTTGCCTGAAGGCGAGAGCACGATGTCGTGCGTTCCGTCTTCAGGGGTGAGCAGCTTCCGGTTCTTTCCGTCGAAGCCGATCCTGTAGAAATGGACAAAGTACGGATCGCGTCCCTTCTCTTTGCCGGCGCCGAGGAAGTAGATCATCCGGTTCTTTTCATCGACGCGGAGGATGCGTGTCACATTGCCTTCGCCGGTGGTGATGGGATTCTTCATCCGGCCGGTCTGCAGGTCGTGGAGATACAGATGGCCCCAGTTTTCGCGTTCGGAAAACCAGATCACCTCGTTGGAACCGGGCAGATAACGCCAGTTCACGGCGCCGTTGCCGGACTCAAAGAAGGTGAGGACTTTCTCTTCCAGCACGTCACGCACGGCGCCGGTCGTGAAGTCGGTAACCCTCAGGTTTTCCTGTTTGTGATCCCGCGAGGTGGAGACGAACGCCAGGCGTTCGCTGTCGGAACTCCATTGGACGTCGGCCCAGACGCCTCCGCAGACGACGTGATCGCACAGTGAGGACCGGTGCGGGTCCGGCGGCATCTTCATGCGCGTCATCTTTCCGGTTTCCACATCGATGATGACGCGTTCGATCATGAAGATCTTATCGTCGCCGGGGAGGGGATACTTCCATGCTTGAAGTTCGGGGTGGCCGACTTTGGTCGTGATGAGATACATGTCGCCGGTTCCTCGCGCGTCGTGCTGGAAAGTGGCGACCTTCCTGGAATCGGGCGACCAGACCACGACGGGCCGGTCGCTCTTTGTCCAACCGGCGTTGTCGGTGGCGTAGCCGTAGTCTTTCATGCCGTCGGTCGTGAGTTGTTTCTCCTGGTTCGTGGCTACGTCTCGAACCCAGAGGTTACTGTCTCGAATGAAGACGGCTTTCTTGCCGTCCGGAGAGGGCGCCGTGGGAGGAGCCGCTGCCGCCCCGCCCCCGCCGCGTTGTCCGCGTTGTCCGCCGCCTCGCGTGCCGGCGGGAGCCGTCGTGTTCACCGCCATGCACGCATTTCCAGCGGTGTCGCACGCGAAGCGCCGGTTCGTCACGTTGACCGTGATCGATTTCGCATCGGCGGAAAGTTCGATCGACTGGAACGGAAGGTTGTTCGCGGTGTAGTTTCCGCCTGCCGCCTTCGAGAGCGCCGCGGCGACTTTGGCGTGCTCGAATGCCGGAGTCTTCGTTCCTTTCGCCGGATCCACAAGCGTGAATTCCGCGCCGTCACCGGTGGTCACGCGATACCAGAAGCGCTCGTCCGGAAGCCAGGATGGACGTACGCCCGAGCGCAGCACCAGCGCGTTCGTGTTGTACCCCATGAACTTTTCCGCCCGCTGATAATCGGCGGCCGTGAACGCGCGCTGCTGCGCAAAAACGGAGAGGGAAAGAATCGCGCTTGCGATCGAAACGCCGGCCAGTATCGAAAACCTTCGAAGAGGGGATGGCATCTGAACCTCCGGACAGTATTTAAGGCGGAGAGTATCACAGGGGGGCGAAGTCTGGACCCGTCGCGTTGTGGCGCTTGTGGCGCTTGTTTTCCTGAACAGCGCACACTTCGTGACGCCCTGTCTGTTACCGCGGCGCCGATGGTGAGGAGTGTCGTGAATCGGGCTCCTCTGCCGATCGGATGTTGGCGTCGATGCGCTGAATGAACAGGAACAGTCCCGCGCACGCGGCGAGAATCAGGCCGGAAAGGATTGCCGCCGGAACGATCGGCTCTGAATGCCCGGCCAGGTAAGACTCCAGGGTCGCGGTGAGCAGCCACATTTGAACGATCAGCAGAATGGCGATCAGCGCAATCGCGCCGTCGATTGCGGTAATGCCTCGACCCCGGGTCATATTTCAACTCCGGTCGCAAGGATATCGTTCCCCTCGCGCTTCAGCGTCACGCGGGGGAGTGGGCGTGGCGGAGGACCTTGTAAGACAGAGCCGTCTTCGATGGAGAAGTATCCTTCGTGGCATGGACACTCCAGCCGGTTTTGTTCCCTCGCGTAGTAAACGGCACACGACAGATGCGTACACTTCTGGCTGTAGGCCACGAATGTATCGGTCGATCGCCGGATGAGGATGCAGGGATCATCCGGCGTCGGATATGAGAACAGTTTGACCCCACCCACGGGGATTTCCGCGGCAGTCGAGACCGGTTGTGGTGTGAAGGATGGTTTGGCCGCAAACCAGCTCCGCACGAGGATCCACAAATTACCGACAAACATTCCCAGGCTGGTGAGAACCAGAAACTTCGAGAACTGCCGCCGGGTCACATAGCGTTCGGTTGCGCTTTGAGCGGAAAACTCATCGCGCCAGACAGGATCCTGTGTTGATGTTCTCTTCAAACCCCGGACTCCCATATGAAATCTGTAATATCGACGTTGACCTCGCCGGCCTCCGGCGGAATCATGAGAAAAACCTTCGTGGTCACGCGTTCCTTTCCAAAAAAGAACACGTTGTTCGGCTTTTCCCGCCGTGTGCTGCGGATCTGCTCGACTGGCACAAATGCCAGTGCCTGGCTGGGGCAGACGGTTGCGCACATCGGACGTTTGCCCTCAGACGTGCGGTCGTAACACATATCGCACTTCATCATCTGTTCCAGTTCGCTCTTCATTTTCGGTACGCCGAAAGGGCACGCGAGCACACAGTTGGAACAGGCGATGCAGCGGGGTTTCAAAGACGACTGAACGACCCCTTCATCCGTTTGTTTGATGGCATCCGCCGGACACACTTCGGCGCAGGTCGGACGATCGCAGTGCATACAGACCGTCGGAACGGTGGCAATGGTGCTCTGCCGGTCGATGAAATCCAGGTGGATCATCGTGTGGCCGCGATGGGTTTCACATTCGGCGCAGGCATTGACGCATGCTTCGCAGCCGATGCAGCGGGACGGGTCGATGAAGAAGCCGTATTCTAGTCGGCCCGGGATATCTTGCATGCGGATACCTTGAACTCCGGAATCTTGCTTCGCGGATCAATCGTCCGATGTGTCAACCGGTTCGCACTCCTGCGGCCGGGCCAGTGATAAGGGATAAAGACGGTATCCGGGCGAATCGTGCGCACCACCATGGCCCGGACACGCATATCCGTGCGACGCGTCGTGACAACCACCCAATCGTTGTTCCTGATGCCGTGGGCCTCAGCGAGTTGTGGATGGATCTCAACCCGGGGTTCGGGATACTGATCGACGAGCGCCCCAATCCTCCGGGTTTGAGTTCCCGACAAATACTGACTGACGACGCGGCCCGTCGTCAGATAGATCGCCGCGGCCAACGCCACGAATACCATGAGCGTGGTGAATACGGCCCGGCCACCAAACCGGTCCGACAACATCCCGGCAGGGATTCGCGCCAGCGAACCCAATAGGACAGGCGCCACCACCAAAAATGCGGCCTGGGTGCCCGTTAGATTGAAGGTCTGTCGCAGCAAAGGCCCTAACGCGCC
The DNA here is from genome assembly GCA_023265365.1 of Acidobacteriota bacterium. GTDB lineage: Bacteria > Acidobacteriota > Terriglobia > 20CM-2-55-15 > 20CM-2-55-15 > JAHFTY01. The sequence continues at coordinate 7,147 of JAHFTY010000162.1, forward strand.
GATCAAACCCCACATCGCAAAGCACAAAGCAAACGACACCGTACTCAGCGATAAATGGCGATTCATGACGGTTGGGGCTCCATTCAAAAGCTTACAATAGTTCGTGAGCAGACGGAGTTTGGTGAAAAAAAATCATCAACTGCAGGAGAAGTTCGAAAGTCCCGCCGCCTGATTTCGAAAATACCGGGAGTCCCTCGCCGGCTTCGACTATCCTACCGAGCCGGCGAGGTATTCCTTTATGACGCTGACCCACGACATCCGCTACGGGATCCGGGTTCTGATGAAAAGCCCGGGATTTCTGGTCACTTCGGTCCTGTCGCTGGCGCTCGGAATCGGCGCAAACACCACGATCTTCACGATGATCAACTCCGTCTTTCTCCAGCCTCTTCCGGTGGAGAGTCCCTCGGAGTTGATGTACGTCTACGGCACCGACGCCAACAACGCCAACAACGTGTTCGGCGCTTACCTTCCCATCTCTTATCCGAACTATCGGGATTACCGGTCTCAAAACGATGTGTTTTCCGATACCGGCGCGTACAGTTTTCCGATCTTCGTCTATCTCGCGGGCGGCGAGAAACCCACTCCCATCCTCGGACAACTCGTTTCGGGCAATTACTTCGGCCTTCTCGGCGTTCGCCTCGCGGCCGGCCGCGCTTTCCTGCCGGAGGAGGACAGGACGCCGGGAACGCATGCCGTCGCGGTGTTGAATTACAAATTCTGGCAGAGGCGTTTTGGTCTGAACCCCTCGGCGATCGGAGACACGATTCGGGTGAACGGACATCCATTCACGGTGATCGGCGTCGCCGCCAGCGGGTTCGAAGGGACGATCGGGGTGATTTCACCGGACATGTGGTTCCCGGTCATGAGCCACCCGCTTCTGGTGCCCTCCAATTTCCCGGGCGGCGCGCTCGATGCAAATCGGCGGCTTCTCTACTTCAACGTGTTTGGCCGGCTCAAACCTTCCTCGACCATCGCCCAGGTGCGCGCGCAACTGCAGACGATTGGAAAGCGCCTGGAACTTCAATATCCGAACGAGAACTCGGGCCGGAATGCCGGCGTGCTTCCGCTGGCGGAGTCGACGATCCCGCCGGCCTTCCGGAGTCTGATGCTCCAGGGAAGCGTGTTGCTGATGGTCATCGTCGGCCTGGTGCTCCTGATCGCATGCGCGAACATTGCGAACCTGATGCTCGCCAGGGCGGCGTCCCGCCGGCGCGAGTTCACGGTGCGCGTGGCATTGGGAAGCGCGCGTTCGCGGCTGATCTCGCAGCTTCTCACGGAGAGCGTGCTGGTCGCGCTTCCCGGTGGAATCCTCGCGATGCTGATCGCGGTTGCCGGCCGGAACATGCTGTTGACGCTGTTGCCGGCCACCTTGAACGCCGCCAACATCAACATGTCGATCAACGCGAACGTCCTTGCCTTCACGCTCGGAATCTCTCTGCTGAGCGGCATGATCTTCGGGCTTGCCCCTGCGCTCCGCGCCTCGAAGCCGGACCTGGTGATGGATTTGAAAGAGCGGTCCGGTTCGTATGCGCCTGCCGGAAGGCTGAACCCGAGAAGCCTCCTCGTTTTTTTTCAGGTCGCGCTTTCCGTCATCGCGCTGGCGAGCGCGGGATTGTTCATCCGCAGTTTGAAGAATGCGCAGGAGATCGATCTCGGTTTCGAGAAAGACAACCTGGTGGTCGCCCCGTACGACCTGACCTCGAATGGTTACGACACGGGCCGCGCCCGCGAGTATCACCGCCAGGTGCTCGACCGCATGCGCGCACTGCCCGGTGTGGCTGCGGCCGCGCTGGCAGGGAGCGCTCCGCTGACTCCGGCGTTTCAGCGAAGCGTGTTTCCGGAAGGTGAGGAAAACGCGGCGAACAACAAGGGCGTTCTCGTATTCACGAACATTATCGAACCGGGCTACTTCGATACGATTCGCATGCCCCTGCTTCGCGGCCGGGATCTTTCCGATGCGGACCGTGAGGGTGGCGTCCCGGTCGTCATTATTAACGATGCGATGGCGAAACGGTTCTGGCCGAGCCAGGATGCGCTGGGCAAGCGGTTCAGGTTTTTCGGCGATTCGGAGTTCCGCACGATTGTCGGAATCGCGCGGACGTCGAAATACGTATTTGTCGGTGAAGATCCGCAATCGATGGCCTACATGCCACTCGATCAGAATTTCTCGGCGGTGATGACGCTCCACGTCCGGACGAAAAGCAGGCCGGAACTGTTGAAGGCCACGATTGAGAAGGAACTGCGTGCGATCGATCGCGATGTGGCCGTGAACAACGTGCTCACCGGTCCGGAACTTCTCAACCTCTCGCTCTGGGGGCCCCGCCTTTCGGCGACACTCCTCACCATCTTCGGGTCGATCGCGCTCGTCCTTGCAGCGGTTGGGATCTACGGCGTCATGTCGTATTCCGTCAGCCAGCGTGGCGCTGAGATCGGAATCCGCATGGCCCTGGGCGCGGATCGCCGGACAGTGCTCCGCATGGTCCTGCGCCAGGGCATGACCACGGTTGCCGTTGGACTTGCCGCAGGACTGCTGCTGGCGTTTCTGGTGGGGCGTCTGATTTCACGTCTTCTTTACGGAGTCCGCGCCGCCGATCTCCCGACCTTTGGAATCACGGCCGCGGTGCTTCTGCTGGTGTCGTTTGCAGCCAACTACTTTCCCGCGCGCCGCGCCACGACGGTCGATCCGGCGACGGTGATGCGTTACGAGTAATCGCGCCGGATGATCAGCGAGTTCTCACCCGACTACAAAACGGCACGGCGGCGATTCCTGGAAGCTGCGCGCAAAGCCGGCGGCAGGCTGCAATCCCTGCGGCTTGACGCGAAGGGCCCGTCGGGCGAAGACCTTGCCATCGATATCGCCTCGTTCGGAACGGAGAATCCGGACGCGGTGGTGCTCCACTCATCGGGTTTGCACGGCGTCGAGGGTTTTGCGGGGTCTGCCATTCAACTGGCGGCCCTGGATCGGCTTGCTGAGCTCGAGGGAGATCCGGCCCTGATTCTGGTTCATATACTGAATCCTTTCGGCATGTCGTGGCTGCGGAGAGTGAACGAGAACAACGTGGATCTGAACCGGAACTGTGTGGTTGACGGTTGTTATTCCGGAGCTCCTCCGCGATACGCGATGCTGGATTCTTTTCTCAACCCGAAGAGTCCTCCGTCGCCGGATTTCTACCTGGCGAAGGCCGCGTTGCTGGTTGCACGTTATGGATTGAAGACGCTCCGCCAAAGCGTTGCCCAGGGACAGTACGAGTATCCGCAGGGATTGTTCTTCGGCGGCCGGCACAGGGAGAAAGGGACTGCCGACTTTGAGGCCTTTCTCCGCAGGGAACTGCCGGCCACGAAAACCCTGATCGGGATCGATGTGCATACGGGTCTGGGACCTTACGGAAAAGACACTCTGCTGGTGGTTCCCGGCGATCATGAGCGAATGCGGGGATGGTTCGGCGTCGCCGTTGCCGCATCGGAGGCGGATCGAAGCGGAGGGTATCGGGTGACGGGTGGAATCGAGTCCATGCTGGCGGACGTCTTCCCCGGGGCGAAGCGCTATCTGATTTGCCAGGAATTTGGAACGTTCAGCCCGATCAAGGTTCTTGGCGCGTTGAGGCAGGAGAACCGGCTGCACCATTTCGGCAGCCGTGCGATGGATCACCCGGCCAGGGAGTTGTTGCTCCGCGCGTTCTGTCCGGAAGACGAGCAGTGGCAGCGTTCCGTCGTCGATCGGGGAAAGACCTTGTTGATGCGGGCGCTACGTCTTCTACCTCGCCTGACAGCCCGTGGCAGAAGACGGTAATTCTCGGTCAGACACCTCGGCGCCCATTTTCGGTGGGGTCAGACCCTTGCTTCATCAGTTCTTTGGGTCTGACCCCGAATTGTGAAAATCGGCGCCGAGGTATCTGACCCACTTCTGCCACGGGCTGCTGATGGATTAAACGAGTCGGCCAGTCCGGCGTAGGCGAGCGCGTAGTTCGGATCGGTCTTCAGGCATTCCTGAAAGTACTCGATGCTCTTCTTCACACCGGCGCCGTCGCGTTTTTTCCAGAAATAC
>JAHFTY010000163.1 GCA_023265365.1 Acidobacteriota bacterium
CCACGCCCGGGCCGGTCCTGTTCGGAACAGGAAAGTCACGCGCCGATTTCGTGCGAATGCTGTGGCCCACCGGTGTCGTGCAGGACGAACTGCCGGGCGAGCGCACGCGCGTCGCGTACGAGGAACTCGACCGGAAGGGCAGTTCGTGCCCGGCGCTCTATTCGTGGGACGGAAATAAATACAGGTTCATCACCGACGTCATCGGTCCCGGCGTGATCGGGGAGTGGGAAGCGCCAGGCCGGTGGAATGCGCCGGACACGGATGAGTACATCCGGTTGACCGAAGCAGAGGCCAAACCGATCGACGGGAAGTACCGCTTCAGGATCCTTTCGCAGATGGAGGAGGTGACCTACCTCGACGCGCTGAAACTCATTGCGATCGACACGCCTCCGGGAGTCGACGTTTACAACAACGACCGGTATCAACCGGTTCCTCCATATCCGGCGTTCAAACTCTGGCAGGTCCGCGATGCGCACACGCCCGCGTCTGTCATCGACGATCGGGGCCGTGATCTGTCGAAGGAAATCGCCTCGATCGACGGTATCTATGCGCCGGTCCCTGGAATCGCGAACTATCCCGGCTTCGCCGGTCTTCATTCCATCATCATTGACGCCGGCGCAATCCCGCCGGGCGCCGCCGCGCAACTCATCCTGCATGGATTTACCGAGTATTTCGACAGCACGACGGCGCACTCGGCGTACTTTTCCGGGATTGAACCGATCGTTCCATATCTTGAAGTGGCCGACGGCAAGGGCGGTTGGATCCGGAAGAACGAATCGATCGGACTGCCGGCCGGTCTTCCGAAGACGATCGTTGTCGACATCGGCGGGATTTTTCCGGGCAACGATCATCGCGTGCGGATCACGAACAACATGGAGATCTACTGGGATCAGATTCTCGTCAACACTTTTGAGGGCGCCGCCGAAACCCGCGTCTCGACCCTGCTTCCGAAAACGGCCACGCTTGCGTTTGGGGGTTACCCGCTCGAACTTCGTAAGCGTCCCGAAGACTACGACTACGATCGCCGGACTCCGCGGGACGCGTTTCAGCTTCACTCGGGCAATTACACGCGCTATGGCGACGTGACGAAACTGATGGACGCGCCGGACGACATGTTTGCGGTGATGGCGTCCGGTGATGAGATCCGCGTCGAGTTCGACGCGGCCGGACTGCCGGCGATTCCTTCGGGCTGGCATCGGACGCTGCTTTTTTATGCCGACGGGTTTGAGAAGGCAATGGAGACCTACACTCCGTATCCGGATTCCGTCGAGCCGCTGCCGTTTCACGCGATGTCGCGGTTTCCTTATCCGCCAAACGAGCACTATCCCGAAGATCCCGAACACACGCGGTACCGCCTCGAATACAACACGCGCCGCGTGAATCCGGTTGTCCCGAAAACCCCTCGATATCGACGCGGTTCCTGAGACACCTTATGAATGAATCATCTTCGCGGAGCACACTGCGCAGCAATGCCATCGGATTGGCGGAGGTGCTTTTCCAGTCGGTGGCGGCGATGGCTCCCGCCAGCGCGGTCGCTTTCAGCCTCGGCGCGGCGGTCCCGTTTGCCGGTACGGCGCTGCCGCTGGCGACGCTGATCGCGCTTGGCGTCTGCATACTGATCGCGGTCAACATCGGTGCGATGGCGAAGCACCTGCCGTCGGCCGGAGGATACTTTACCTATGTGAGCCGGGGACTGGGCGACGCCGCGGGCTGGCTGACGGGTTGGCTATTCCGCTCTCAGCGCGATCACCGGATCGATCCTGGTGACGCGCCGCGCGGGCAGGAAGCTCGCGACGAGGCTCGCCAGCGTCAGCGCCACGACGACACCGACGAACACTGCCGCGTCGTGCGGGTCCACGTGATAGATGACGGGTTGGAGCGCGCCCGAGGCGAGAAATGCGAGCGCGAGCCCGAACACCAGGCCCGCCCCCAACTGGATCACGCTCTTCCGCATCACCAGCAGGATCAACTCGCGGCCCGGCGCGCCGAGCGCCGAACGGATACCCATTTCGCGCGTCCGCTGGGTCACCGCAAAGGACATCACGCCATACAGGCCGGCCGTTGCCAGAAGCAGCGCGCAGACGCCGACCGCCGTGAAGAACGTGCCGAACACCGTGTATAACCAGGACTGGCGATCGATGACGGCTTGCATGGTCTGGATTTCGTAGATGGCCAGGTCGCCGTCGAGCGAAGCCACGGCCGCACGCACCGCCGGCGCGATCGCGCCGGGCTCGCCGCGCGTGCGCACGGCCATGCGGACGCCGTTCGCAACGTCGCTCTGCGAGATTGGAATGTAATAGCCCACCGGACTCGCGTTGTTGTTGCCGATCCCCTCCATGAGCAGGTCGGGCACGACGCCGACAATCGTCAGCCACGGTTCCTTCGAATTGGGGCGGATGCGTTTGAACTGCCGCCCCATCGCATTCGTGTTCGAGAAGTGTGCCCGCGCGAACGACTCGTTAACGATCGCCACCGGCGGACCGGTCGAGACGTCGGCGGCGGTGAATTCGCGCCCGCTCAGGATCGGCGTTTCGAACGTCGAAAAGTAGCCTGCGGTGACAATCCCTTCGCGCGCGAGGGGCGAGTCGCTTTCCCGCGCGTACGTCCTTCCTTCGATCTGCACGGGAATCGAGCCGTTGCCGGCGGCCGGCAGCCCGTCGGAAAGGGTTGCGGCTTCGACGCCGGGAACCGCGTTCAACCTCGGGAGCAGTTGCTCGAAGAAGCGGATGCTCGCCGCGGAGTAGGGATACTTGTCGCGCGGCAGGTCCACGCGCGCGGTGAGCACGTTGTCGATCCCGAAAGGCATCTTCACGTTCTTCAACTGGACCACGCTCTTGATCATCAGGCCCGCCGCGATGAGAAGTCCGCACGATACGGCCAGCTCCACGATGACCAGACCGCTGCTGAACCGGCCGAGGCGGCCGCTGGTCGACGACCGGCTGTCGTCCTTGAGCGCCGCGCCCGCATCGACCCGCGCCGCATGCATCGCCGGAAGAGCGCCCGCGAACAGGCTGGCGAGGACGATCACGCCGAGCACGAACAGCATGACGCGGTAATCGAGATCGAAAGTGATCCAGAACGGCATTGGAATAACTGAAAACGCCCGCGTGAACCATCGCATGCCGAAAATACTGAGAAGGATCCCGATGCCGCCGCCAAGCATGGCCAGCACCAGCACCTCCGTGAGATGCTGCCGCACGACGCGGCGCCGCTCGGCGCCGAGTGCCATGCGCACCGCGACCTCGCGCTGCCGCAGCGACGCCCGCGCCACCAGAAGGTTCGACACGTTGACGCACGCTATCAGCAGTATGCCGATGCCCGCGCCGAGCATCGTGTACATCAGCCCGTACGCCTCGGGTCCCATCGTGGTCTTCGCGTACGGCAGCACGTCTGCGCCAATGCCACGATTCGTCGCCGGAAATTCGTTCTCGAGCTGAGACGCGATGGCGCCGACCTGCGCCTTCGATTGCGCCATGCTGACGCCCTTCTTCAACCGCGCGACCGCCTGATAGCCGGGACCCTGTCCTCGCGGCCGGGCCAGCGGATCGATGGAGAGCGGCACCCACAACGCCTGTCGAATCGGAAACGCGAATTGTTCCGGCATGACGCCGATCACCGTGCGGAAGATGCCGTTCGCGCGAATCGACTTGCCGACAATGTCCGGCGAACTCTCATAGCGGTCGCGCCACAATTCATGGCTCAGGAGGATGACGGGATCGGCGCCCGGCCGGTCGTCGCCGTCACGGAACCCGCGCCCCAGGATCGGCTGCATTCCCAGCGTCTCGTACGCGCCGACAGTGAGTTCGCCCCCGCTGAAGCGCTCCGGCCGTCCTTCCTCTTTGGTGAGGTTGACCGGGGTGATGCTGTACGCGCCGATTTTCTCGAACGAGGTCTGCCGCATCTGAATCACCGCCAGATCGTGAACGCTGATCGGCTGCCGCAGGCCAAACGCATCGGGATTCTTCGAGGGATTCGTGGCGACGAGGGAGACCACGCGCTCGGCTTCGGGGAACGGGAGCCCTTTGAACAAGCCCCCGTTCACGACCGAGAAGACGGTCGTGCTCAGGCCGATGCCCAGACCGAGCGTCAACACGGCCACCAGTGACAGGGTCGGGTACTTGAACAGCATCCGAATGCCGGATCGAATGTCGGTGAGGAAGTGATTCATGAATTCTGACTCCCCAGTGCCGCGCTTAATGAACCGTCATGAGATACGCTCCGGACCGATTTCAAGTTCCGTGGAATCGACAAAACCCGGTTGAGGTTGAGGGCCTCACACGCGCTAAACTGCTTCAATCATGATCGATCTACTCGCTCTTTCCGCATCGAAAATGGCAGACCTCATTCGCCGAAAAGAAGTCTCTTCTGAAGAACTCGTCCGGGCGCACCTCGGATGGATCACAACGGTGAATCCAGGGATCAATGCGGTCGTTAACGTCTGCGCAGAACGGGCTTTGGCCGAGGCGCGCGAGCGGGACGAAGAATTAAAGCGAAACAGGCCGCGCGGCGCATTGCACGGCGTTCCGATGACGGTGAAGGATTCGCTGGAGACGGCCGGCATCGTCACGACCAGCGGAACGCTGGGGCGCGTGAATCACCTTCCGCAACAGGATGCGAGCACGGTCGCGCTGATGCGCAAGGCGGGCGCGGTCGTGATCGGCAAAACGAACGTGCCGGAACTGTGTCTGGCGTTTGAGTCGGACAACCTGGTCTTCGGACGGACGAACAATCCGTTCGATCGGACGAAAACATCCGGCGGCAGCAGCGGCGGCGAAGCCGCGATCATCGCCGCCGGCGGATCGCCGATCGGCTTGGGCAGCGATGCCGGAGGCAGCGTTCGACTGCCGGCGCACTTCTGCGGGATCGCGACGATCAAGCCGACATCCGGCCGCCTTCCCAAGACCGGTCATTATCTTCCGCCGGGCGGGTTGGCCGATCGGTTGTGGCAGGTCGGTCCGATGGCGCGATTTGTTGAAGACCTGGCCCTGGCGCTGCCGATTCTCGCGCAACCTGACGGTATGGATGCCTCGCTCGTGCCAATGCCGGTCGGCGATCCGGCTGCGGTCCGCCTCCCTTCTCTGCGCATTGCCTTCTTCACGGACAACACGGTGGCGCCTCCGACTCCCGGAACCATCGATACCGTCACGCGAGCCGCTCGCGCATGCGCGGAGGCCGGCGCCGTGGTGGAGGAGTCGTTACCCGATGGCGCGGCGATCGCCTCGGCAATGTGGTGTGAGCTTCTCGGCGCCGACGGAGGCGATGGCCTTCGTGCCTTGCTGCAGTCGATCGGCAGCGCGCGCGTCCACCCGCTGACGACTCAGTTTCTCGACATTTGCAGCCGCGGGCGGATGACGACCGGCCAGTTGCTTGACTTCGTCGGAAGGTGGGACGCGCTGCGAACCCGGATGCTGGCGTTCCTGGAAAAGTATGACGCGATCATTTGTCCGGTGGCCGCCACACCCGCCATCGAACACGGCACCTCGTACGAACGCCTCGACATCTTTACTTACACGATGATCTTCAACTTTACGGGCTGGCCGGCCGCTGTCGTGCGCTGCGGCACCTCTCCGGAGGGTCTGCCGATCGGAGTCCAGGTGGTCGCCCGTCCCTGGCAGGAACACGTCGCGCTCGCGCTTGCCGCTCACCTCGAGCAGGCCTTCGGAGGCTGGCGCCCTCCAAAGAGTTCGAGCCAATCTTGTTGAAACCTCGCATCCATAACGGATAGATTGTCCCGGTCTTCAAAAGGACACCAACCGCAACGGATTGCCGCGCGAACCAGCGCACGAAACGAAAACCCCCTGAGAGTGAGGATCCGATGAAGCGACATTGCCAAATGATTCTTCTGCTCGCCGTTTTCATTCTTTCTGCGGTTTCGGCGATCGCCCAGTCCAACGGCACCGTCAAGGGCGTTATCAAAGACACGAGCGGCGCGGTTCTTCCGGGCGCGCAGGTGACGTTGACGAACAAAGCGACGCAGCGGCCGTTGCAGACGCTCTCGAACGAGACGGGTTCGTACAACTTCAGCTTTGTGCCTCCCGGTGAATACAGCGTTGTGGTGGAGATGCAGGGATTCCGGCGGCTCACTCTCGAGAGTCTGACGGTGAACGTCGCGCAGACTGTCGTGTTTGACGCGGCGCTTCAGGTCGGCGACCTGGCCTCCGAGTTGACCGTGACGGCCGACGCGGCGATGGTGCAGACGACCACATCCGACCTTGGCCGCGTCGTCGACAATCTGATGGTCACGGCGGTTCCGTTGTCGAGCCGAAATTTCACGCAGGTCCTCGGCATGCAGCCCGGCGTCGCATCGGATGTGCCGAATGCCGGCGCCATCGGCCGCAACAGCGTCAACATTTCGGCGAACGGCGCCAGGCCTTTCGAGAACAGTGTCACCTTCAACGGACTTCTCGCGGACAACGTCGTCTCGCAGGGTTTTGACGATGCTCCCGACAAGCCGGGCATCCCGATTCCCGCCCCCGACGCGATTCAGGAGTTCAAGGTTCAGACCGGACTCTACGACGCCGAATACGGCCGTCAGGGCGGCGCGAATGTGAACCTCGTCACAAAGAGCGGAACGAATGAGATCCATGGAACGTTGTACGAGTTCTTCCGCAACGACGCTCTGAACGCGAATGACTTCTTCCGAAACCTGGCGGGACAGCCGAAAGGCGTGTTGAAGCAGAATCAATACGGCGGAACCATCGGCGGCCCGATTCAAAAGGACCGGACGTTCTGGTTTTTCTCCTATCAGGGAACCGTGCAGCGGAATGGCGTTTCGACGGCATCCAGCCGGACACTGAACATTCCGAACATGGGCGATCGCAGCGCGCGGGCGCTCGGCGCGCTGTACGCGGGCCAGCGCGGCGTGCAGGCCGCCGGAAAGCAGGGTGTGCTCGAAGCGATCGCGGCCGACGGATCGAATATCAATCCGGTTGCCCTGGCATTACTGAACTTCAAAATGCCGGACGGCGCTTATGCGATTCCGACGCCGCAGACGCAGCGGGGGACTTCGGGTTTTTCAGCGTTCTCGATTCCAGCCAGGTTTTCGGAGAACCAGGTGGTCCTCGACTTCGACCAGGTTCTGCCCAGCGGGGAGCGCCGCTCGTTCAAGGCTTTCTGGGCGCTGCTGCCGCAGACACTGCCGTTTTCGACGGCGAACGTTCCGGGTTACGGAGAAAAAGACAAGCGCATGAACCTGAATTTCTCGTTCGACGACACGCGGACGTTGAATCCGCATCTCGTCAACGACCTGCGGTTCGGTTACAACCGCATGTTCATGCAGCAGGTTCCGTTCGAGCCGGTGAAAGCGTCACAGCTCGGAATGACGTCGCCGGTGAAGGAATACGACACACTGCCGCTGATTGCGGTGACCGGCTTTTTCACGATCGGTCCGAATACGAACAACGATCAGTCGATGATCATCCACAATTCGGAGATTGCCGACACGCTCAGTCTCAACAAGGGCAAGCACGATATCCGTCTCGGCGGAAACGTCGCGCCGCACCAGGTGAACTGGAACGATGTGTTTCTCACGCGCGGCAGCATCAGCTTCCAGTCGTTTCCGGATTTCCTGCTGGGCATGAGCGGCACTCAGAATGGAACCGGTGTCAGCAACGTCAACGGCGCGTCCACCAACAATGGCATCATGCGGAGCCATCCGCACTACAACGATTTCTCGCTGTTCTTCCAGGACGACTGGCGCGCCAGTCAGCGCCTGACAATGAACATGGGCGTGCGGTATCAGTACAACGGCTGGCAGTGGGACGCGCGCGGCCGCAATTCCGGTTTCGACCGGCGACTGGCGAACTACGGTCCGATTCCCGCAGGCGGAAACTACGCGGGATTCATCATTCCGTCCAACTCCAGCATCGTGGTCCCGCCGACGTTCACGAAACTCGACCGGAAAACGATGGTGGAGAAAGAGAACTGGCTCGGATTTTCCCCGCGTATCGGCCTCGCGTTCCGTCCGATCGCGTCCAACAATAACTTCGTGATCCGCACCGGTTACGGACTGTACTGGTCTCCACTGGGCGGCACCGTCACGATGCAGGGCTGGTTCGATCCATGGGCGGTTTCCTACAGCGGCGGCGGCACGTCGGCTCCGCAGGCGACGTTCCAGAATCCGTTCGCCGGCGCGACGCCTCCGCCGACCGAAGCGTTCCCGGTCTTCATTCCAATCGGCCAGGCGCCGACCCGCCAGATTCTCTACATGAACCCGACGATGAAAGAGCCGTACACCCAGCAGTGGAGTTTCAACACGCAGTACGGTTTCGGCAGCTACATTTTCGAACTGGGATACGTCGGAACGAAGGCGACCCACCTCAACGCCAGCTACGGCGCCAACCAGGCGCTGCTGGCGAGCCCGGAACATCCGATTCACGACCAGACCACCAACACCACCGCCAACCTGAATCAGCGCGTGCCGGTTCTCGGGTTCAGCACCGGCGGCCTGTCGGAGTACGACAACGTCTTCGACAGCAGCTACAACTCGATGCAGGCCAGCCTCCGAAAACAGTACGCGAACCGCCTGAGTTTCCAGGTGTCGTACACGTTCAGCCATTCGATTGACGACGTCGGCGCCAGCAGCGGCGGACGCAACCAGCCGATCGGCCAATACACCGGCGACATCTACAACCATCGCGGCAATCGCGGGTCGTCGAGTTTCGACCGGACGCATCGTTTCGTCGCGAGCTACGTGTACAACCTTCCCGGAATTGCGGGCAACAGCGCTCTCAATCACGTGTTCGGGGGATGGGCCGTGTCGGGCGTCACGACGATCCAGTCGGGGTTGCCGTTCAGCATCACCGACAGCACCTCCGGCAACATTTTCGGCAGGACCGGGTACGCGCAGTTCGCGCCCGGCAAATCCGCGTCGGACGCGGCGCTGACCGGAAAAACGCAGGATCGTCTGACGAAGTATTTCGACACCAGCGTGTTCGTGCCGCCGCCGGCGATCGGAAACGGCTTTGGATTCGGCAATTCCGGACGGAGCATTCTCCGGGGACCGGGCCAGGCGAATTTCGACCTGTCCCTTAAGAAGGTGTTTGCGACCGGAGGACTCAGCGAAAAGGGGAACCTGGAATTCCGTTCGGAGTTCTTCAACGTCCTCAATCATCCTCAGTTCGGTAATCCAGGCACGGCCAGAACCACTCCGGCTTCGTTCGGTTTCATCTCGAATACCGTCGTTGCGCCGAGAATCGTTCAGTTCGCCCTGAAGTACCTTTTTTAAGGAACGGACGTCATGACCACTTTAATCGCTTTACTGTTGGCGCTCTGGCCCGGGTTTCAAACCCCGGCCGCTCCGGTCGCTCCTCCAACCCCGGAGTACACCATTCAGGCGATCCGCTTCGGCATTCTGCCGAAGGTGAAGATCACCACCCTGATGCCGCTCGCGAAAGATCCCAACGAGACGTTCGACATCGGCGTCATGGTCTGGCTCATTCGCGGCGGCGGCAAGACGATCCTGTTCGACACGGGATACCACCGGCAGACGCCGGGCTTCGATCGCTGGAACACGCAGGACTACATCCGGCCGGACGAGGCCGTCAAGCTTGCCGGCATTCAGCCGGACGACATCACGGACATTATCGTCAGCCACGTGCACTGGGATCACATGGGCGGTATCGGCCTTTTTCCCAAGGCCAACATCTGGATTCAGAAGGACGAGTACAACTACTACACCGGCGCGTCGTGGCAGCCCGGCGGCAAGCGGGCGGCGGACAAGGAAGACGCGATGGAACTGCTGAAGCGCAACATTGAAGGAAAGGTGCGGCTCATCGACGGCGACGACCGCGAAATCTTTCCGGGTATCCGCGCCTATACCGGGGCGCGCCACACCTACGCGTCGCAGTACATTCGCGTCGAGGGGCATCCCACGTTTGTGCTCGCGTCGGACAATTGCTACCTCTACAGGAATATGGAAGAGAAATCGCCCATCGCCACCTTCGACATCACGGATCGCGCCGCCAATGTTGCCGCGCTCGAACGCATGATCAAACTGGCGGGCGACAAGGATCACGTGGTCCCCGGCCATGATCTGCTGCAGTTCAAGAAGTTCCCCACGGAAGGTCGCATCGCCAGGATCAAGTAGAGGTGTTTATGAAATTGTTGAATTTTCGCAGCCGGTCCAAGGAGCATGGCATTCAACTGGGTTGTCTTGAAGGCGAGCGCTGTATCGACCTGAGCCGCGCCATACGCGACGGGCTGATTCGCTTTCCACGGCAGGTCTCGACGCTCGAAGACGTTCTTCACACGGATGACGGCATTGCGCGGCTCCAGGACCAGGTTTCGGGAACCGATGTGCTCGAGTGTTCCTTTCCTTTCGCCGAAGCGAAGCTTGCCGCTCCGGTCCTCAATCCGCAGAAGCTGATCGGTATCGGTTTCAACTATCGCGATCATGCCGAAGAAACCAGGACGCCTCTTCCAAAGGAGCCTCTGTTCTTTGCGATGTATGCCAGCGCGATCGCCGCGCATCTGGATCCCATCGTCAAACCTTCCGTGACGGACATGCTCGACTACGAGGCGGAGTTGGCCTTTGTCATGGGCAAGGGGGGCCGAAATATTTCCACCCGGTCGGCCCTCGATCACGTCGCCGGATACACCATCTTCAACGACGTCTCCGCGAGGAATTTTCAATCGTCGGACAGCCAATGGTTGCGCGTGAAATCCTTCGACACGTTCGGCCCCATGGGACCGTGGATGGTGACGCGTGACCAACTGGGCGACGGCAGCGGTTTGGACATTCAATGCCGCGTGAATGGCGAAGTCCGGCAGAACTCCAATACCAGGCACCTGATCTTCAATGTGCCCTACATCGTGTCCTATATCTCCCGCGTCATGACGCTTCAACCCGGCGACGTGGTTTCCACCGGAACGCCGAGTGGAGTGGGGTTTGCGCGCAATCCCCAGGTATTCCTGAAAGCCGGGGACGTGGTTGAGGTGGAAATCGGCCGGATCGGTATTCTCCAAAACACCGTCGTGGATGAGTCCTAAGCCGACCACCCCGGCGCTTCGCGCCACCCCTCCTCGTCGAGCCTCGTCGAGGAGGGGAAGACCTGGCGGCCTCAGTGTTTCCATGGAAGAGCGTTTTCCCCTCCTCGACGAGGAGGGGAAACCTGGTGGCCTCAGTATTTCCATGAAAGAGCGTTTTCCCCTCCTCGAC
>JAHFTY010000164.1 GCA_023265365.1 Acidobacteriota bacterium
ATGCTCCCTGCGCTCTAAAATGCCCCAATTTCACCCACTCGATTTCCCGAAGAGCCTAAATTAATTTGTTGAACGAACCGCCCCGCCGCTACGCGGCACCCCGCCTTGGCCAAGGCGGGGAAAAGTCCTCGTCCTGCGACTCCATGGCTTCATGTCATAACCAGACCGCATCGCCCAACGTTTTTTCTCGCTTAGGGAATGTTGGATCCAAAGCGACTTTTTGCGCAAAGAAGTCTGGATCGATGCTCAGGATTTCGCCTTTGCGCGTGTTCTGAATCCTGGTGTCAGCCACCTGCTCCACCGGCAATCGGCGCCCGACACCAGGATCAACTCCGGAACTACTTCGGCAGCTTTCCGTCGAGTTCGTCGAACACCTTGCGGATTGCGACTTCTTCCTGGCCGCCGCGGAGCGTCCAGTCTTTGAACGCACCCCAGTCTGCTTTTTGCGCCGCTTCACATTTCGGAGGCGCGGGAGCGTTCTGACCTCTCTGGGCGGCGGGCGCAGGAGGCGGCACAGGACAGGGAACGCCGGCCTGGCGCAGCCGCTTCGATTCGTCGATCACTTTGGCGAGCGCCTGTCGATAGGTCTCCAGTTCGTCCTT
Organism: Acidobacteriota bacterium; assembly: GCA_023265365.1. Lineage (GTDB taxonomy): Bacteria > Acidobacteriota > Terriglobia > 20CM-2-55-15 > 20CM-2-55-15 > JAHFTY01. The sequence goes on from JAHFTY010000164.1 coordinate 603, forward strand.
TAACGTCTTGGCATCGTCGACGAAACCGTGGCCGGGAACGTACCACGACGCTTTCAGCGCCTGGGCTTTCTTGATTGTCGCGAGCCACTCCGTCGGAAACGCCGAACGCATCGCCGGGAAAATGCGGTGCAGGTACGCCTCGCTCATGAACAGGACCTTTCCTTTGGGTACGTAGACCTCGAGATCTCCACCGGTATGGGCTCGTCCGAGATTCAGAATCTGAATTTCCGTGCCGCCCATTTTGAGCACACGTTTCGCCGGGACAGTTTCCGTCGGCAGTGGAGCGGGCGGCGCCGCATTGCCCCGGCCTCCGCCGCGTTGAGCAGCCTGGGCCGCAGCGTCTTCCATGGTTTTTTTCGAAGCCGGTGAAGAAATGAAAACCGCCGATTTCGGGAAAGCGGAATTGCCGGCCGTATGGTCACCGTGGTCGGAGCAGATCACGACGTATTTGATGGGTTGATTCGTGATCTTTGCGATCGCGTCCACCATTTCCTTCGTCTGCTGAACATTGCCTTGTCCGTCCGCCACCAGAACGCCATCGGTGGTGACGACGAACAAGCTCACCGTCGTCATGAAACTCCCGGGGTCGCCGCCCCGAAGCGCCTCGTACGAATAGACGCCAGAGGCGAGTTGTTTCGTGCGCGGGAAGTCGGATTCCTTCAGTCCACGCTTGAGCGGATCGCCTGTTTGCAGTTTCGCGTCCTGAGCGCAGATCACGGTGACGCCAAGAAGCAGTAAAGTCGTTATGGAGAAAAACATCCTCTTCATGGGGGGCCCTCCTGGACCGCGCATTCTATCTTGGAGCAGAAACTAAGGCTCGGAGAATATTGTCGATCACACCGGGCTGGCATTCGGGAAAACGCAGGACGGCATTGTCTTTGGAGACGTACCGGGGATCGTTGCCGATCACTTCGAGAAACTCATCCCGATGGAATTCCGAGGGGAACAGGAACACTTCGATTCGGATGTCTCCACATTTCAAGGCGCCATAGGTGCATCGGAAGTACCGGCCTTTGAATTCGGGAAATTCAGCCGTCAAGACCTTCCCATAGTGTTCCATGTAGATTTCTTCGACCGGCTTGAACTGCGCGGCTTCGAGGCGGTCGAGCACGTTATCCCAGTTCATGGGTCAATTCTGCGGGATCGGTGACCGGTGTCCGGCAGGAATAATTCTCACAGACGTAGGCGGTCGGTTTTCCGCCGATCGCCGTCCGGTCTTTCAACAGCGGGATGGACGAGTTCGATCCCGCGGCCAGCACCGCTCGAGGCATGTAGCGATTCCTCAAGACATCGAGAAAGACCCGGGGATCGCCGGCAATCGCGATTTCGCGTGACGGGCCGATGTGAAAGTCGACGGCGGACAACAGGCGTCCGAAGCCCGAAGGATACTGTTTCATCAGGTTGAGCGTCGATTGCAGGAGTTGATCGGCGGTCTTGCGGTAATCGTCTCGATCGAGCAATGCCGCCAGACGCACCAGGATATCCGCCGCGACGGAGTTTCCAGACGGAGTCGCGTTGTCGAAGAAGTCCTTTTGCCGGGAGATCAACGCTTCATGGTTGCTTGCCGTGAAGAAGAAGCCGCCGTTCGTGTCGTCGCGGAACAGCTCGATCATCCGGTCGACAATGGCTGAGGCGTGTTGGAGCCATCGATCTTCAAAGGTTGCCTGATAGAGCGCCAGCAGGCCGTCCGCGAGGTTGGCGTAGTCGTCCAGGTAGGCATTGAAGCGGGCGCGGCCGTCCTTGTAGCTGTGGAGGAGCCTCTCGCCGTTCCACATCGACTTGAGAAGGAACTCGGCGTTGTCGACGGCAACCTGTCGATAGTCGTCGCGATTCAGCACGAACGCGGCATCGGCGAAGGCGCGCAACATCAGGCCGTTCCAGTCCGTCAGGATTTTTTCGTCGCGGCCGGGCTTCACCCTTTGGTTGCGTATCGCGTACAGCCTTTTTCTTGCAGCGTCGATCCTGGGGACGAGTTCTTCATCCGGTTCCGGCACATGGAGTATGTTGCGATGCTCGAAGTTTCCACGTTCGGAAACGTCGAAATAACCGGCAAGCAGACCGGCATCGTCGCCGGCAGCGTTGCGGAACTCGTCAAGGCTCCAGACGTAGAACTTCCCTTCGACGCCTTCGCTGTCGGCGTCCTGCGCGGAGTAAAAGCCGCCGTTGGAATCGCGCATTTCGCGGATCACGTAATCGAGTGTTTCCCCGGCGATTCTTCTGAAGAGGGGTCTCGATGTGGCCCGATACGCATCCAGGTAAACGCGCGAGAGAAGAGCGTTGTCGTAGAGCATCTTTTCGAAGTGCGGAACCAGCCAGTGTTCGTCCACCGAGTAGCGATGGAATCCGCCGCCGATCTGGTCGTACATGCCGCCATACGCCATCTTGCTCAGCGTGAACATCGCCATGTGAAGCGCCAGCTCATCACTGGTGCGGTGGTGGTAGCGCAGCAGGAAGTCGATGTTCATGGCGGGCGGAAACTTTGGAGCGCCGCCGAACCCGCCTTCTCGAGCGTCGAATCGGGAGGCGAGCGTGCGGAAAGATTGTTCGAGCAGGGAAGGATCGGGGAACTGGCTTGCCCCGGTCTGCGTTTTCTGGTTCAGGTATTCCGTCAGGTGTCGCGCGTTCTCGGTGATCTCGCCGCGTTTATTGCGATAGAGATCGAGAATGATCGCCATCACTCGGGGAAGACCCGGCCGGCCGTATCGATCCTCATCCGGAAAGTAGGTCCCGCCCAGAAACGGCTCACCGGTCGGCAGAAGGAAAACCGTCAGCGGCCATCCTCCGCTGCCGGTCATCGTCTGGACGGCGCTCATATAGATTTGGTCGATATCCGGCCGCTCCTCGCGATCCACCTTGATGCAGACAAAATTCTCGTTCATGGCGCGCGCGATCTTCTCGTTCTCGAAAGATTCGCGTTCCATGACATGACACCAGTGACAGGCGGAGTATCCGACGCTGAGCAGGATGGGCTTGTCTTCGGTCCGGGCCCGGGTCAACGCCTCTTCGCTCCAGGGGTACCAGTCGACTGGATTGTGAGCGTGCTGAAGGAGGTAGGGACTGGTTTCCTGTGCCAGCCGGTTGGTTTGTTTTTGCGGCATCCGATCAGCCCCTCAGGGCTCGCCGCAAAGCGCCGGCGGTGATGGACCAGTGCGAGGCATTCCATATGGGCCGGCCGTTTTCCACGACGATTGCCTGCGGAGACTCGTGCCGGATACCGAGCCGGGTTTCGATGGCAGTCGAGAGCGGCCGGTTCTCGAGGACAAGGATCAGGCCGCATGAAATCTCCTCCGCCCCGGACGTGAACTCCAGGAACTCGTTGTACGCAGCGGTGCTGATCGAACACTGCGTGCTATGCTTGAAAATAAGGATGGGCTCCGTCCTGGATCTCTCCAAAAGTTGTTCGAGGTCCTCAGGTTGACCCAATTCAGTCACCATTGTTTCAGGTTACCAAACTCAACCGGGAACGAGGAGTAGCGAATTGCCAAGCAGGGAAATCACGGATGATCTCGATCTCCTTCTGCGCGTCATGCCGCCCCACATTCGCGAATCGCTCCATCGTCAAACCGACTTAAAGCAATTGGTCGAAGTGGTGATGGACCTCGGACGCCAGCCTGAAGCCCGGTTTCCCAGCCGCGCGGTGTACCTCGGGGACTCGAACATCACTCGCGAAGACATCGATTACGTGACGCATCGCGTTGGTTCCTTCACGCAGGACAATCGCGCGGGCATCGAACGCACGCTCCACCGGATTTCAGCGATCCGGAACCGGCGGGAAAACGTCGTCGGCCTGACCTGCCGTGTGGGCCGTGCCGTTTTCGGCACCGTGGACATTCTCCGGGATGTGATCGAATCGGGAAAGAGCCTGCTGCTGCTCGGCCGTCCCGGTGTCGGCAAGACGACGCTCCTGCGTGAAAGCGCGCGCATCGTTTCTACCGAATTGAACAAGCGCGTCATTATCGTCGACACGTCGAATGAGATTGCGGGCGATGGAGATATTCCCCATCCCGGCATTGGATCCAGCCGGCGCATGCAGGTTCCGCGCCCGGAGCTTCAGCATTCGGTCATGATCGAGGCGGTCGAGAACCACATGCCGGAAGTCATCGTCATTGACGAGATCGGGACGGAGGCCGAGGCCCTGGCTTCGCGCACGATCGCCGAACGCGGCGTTCAATTGATTGCCACCGCGCACGGGAACTCGCTGGACAATCTTCTGATGAACCCAACCCTCTCGGACCTTCTCGGCGGAATTCACGCCGTGACCCTCAGCGACGAAGAAGCCCGCCGGCGCGGCACGCAAAAAACGGTTCTGGAGCGCAAGGCCCCACCGACGTTCGACACGCTGGTCGAGATTCGGAATCGTGATGAGTTCTCCGTCTTTCACGAAACCGGCTCCGTTGTGGACGCATTTCTACGCGGCAAGGCGGTTCGGCCGGAAGTCCGCGTTCGAAAGGCCGAGGGCTTCGAGGTCGTCGAGAAACAGGAGAAGCCCGCCGCGCCTGCTGTCATACCGGGGAGACGCGGGCGCAAGGAACGCGAGCCGGTTTCAGAAAGGCCCGCCGCCAGGACCATCCGGATCTATCCTTACGGTGTCAGCAAGGACCGGCTTGCCCGGGCGATCAACGATCTCCATGTGCCTGCGACGATTGCGCGAACACCCAAGGATGCCGACGTGGTGCTCACCTTGAAAGCGCATGAAAAGCGTCAACCCAAAACACTGAAGGACCTGGAGGACGACGGCCTGAGCATTTCGATCATCCGCAGCAACACGGTGAGTCAGATGAAGCTCTACCTCATGCAGGCATTCGGACTCGAGAATCAGCAACAAGAAGAGAATGAAGCGATGCAGGAAGTACAGGAAGCCGTGGACCGCGTCATGTCCTACGGGAAGCCGGTCGAGCTGTCGCCGCAATCGGCGCACATCCGGCGTCTCCAGCATCAATTGGTCGAACAACACGGACTCGGTTCGGAGAGCCGGGGTGAAGTCCCGTGGCGGCGGGTGATCGTCCTGCCAACGCGTGGCTGATCCGTCTGACCTTACGTTTTTCCTGCCGCACGTTTTCCCTACCGCGCGCAGGTCTGAGCCCGGCCGCCGTCGATTGCAAAAGTCGCTCCGGTGATCCATCCCGCCCTTGGTGATGCGAGATACAGAATCAAATCGGCGATCTCTTCGGGAGTTCCGATTCTGCCCAGTGGGTGGGTCGTTTTGCTGCGTTCCAGAAACGCTTCGTAGGCATCAGGCGCCATTCCGGAATTCAAGTGCAGACCTGTCCGGACGACGCCGGGATTGACGGCATTGACCCGCACTCCTTGGGGCGCCAGTTCCAGCGCTGCGCAACGGGTGAACTGATCGATCGCCGCCTTGCTGATGCAGTAAGCGAGGACGCCGGGAAAGGCGCGAGCGCCGGTGACGCTGGACAGGTTCACGATGTTGCCTTTCCGCTCGATGATCGAGGGCAAGGCCAGTTGCGTGAGGTGCAGAACGGACCGGACATTGATGTTCATCATCGCATCGTAGTCCGCGAGCGTCGTTGTCTCGACCGAGCCCATCGAAATAATCCCGGCTGCATTCACCAGGACGTCGACGCCTCCGAAATCGCGAAGAACCTGTGCGGCAAAATGGCCGGTGGCCTGTTCGTTCGAAAGGTCCGCCCGGTAGGTCCGGATATTCCTGGATTCGAGCGCTTCCAGAGTTTTGGCGTTTCGGCCGACGGCCGCGACCATCGCGCCCTCCGCCGCGAATTTTCGCGCAGTCGCCATCCCGATGCCGCTGGTGGCGCCCGTAACGATCGTTGTCTTTCCGGCAAATTCCATCGCGGTTTCCCTCACTGTGTTCTGAATTGCAGATCCAACGCCCACAAACCCGTTTCCCGCACTTCGATGGGTGCGACGAGGAATCGCCCGTCCGGCAAGACATCGAAGCGGGGCCACAGGGGACGTTCCGACCGGAAAACCACGGTGTGATTCGGACCGCGGATTTCATTGCCGTCAATCAGCAGGGGCATCGATTTATTCCATCCGCCGACTGCCTGAGCCGGCGCAGGATCCAGCGAGGCCGGCTGCGGGTTGTTTCCGTTGGACTCCATCGTCCAGAAAGCGCCCTTGTTCCAATAGAGGATGGCTGTGCCGTCCGGCGAAAACCGAGGTCCATAGCCGCCATCGTTGAGGCGAAGCCGCTTGCCTCCCGACGCCGAGATGATCCACACGGACGGCGACACGCCGCGCGTCGACGTGAACGCGATCAGGCGGCCGTCGGAGGAAGCGTCAGGGGTTAAATCGAGTTCGTCGGCGTCCGTGACGCGTTCGGTCGAGCCGTTGCGGATATCCAGCCGCCACACGTCGTCGTTTCCCGCCATGTCGGCGTGCGTATAAACAACGTGAAAACCGTCCGGAGTGAAACGTGGTTCGTGTCCGACGGTTCGAAATGCGGGATTGCTTCCGTCGATTCCTGCGGTCCAGATGTCCGACTGGTTGCCCTTGAAAATCGTGTAGGCCACCAACTTCCCGTCGGGTGAGACTGCGGGCTCGAGCTCAAGATCGTCCGTCTTCGCCACGGTCTTCCCATCGGACAGGACGATATTCGAATCGAAAGAATGCCGTGGAAAGACGATCCGATCATTCCAGATCGACATGCCGATCGGAGCAAGCAGCAATGTCTGGAACGGCTCCGTTAAAGGCCCCACCGTGTTATCGGCGAAGTTGACATGCCAGACGCTGTAGCCTCCTGAACGGTTCGTCAAGAACGCCAGATCGCGTCCTTCCAGCATCCATCCGACGTCGAGCGGCCGCTCGCCGGGACGGTCGATGACGATGGGATGCCTAACCCCGGTCAGGGAGTCGACGATCCACACCTGTCCGCTCAGATCCAGCAACGACTTGATGAATGCGATCTGCATGGAGTCCGGCGAAAAACGAGGCGAATGCAGCGTGACATTGGGATTCTCGTCCGGAGCAACGATACGTTTGTCGTTCTGGCCGCCGACGTCTGTCTGCCAGAGCCCCCGTCCCCGGACATAAACGAGTCGTCCGGAAGGAGACCAGGAGAGACTGCTCGCATCCGCCTTCAACGTCGCGGCCAGACTTCCCGCGACGGCGCCGGACGGCACGACCATGGTGTCCGCGCCTCGTGTGAAAGTCAGACGTTTGCCGTCAGGACTCCATGCGGGAAACGACTCCGGCTCTGAAGTCCGAGTGATCCTCTCTCGATGTCCGTCCGAAAGGCTCAACATCCACAGATCACCGTCGGCAATCACGGCACAGCGTGTCCCATCGGGGGAAATCGCAACTTCCGTCTCAATTCCTTCGACATCGGCAATCTGCGTCAGCTTGGGAGCCGCGAGTATTTTCGGAGCGCCTCGTCCCGTCGTGTTGAAAAGATAGATCGCAATGCCAAGGAGGGTTGCCGCGATGAGAAAGGGAATCACTGGGAGCTTCATGAAATCTCGAATTCCGAATTACTCTACTACACTCCCTCTTCAAACCACCGGAGCCACTTGCGGGTGACAGTCATCAGTAAAGCCGTATCGAGTTCATAAATCCTTCCGCGCCCCCTTTTCTCGACCCTGACGAGTCCGGCCAAATGCAGGATTTGCAGGTGCCGCGTTGTGGTCGGCCATGTGCACGAGAACCGCTGTGCTATCTCTCCAGCAGTCATCCGGCCGCCTTGCGAGCGGAGCACGAGCAGGATCTGCCTTCGGGACGGATGAGCCAGGGCGCCAAAGACGGCGTTCGTCGTTTCCAGTTCTTCAGGGATGTTGCCCATCGCCTCGAACGATCTCCTTTAAAAGTATGGGATCGGCGCCGCTATACTTAGTTATTACGCTAATGTATAGCAACTAACATTTTATTGATGCGCTAAATACGGTAAATGGGTCTATAATGCCCGGCGGGGCAGGAATCTGGCACACCCCTCAGACAGCAGCAAGTAACCGGCCCACGGGCCCTTTATATACAAGTCATCGTCTGTAAACCGTCAGCGATCACATGGTTCGATACCCATGGGAGCTTTTGTCTGTCTTTGCGAGTACATCAGCGTGCTCTGAGGATCAGGGAGCCCCTGCAGACGAACAGGAGGTTGAAAAACATGGCAGTCATTAACAAGTCCAACAAATCAGAAATCGTACTCAGTCATCCGACAATGTGTCTTCATTGTCATCTCATCGTCGAGATGTTTCATGAGAAGGGCGCCGATCCGGTGAAAGGCGCATGGCAGTGTCCGCGTTGCTCGCACAAGTACCCGTTCACGCACTGGAAAATCAAGAAACAGGTTCGGAGCAAGACCGAAGCCGCGTAAGAATTTCGGAATTTCGGATTTCGGAGTGCGGATTTGATGAAGCGCGTTGTCCAAATCCGAATCCCGAAATCCAAGATTCCGAAATCCCCTTTGAAACTCTCCCGCGATTTTTATTCCCGTCCCGCCATTGAAGTTGCATCCGACTTGATCGGGAAAGTTCTCGTTCGACGTTTGAACGGCCGGAATCTGGCCGGAATGATCGTTGAGACGGAGGCTTATGCCGGGCCTCACGATCTTGCGTGCCATGCGTCGAAAGGCCGGACTCGTCGTACCGAAGTGATGTTCGGCCCGGCTGGGTATGCCTACGTCTACATGATTTACGGCTTTCATTTCTGCCTGAATGTCGTCACAGATCATGACGGTTTGCCTTCCGCTGTTCTGATTCGTGCAATCGAGCCACTGGGAGGGCTGAGCACGATGAGGCGGGCGCGCGGGAATCCCGGGCGCGATATTGATGTCGGGAGTGGACCGGGAAAGCTTTGCAAGGCGATGTCCATCGATAAGGGATTGAACGGCGAGGACATGGAAGGCAAAATACTCTGGGCTGAAGACCGGCACTTTAAGCCCGGCCCGATTCGCACGAGTCCTCGCGTCGGTGTCGACTATGCCGGAGAGTACAGAGACAAACCGTGGAGGTTCTATGTGGACGGCAACCCGCATGTGTCGCGGGTGAAGTTCAGGAACCGGAGCGGTAGCGATGGAGATTCTAAATTCAAACTGGGGGTCCAATGATACGAGTACGAAACATGATCTTGTTCCTGGCCCTGTTCGTGATGGCGGGCGCTTCCGCATTCGCATATCCGAACTTTCTGGAAGATTACAAGGCCGACAAATTCACGAATACAAAGAACAAAGACATGGTCTGCGATTTTTGCCATATGAGTACTTCGGGCGGCGATGAGCGCAACCCGTTTGGCAAGGCCTTTGAAGCGGGCGGGGAAAAGTTCACGCCGATGTTGCGTGCGCAGTTCCCGGACCGTTTTTCGTATCCGGTGACGAAGGTGGACGACAATCTGACGATCCATTTCTCCGATCCGGATAACAAAGTTGTCGTGATCGAGTCCCAGGGAAAGCGTGTGGAAGTAAATGTCGGAGCGAAAACCGTCGATGGCAAGGCCGCTGCTCCGGCCGGCGACATCGTGGCTGCGCCTTCCGCGGCGCAACCGTCCGCCGGGACCGCTCGAGCGGCCGGTTTGAATCTGACGCCTCAGACAAAATCCGGGGTTCCGACCGACCCGTTCGCGCGGGAAGGCGCGTTTTTCGGCCAGAACGTCGTGGATCTGCCGAATGGAAAAGCGCAGAAGAAAGGCGGGGTCGATTTCTGGATCGGCCACAGGTTTCCCGAGAAGGTCTTTCAGAAAGGGTCCCCCGGGGACCTTTTCGGATTCGACAGCAACGCCATCGTGACATTTGGCGTACGCACCGGCCTGACCGACAAGCTGAGTTTTGCGGTCTCGCGCACCAACTATTTCCGGACGATTGAAGTAAGCACCGCGTACCAGGTATCCCGTCAGGCCGACGGGATGCCGGTGACGCTTCAGGTTCGAGGGAGCATCGAGGGACGCAATAACTTTATCCGCCGTCACGACCTTATTCCCTGGGTCGGATACGCTCCCAGCATTCAAGTCGTTGCCGTCCGGACCATTGGCGACCGGCTGTCACTTGAGGCTGTGCCGACGTTCGCGTTCAACACCCGCAACGAAAACAGCCCCTTCACGCAGTTCAACAAAGACCACAACAGCACCGTTTCCATCGGACTTGGCGCCGGCGTTCGAGTGATGAAGACGACGTCGCTCGTGGCGGAGTACGTTCCGCATCTATGGGGATTTCGCGGCGAGCAGGTGAACCGGACGATTACCAAGCCGTCCCGGGGCGAGATCGGATTCGGCATTCAAAAGGCGACGTACCGCCACGCATTTTCCCTGGTTTTCTCGAACATGCAGACTGCGACCGTGTCGCGTTATGCGCAGGGTGCCGGAGCGAATGCGCCGGCAGGAAAAGATACTTTCGGAATCGGCTTCAATATTTACCGCCGTCTTCGCTAGTTTTCGCCAGACTCTCCTCACCCCCCCAAAAAAACCTTTAAGCGATTAACAGTCCGTGGCAGAAGACGGTAATTCCGGGTCAGACACCTCGGCGCCCATTTTCGGTGGGGTCAGACGCTTGCTTTATCAGTTCTTTGGGTCTGACCCACTTCTGCCACGGGCTGTTAAGGTGTGCTCGGACTGGCGGTTTGTTGCC
>JAHFTY010000024.1 GCA_023265365.1 Acidobacteriota bacterium
ATGATCCTGCCTCTGGCCAGCCGCCGCGACAAACACACCCAGATCTTCTGGGGAATCCGGGGCTTCGAATTCCGCTTCGGCCGCAGGCCCGAGGGTTTGTGGCTGCCCGAAACCGCCGTCGATATGGAAACGCTCGAGTTGATGGCCGATCTCGGATTGAAGTACACGATCCTTTCTCCCTATCAGGCGCGGCGAACGAAGCGGCTGCGCGGCCGCGCATGGAAGGACGTCGAGGGCGGACGTGTGGACCCGTCGACTCCTTACGCCGTCAGGCTTCCGTCCGGCAAGCGCATCACCGTTTTTTTCTACGACGGCCCCATCTCACAAGGCATCGCTTTCGAAAAACTGCTCGAACGCGGGGAGAGTTTCGCGTCACGCCTGGTATCCGCTTTCTCCGACACCGATCGCTCGTGGCCTCAACTCGTTCACATCGCAACCGACGGAGAAACCTACGGCCATCATCACAAACAGGGCGAGATGGCGCTTTCCTACGCGCTCAAACACATCGAATCGAATAACCTCGCCCGACTTACCAACTACGGCGAGTACCTCGAGAAGCACCCTCCGATAATGGAGGCCGAGATCCGGGAACGCAGCGCGTGGAGCTGCGCTCACGGCGTCGAGCGCTGGAACAGCAACTGCGGGTGCAACTCCGGCGGTCGCGGCAACTGGAACCAGGAATGGCGGCGGCCGCTGCGCGAAGCGCTCGACTGGCTGCGTGACACGATCGCGCCGCGATTCGAGCAAAAAGGAGCGGAGTTCTTCAAGGACGCATGGGAGGCGCGAAACGAATATGTCCACGTGATCCTCAATCGCGAGCCGGAGAACCGCGACCGGTTTTTCTCCGGCCAGTCGAACCGCGAACTCAGCCCCGCGGAACGAATCACGGCTCTGAAACTTCTCGAAATGCAGCGCCACGCCATGCTGATGTACACGAGCTGCGGCTGGTTCTTCGACGAGCTTTCGGGAATCGAGACCACCCAGATCATCCAGTACGCGGCCCGCGCCATCCAGTTCTTCGATGAGGTGTTCGGCGAATCCCTCGAAGAGCCGTTCCTGCAAAGGCTCGAAGCGGCGAAGAGCAATCTTCCGGAGCACCGGGATGGCCGCGTGATTTACAACAAATTCGTCAAGCCCGCCATGGTGGACCGGAAGGGCGTGGCCGTCCACTACGCATTGAGCTCGCTTTTCGAGCCTTACGCGGACCACGTCCGCATTTACTGCTACAGCGCCGGACTCGAGGACTTCATGCTGAGTGAGACCGGGCGCGCGCGCCTGGCGGTGGGCCGCATCCGGATCACGTCCGAAATCACGACCGAGCCGGAGACCTTCAGTTTCGGGACGCTGTATCTCGGCGGACATGTGATGAACGCGGGAGTTCACGTGTACCGGGACGAGGAAGCCTATCAGACACTGAAACACGATCTCGCGGAACCGTTCAACCGCGCCGACTTTCCAGAGGTTCTCCGTATTCTGGACCGGCACTTCGGCGAGTCCAGGTATTCGTTGAAATCCATCTTCCACGACGATCAACGCCGCATTTTGAACGGCATCATGAGATCGACGGTTGGGGAAGCGGAATCCGTTTACCGCCGGTTGTACGAAACCCACGGTCCCACGATGAGGTTCCTCAGCGATCTCCGGATTCCGCCGCCACCGGCATACAAGGTGGCGGCGGAATTCGCGCTGAACAGCACGCTGCGCCACATTTTCGAGGAGCCGGACAATCTCGACTTCATCCGCATCGCCGCGCTCCTGGAGGAAGTCCGCACGAACGGCCTGCAGCTCGACGGGCCGACCCTCGGGTTCGCGCTGAAGAAGACGCTTCGCCGGTTGTCCGAACGGTTCGTCGACACTCCGGACGACATGCAACTCCTGCTGAAGTTCGAGGCCGCCGCCGAGGTGGCGAAGAGTTTTCCATTCGAAGTGAACGTCTGGCGCGCCCAGAACAACTACTATGCGCTGCTTCAACGCGTCCGGAAGGATGCGGGGTCACATTCGGCCGAATGGCTCGAGCACTTTGCCGGGCTGGGCCGCAACCTGGCGGTACGGGTCGAACTGCCGCAATCGCCGGAATTGCCCAAGGCTTCTTAGAGCCGCGGCGCGTGAATTGCACGAACTTCCTCGTGAGGATTCCCTCGTCAACCTATCGGCTTCAGTTCAATGCCGCGTTCCGTTTTGAAGACGCGTCGGGGATATTGGAGTACCTCCATGAACTCGGCATCGATCACATCTACGCGTCGCCGCTGCTCCGGGCGAGGACCGGCAGCGCGCACGGATACGACGTCACGGATCCCGCGCGGATCAATCCCGAGATCGGCAGCCACGAGGACTTCGATCGGTTCGCCGGCCGGCTTCGCGAAGCCGGACTGGGCCTGCTGCTGGACATCGTGCCGAACCACATGGCCGCCCATCCCGAGAATCCCTGGTGGAACGATGTACTGGCTCGCGGACAGGCATCGACATACGCGAACTTCTTCGACATCGACTGGTCGCCTGGAAAGATCCTTCTCCCCATCCTGAGCGAACCGTACGGAAACGCCCTCGAGTCCGGACGGCTTTCCATTGAAGACGGAACGCTCCGCTACTGCGACACCTCGCTTCCCGTGCACGCCGCCCAGGACACGGCCGACGTCGACGAGATCGACCGCATTCTTGCCCGGCAACCATACCGGCTTGCATACTGGCGGAAGGCTGCCGACGCGATCAACTACCGCCGGTTCTTCGATGTCTCCGATCTGATTTGCCTGCGAACGGAACGGGATGACGTCTTCAAAGCGACGCACGCTTTTATTCTCGACCTCGTGAACCGGGGCGTCGTGCAGGGACTTCGTATCGATCACATCGACGGCTTGCTCGACCCCAGGGCATATCTCGATCGTCTGCCCCGCATCTACGTTGTCGTCGAAAAGATTCTCGCCGGAGACGAAACGATTCCTGCGGACTGGAAGGCGCAGGGGAGCACCGGTTACGACTTCCTGAACATGGTGAACGGCGTACTGGTCGACGAAGAAGGCTATGTGGAACTCGAACGCGTCTATCGCACGTTCACCGGATCGGCCGATCGCGCCGTCGACGTTTTCCGCAAGAGGAAACGCCAGGCGATGGAATATCTGTTTGCGGCCGAAGTCGATGCGCTGACCGATTGGCTGGCCGCCCTCGCGCAATCCAGTCGGCACGCCCGGGATTTCACACGTCGTGAATTACGCGAAGCTCTTGTTTCCATCACGGCTTGTCTGCCGGTTTACCGCACCTACATTCGGGAGGACTCCATCCCGGAAACCGATCGGCGAACGATCGAGCGGGCGGCGGCCGACAGCCAAACATGTTCGGACGCGACGCCGGACGCCGGAGCGTACATTCGCGACGTCCTGCTCCATAACCGCGACTTCGTGAAACGGTGGCAGCAGTTCACCGGCCCCGTGATGGCGAAAGGACTCGAAGACACCACGTTCTACGTGCATCACCCGCTGTTGTCGGTCAACGAGGTCGGCGGCGATTCCAACGGACCGGAGACGTACTTCGGCATCGAGACATTCCATCGTCGCAATCTTGTCCGCCGGCGGACCACGATGAACGCCACCTCCACGCACGACACCAAGCGCAGCGAAGACGTGCGCGCGCGAATCGATGTGCTGTCCGAAATCCCGCGCGAGTGGGAACGCTGCCTGGACCGCTGGACCAGATGGAATCCGGATGAAGCGGCTCCCGATCGAAACGAACAGATCTTCATCTATCAAACACTCCTCGGCGCCTGGCCGATCACTCGAGAGCGACTCCACGGCTACCTCATCAAGGCGCTTCGCGAAGCCAGGACGCACACGAACTGGCTGAATCCGGACAATGGGTACGAAGATCAGGTTCTCGCCTTCGTCGACCGGCTGCTGGATTCACGGGGCGCCGGGAAGTTCCTCAAGGACTTCAAGAAAGTTCACAGGAAAGTCGCCTGGTACGGAGCTCTGAACTCACTCGGTCAGGTCCTGCTCAAGATAACCGCGCCCGGAGTGCCGGATTTTTATCAGGGCACGGAGCTGTGGGACTTCAGCCTGGCCGACCCCGACAATCGCCGGGCCGTGGACTACGAGGCGCGGATGAAAGAGTTCGAGCGGGTGAAGCGTTGCGCCAATCCGAAAGAGTTGATGGAGCATTGGGAGGACGGGAGAATCAAGCTCTTTACCATCTGGAAGGCCCTGGCGTTCAGGCGCGACGATCCGCAACTTTTCCTTGAAGGCGAGTACATACCGGTGGAGGTCGGCGGTAAACACGCGAACCACGTGATCGCTTTCATGCGGCGTCTCGGCGATCGCTGGGCGTTGATTGCGGTGCCGCGAACGATGTCGAAGCTCGGCCGGGCGCCGCGATGGAGCAACACGGCGTTGGATCTGCCGGGCGGAGTTCCCACGCGATGGCAAAACGTCTTCACGGATGGACAAGTCGCGTCGCCCCTGACGGCGTCCGTCCTGTTTTCCGACTTCCCTGTCGCGCTGCTAAAAAAGGTGTCAGGCGCCACTGACACCAGAATCTAAGCCGGGCGGGGTTTTTTTCCCTCTACAATGGCCGGGTGCTGCCTCGGATCCTCGCCTTTGCGATCCCTATATTCGTCTACGCGGCGCTCGTGCTGGTGGTCTATGGACTCTATCGCGAGCGGCTCAAGTTCGATCGATGGATGCTGGTTCTTGCGGCTGGGGGTTTTCTGGTTTCTCTCGCGGTTCGTCCCAACGAGCATCTGCTATTCTTCGACGAAGACATCTATATCAACATCGCTTCGAATCTTTCTCACGCGCCCGTCGCACAACTCACGCTGGCCGGCGGCGCCGGCGACATCCACGCCTCGACCTATTACAAGGAACCGGCGGGCTTTTCCGCACTGCTGGGCCTGATCTTCCTCGTCACCGGAACCCGCGAACTCATCGCATTCCTCTTCGCCCGAGTTCTTTATGGATTGGCCGTCGCCGCCGTTTACATGCTGGGCAGGGAAATCGCCGGGACCCGCGCACAGGCGGTCGTGGCTGCGATCGTCTTTGCCGCAACGCCGGCGTGCTTCGGCTACTCCGCGTCCACGGGAACCGACCTGGCTGCCGCGTTGTTCGCCGCCCTGTTCATCTGGGGAATCGTTGCCGGAAGCCCGATTCTCGCCGCCGGTTCGCTCGCGATGGCATCGCAGGTTCGACTCGAGATGATCGCGCTCGCTCCGCTGATGCTGTTCGCCTCCCGCATTCCGGCGAAATGGAAAATCGCCGGAGCGGCCCTGCTTTCTGCGGAGGTCCTTCACGTCGCCTGGGTTCTTTCGCTCGCGCCGGAACTGGCCAGGGCCGAGCGGGTCGCAGCGGCGTTTTCCATGAAGTATGCGGCGGCGAATCTGTGGGCGAACCTGAAGTACGTTTTCGATCCCCGGTTGTTTCCCGCAGGAGTTGTGGTCCTGGCGCTCGCCGCGTTGGTGAAACGCGAAGGTTCCCGGAAATGGCTGATCGGTTGGATCGCATCCCTTTCGTGCGTGTATCTGTTGTTCTACGCCGGCAGTTTCGAGATGAATCCGCGTTACAGCATTCAGGTCACGATACCCCTGGTGGTTCTGGCTGTTTCGCTCACCCCGCGTAAGACCGTTTTAGCGCTGCTTCTGGCCGGAACGGCGGTGGCGGGGCTGCGTCCCTGGCAACTGCCGCTCTACGTTCAGACCCTGGCGATCGATCATCGAACGGCATTGGAGTTTGCCGGGAAGATGGAAACGTCAGACCTGATCGTGACGGGCGAACCGGAAATCTTCATGAATAACGGGAGGCAGGCCATAAATGCCGTTTATGCGATGGAGCAGCCGGGACGCCTGCGCGAGCAGTTCGGAAAGTTCAAACGGATTTTCTACTATGGGGGAGTGCGAACCAACGAGGTGGGGAATCAGCAGTGGGAAGCGGATCGGCGGGTGAAGTCCGAGTTCGAACTTCACCTTGTCGAAGCGCGGGTGTACAGCGGGATGCGGATTGCAATCTACGAGCTACTGCAGCCGCTCCACGGGGTAGCTCGCCAGACTGGCGCCTTCCACCGTGAGTGCAAGCGCTGCGAACTGCGAACTGGTCGAGGTGAAGGTCAGGAACCCATAGGTCGTTCCCGCCGCGTCCTTCAGCGCGGATCCAAAGAATTCGGACGCGAACACGGCTGTCTGCGATTTCGCAGCAAGCGTCAGATCCTTGGTGGCCAGAGTCTGGCCGGCAGCGCCGCGCAGGACGACGTTTGCGGTGGCGGAAGTCGATCCGGTGTTCACGACGGCGAACCCGACGTCCTGTCCGGTCACGGTATCGCGGGACCGCGGAATGACGAACTGTTTCATGTCCGACGGACTGGCGGAAACGCCGACGCGCGAATACAGCACGGCGCCGACCGTGTAATCGAAAGCCGAAGCCACGGTCACCGGGCCTGTCGCGGAAATCGAGCCCCAGTTGACGAAAAGGCCCGGCGTCGTCTTTTCCGCTTTAATGATGAGGATGCCGTTTGCCGGCAGGCTCGTCCCAGCCATGGTTCCCACAAACGAAGTGGTCGCGCCGGCGGAGTCGGTCCTGGTGTAGCTTCCGGTCGATGTCGAACCGTTCGTATTGTAGAAGTCGCCATTGACGGTGACTGTCGATGTGCCGGTGTTGATGACCTGGATAAGGGTCTTGTAACCGTCACCCGCCACGATCTGCGGGATCACTTTCGTGGCGCAAACCGTCGTCGTTCCGCTCGACCCGGAGGACGTCGTGCCGCATCCGGTTGACGTCGTGCCGCCGCCGGTCGAGCCGCCGGTTTGGCCGTAGGCGACAAAGCCGGAACCGAGGCCCTTCGACCAATCGTCCACGCGCATGATGAACATCGCAAAAACCAGCGTCATTGCGGCGGCCAGGACTCCTGTCTTCCAAATCCCTTTGTTGATTTTCATAAATCCTCTCTCCTCTGACCCTCTGGTCAAACCGCGTTATTAGACGGCAATGTCGGACTTGCTGCAACCGAAAAAACCGGAGAGTCCGTCGGCTCTAGGGTTTACGAGTCGACGAAGCGGTATCCGAGACCGTGCACCGTCAGGATGAATTGCGGGTGGCGCGGATTCGGTTCGAGTTTCTGACGCAGCCAGGCCACATGCACATCCACGGTTCGCGTGAACGGCATCGCCTCATATCCCCACACCGCATTCAGAAGCTCGTCTCTCGAAACGGTCGCGCCGCGATGTTCGATGAAATAGCGGAGCAGCTTGAACTCACGCGCGGACAGATCGATCGGCCGGCCGTCGCGGAAAACGGCGGTGCTCCGGAAATCCACACGGTTCGGACCGAACTCGAAACTTCCCTCTTTCGCGGCCGGCGTCCGCTGGGACACGCGGCGGAGCAGCGCTTCGACGCGGGCGAGGAGTTCCATCATTTCGAAGGGTTTCGTGAGGTAGTCGTCCGCGCCGATCTTCAGGCCGACCACCTTGTCGACAAGCTGGCTTTTCGCAGTCAGCATCAGGACCGGAACTTTGATTCCCGCCTGACGCAGGTCGCGGCAGACGTCGAGGCCGCTGCTGTGAGGAAGCATCACGTCAAGAATCAGCAGGTCGAACGACTCCGTCGTCGCGCGCTTGTAGCCGGATGGGCCGTCATTGGCGGACTCCACCGCATAGCCCTCTTTGGAAAGCCGGTCCTTCAGCGTCATGACCAGACCGGGTTCATCTTCAACGAGAAGAATACGCTTCGTCATGAGATGGCTGAAGCCCGGAAACCGTAACCGCGCGAGGCCAAACGATCTGGAACGCCGTGCCGGCCGGGCTCGTTTCGACGGTGATTCTGGCGCCATGCGCCTCGACGATCTGTTTCACAAGCGCCAATCCAAGACCGCTGCCCTTGATCTGCGCATCGATCACTTTGGCGCTGCGGAAAAACGGCTCGAAGATGTGCGGCAGATCTTCCTGAGCAATGCCTTCTCCACGGTCCGCAACGGTCAGCGTCACCGGGCCGGCGCCCGCTTCCGCTCGAACCACCAGCGATTTTCCGGAATCGCCGTACTTCAGCGCATTGCCGATGAGATTCTGGACGGCCCGGACCATCGCGGCGCGGTCGGCCATGATCAAAGGAAGACCCGGCGCAATCTGCTTCTCGAGCGCGACGCCGGTGTCCCGAATCTGCATTTCGAACGTCTCAAGCGCGCGATCGACGATTTCGGCCACGTCCGTGGGTTCGAGCCGGTACGGCTTCTGCCCCGAGTGGATTCCCGCGAAGTCCAGAATCTGTTCCACCATTTCGGTGAGACGCCGTCCTTCGTTGCGGACCAGGGTGCCGTACTGCCGTGTTTGCCCGGCATCGCGAACCACGCCGTCGGCCAGATTCTCGCCGGCCGAACAGATCACGGCGAGGGGCGTACGCAGTTCGTGACTGACCGCGGAAACAAATTCCAGTTGTTGCTGCGCCAGCCGCCGCTCACGCTGCGCCGAGACGAGGATCAACGCGACGCTGACCGCGAGCAACAGGAGAATGCCGAAACTGATGGCCAGGTTCCTGCTCCTGGCCTGCGCGACGGCTTTGTCGAGCGAACCGGCCTGATGGGTGAGAACCAGATCCCACGCGCCGGCGCCGTCGCCCTTCTCCAACAGCGTCACCGGACCGCTGGAACTGTCCCGCTGAATCCGGAAGGACAGGATTCCGGTCGCCTTGCCGCGTTTCTCCCGGATGTCCCGCGTCGCCGTGAACACGTTGAAATCGGGCGTGACGACGCGCCGGATATCCAGGCGGTCAGGCGCGAACATCTCGACGCTGATGTCGCCTTTGCCTTCTGCCGCGACCGAGCCCTCGCTGGAATAGATCACGCGACCGGACGGGCCGCGCTGGACGACGGCAATGTTGTAGGCAAGGGTTTCATCGCTGCCGGACACGTACTGTCTCGCAAGAGCCGGAATGAATTCCTTTTGAATGAATTCCAGATTGAGTTTGACGATTGCCCGTACGGACGGGCCGGCGGGGATGGGCAGATTAAAAATCCGGCCCGACGAGACCGGCGCCGTTCCGGCAATGGGAATGATGACGGCGGGAATCGTCCGGTCGATGCTGCTGGTGGCCAGGGGCACGGGCAGGAATGGCTCGGCCGGATCGATGCTGAACTTTTGAATGGTGTTCAGCGACTCCAGCGGCTTCAGGTCCGCCGGCCACGGAATGCTTTCGAACTCGCCGGAACTGAGGTTCAATCTCTCGATGCGTTGTTCGGTGTCATTCACGCGGAAGCTCAGGTAAACATCACGGACCAGCTTCGGAACCATCGCCGACTGGTTCCACTGCGTGTACAGCGCCGCAAAATCCTGCCGAAGCTGCCGGTTCCGCTCCTCTCCAGTCGACCCGGTGGAAATCCGGCCCGGCTGAAATG
Organism: Acidobacteriota bacterium; assembly: GCA_023265365.1. Classification (GTDB taxonomy): domain Bacteria; phylum Acidobacteriota; class Terriglobia; order 20CM-2-55-15; family 20CM-2-55-15; genus JAHFTY01. Next base: position 9,355 of record JAHFTY010000024.1, read on the forward strand.
CGGCGGACACGCGCGCAATCTCCCGGTCGAAATCATCCACAAACTGCGTCGCCGCACGCTTCATTGTTTCCTGCATCTGCTCGCGCAGCCGTTCGCTGACGCTGCCCTGCCAGCCGTACTGCAGGTACGCGAGCGCCGGAAGAAGAATCAGCAGGACGGCAACCAGGACGAGTGTGAAGGGAGGTCTGCGGTTTCGACCAAGCATCACGGGCATTCTACCGCGTCAGAAAGTCTCGCGGATGTCGGGGCCTGAAGTTTTACAAAGTTAACAATAAGAAAGCGTTTTTTCCCCCTCCTCGTCGAGGACACTGCTGTCCCAATAGGCGCAATCAGGGAAAAGCGTTTTCCCCTCCTCGACGAGGAGGGGTGGCGCGAAGCGCCGGGGTGGTGCTGTTCACGAAATCAATTCTGTTGAACGAACCGCCCCGCCGCTCCGCGGCACCCCGCCTTGGCCCGACTCCATGGCCTCATGTAATGACCAGACCGCATCGCCCAACGTTTTTTTCTCTCATACCGACTTTAACGCTGGACGGGCAATGCATACGCCACCAGTTGCGCGGGCGTTGCCGGAGCGTCGCCTGCGCTGAAGACGATGAACTGCCGGCCGTTGTGCATGTACGTCATCGGCAGACCCGCGAGAGCGCCGGCGGGAATCTTCGTTTCCCAGAGGGTGGTACCGGTGGCTTTGTCGTAGGCGCGGAGGATCGGTTCGGCGCCCCAACCCTCTCCGGCGAAGAGCAGCGTCTTCGTCACGAGGATTCCGGCGCGGGCGGCGGTACCGGTTCTGGGAATCGTCAGCCCCTTGAGCAGCGCGTGATTCCGGATGGCGTCCGGCGTCTCGCCGTTGGCGACCTGCCATGCGATCTCACCTTTGTTCATGTCGTATGCGGTGATGCGGCCGTACGGCCCCTTGAAAATCGGAAGGCCGTTGATGCGGGGGACGCCGGCGAGGCCGCCGACAAAATCCATGTCGCTGACGGTGGCGTTCGGTTTGACCAGCGCATAGATGGATGGCCGCGTCTGCGATCCGAGATACACGAATCCGGTTTCCGGGTCGGCCGCGCCGGACTCCCAGTTCGCGCCGCCGAGGTTACCGGGGAGCGAGATGGTTCCTTTGCCGGCGGACGGTGGCGTGAAGAGCGGGCCGATCTTGAAACCTTCGATCGCCTGGACGGCCATCTGGCGGATTTCGGGCGTGTAATCGATGAGATCGTCTTTGGAAACACCCTGCCGGTCGAAGGCGGGAGGCTTCGTCGGGAACGGCTGAGTGGGCGACGTCCATTCGGTGGCGACGTCGGTCTGCGGGACGGGCCGCTCTTCGATCGGCCACACGGGCTTGCCCGTGACGCGATCGAAGACGTAGGCGAACGCCTGCTTGGTCGGCTGGACCACGGCTTTCACGGCGCGGCCATCGACGTTGATATCGACGAGGATCGGCGTGGCGGTGATGTCGTAGTCCCAGATGTCGTGATGGACGAGCTGGTAGTGCCAGATGCGCCTGCCGGTCTTGATGTCCGCGCATACCAGCGTCGACGCAAAAAGATTCATGCCGGGACGGTGGCCGCCATAGTAGTCGCCGGTCGCATCTTCGACGGGCAGATAGACGTACCCGAGTTCCGGATCCACGGTGAATGGCGGCCACACTCCCGCGTTGCCCGAATACTCGGCCGAGCCATTCAGCCACGTGTCGTAACCGAACTCGCCGGGCCGCGGAATGGTATGAAACGTCCACAGTTTTTTTCCGGTTCGAACATCGAAGGCCATGACGTCCGCCTTCGCGTTCGTCTTCGATTTCGGACGGCTGCCCTCGATCAGCGCGGGACCGACAATGATCACGTCATTCGAGATGACCGGTGGCGAGCTGTTGCCGATGGAGCCGGTGAGATCGCCGGGAAAGCCCAGTTCCCTGAACAAATCCACCACGCCGCTTTCGCCGAACGATGGAATCTCGCGGCCGGTTTTCGCATTCAGTGAAACGAGGCGGAATCCCGGCGTCACCGTCACGATGCGCTCGTCGCCCCGCCCGTCACTCCAGTACGCGACACCTCTTCCCGAATTGCGCCGCGGCGCCTGCGTGTAACGCGCGCCCTCGTCCATGCGCCAGGTCCAGAGCGTCTCGCCGGTGCCGGCGTCCGCTGCGACCACGTAGCGCCGCGTGCCCGCGGTGAAATAGAGCACGCCGTTGATCATGATGGGCGTCGTCTCGTTCTTGAACTCCGGGGGGCTCCCGAAATTGTCCGACTTCCAGGTCCACGCCACCGCGAGGTTTTTCACGTTGTCCCTGTTGATCTGGTCGAGTGGGGAATAACGCGTGCCGCCCGCATCGCCGCCATAGAAACGCCATTCGCCGGATCGGGTTCCCTGTTGAGCGCTCGCGGACAGGACCGACGCGAGCAGAATCGTGAAAAGAAATTTTGACCGGGTCATATCGAATCCTTATAACACGGTTATCCAATCCTCGGCCCGGCTGGTGTAACATCCTGCGCGCAATGTGGACTCGATATGTCGTGATCGCCGTCTGGATTCTGGCCGCCGGTCCAATCCCAGGGACTCTCGCGCAGACGAAGACTCCGGGAAAGACCGTATGGAGCGGAGTCTATGCCGCGGAACAGGCGGCGCGGGGCGAAGAGCCGTACAAGGCGCGGTGCGCGCGCTGCCATGGCGCGGCGCTGGAAGGAACGGAAGGAAATGGTCTGGCCGGCAGGGATTTCATGGAACGCTGGCGCGAGGACACCATGCAGGGGCTGTTCGAGTTCGTTTCGGAAAACATGCCTTACGCGCGGCCGGGACAAGGCCGGCCGTTGATCGGCATCCCCACTTACCTCGATATCGTCGCGTTCATCCTTTCGAAAAATGACTTTCCGGCGGGCACCTTTCCTTTGTCGGTTGAAGGCCTGGACGATATCCAGATCCAGTACAAAGACGGCCCGCGGCCTCTGCCCAACGGCGCGCTGGTCCGCATCTCCGGCTGCCTGACCGGCGCCGGCCAGGATTGGTCGATCACGGCGGCAAACGATCCGGTCAAAACGAGAACGTCGGACACCACCGACTATCCGGAATTCAAGGCCGCTGAAGACGCGCCTGCAGGGACTCGAACTTACAAATTGTTCAACCTTGGTTTTCTCAGCAGCAAGTTCAAGCCGGAAAACTTCACCGGCGCCAGGCTGATGGTGAAAGGAAACCTGATCCGGCAGGCCGACTCCATGCGCATCAGCGTTCTCGGAGTGAGAAAAATCGGCAATACGTGTCCTTAGATTTGCGCATTACGAACTCGACCTCTTGCTTTGGAATTCCTTCCGGATTTTTTCCTGATCGCCGTCTTTCATGGACTTCAAAAACTCCATGAGTTGGGATTTCTGCTCCGGCGAAAGATCGGTCCCGAACAGCGTGCCGCTGTGACCCTTGTTCGAATTGCCGATGATGGGTTTCCCATCCTGCTCGACCTGGAACGGCGGGGCGGTGTCCACGATATCCGTGGAGTAGCCGAGGTTCACCGTGTCGTAGGTCCGGCGTCCGACGGCGAATGTTTTCATCCGCTCGTTTTCCGGCTTTAACAATTCCGCGATCGTGGGGACCGAACCATTGTGGAGATAAGGGGCGGTCGCCCAGACGCCCACCAGTGATTTGGCGACGTAGATCTTGCAGTTCTTCTGGTTGCCGTTACACATCGGCGGCTGCAGCGGATCGACCCACCGCGAAGCCACTCGATGATCGCCCCAATTCGCCATCTGCGCCTGCTGATCGGGATGAGCCTTGAAGTAGGTGTCGCGGATTCGTCCCACGAAGATTTCGTGTGCGGCGCTGAACGGCATCGAAACGTTCTTCGGTGGATCGGAAGTGCACATGTTCTGGTTGATGGTGACCTTCCGCGCCGTATTGAAGGCCTCCGCTTCGTCCGTGTTTACCACGGAGAGTGGAAACTGAAGATAGTTGTGCCGCGGGCCGCCGTTATCGACATCGTTATAGTTGTCGTGGCACTTCGCGCACTTTTCCATGTACACGCTTTTGCCGGCTGCCGCCTTTTCGGTCTCGATTGAACCGAGCAGGTCCGTCGGCCATGCCGGGGCGTGGACCTTGTAGGCGAGCTTTTCCATCTGGTTCAGATTGTCGAAAAGGATGCCCGTCTCGCATGTCCTGGTGTCGAATGACGCGCCCAGACCGAGAGACTGACCGATGTTGCGTTCGAGGGCCGACTCGGTGTTCCCGATGTAGTGGTACCAGGCGGTCGTCTGAAACCCCCAAAGGAACGGAAGACTTGCCGGCGCCGTCAGCGGCTGTTTGTCGCCGAAGAAGAGAGCCCGGGCCGCGCCAAACGCGTCCGCGCGTCCGGCCAGCGCCGGAGTGCCGTTCTGCAATGCGCCCAGAGCGACAACATGCTCGACGTACTTCACGATGTCGTCCACGCTGGGCTTTTCCCCCTTGCCGCCTTTCGAAAGGAACTCCTTGCCGATTTCTTCCGCAAGGACGATCAGGTTCGGAGGCTTCAGCGCGGCGGCGAGTTCCACGAAGAACTGGTTGATCGCCAGCATATTCGGCGCTCCATCGATACGGATCTGTTTGCCGTTGGCTTCGATCTGACCCACGTGGCAGGCCGCGCAGTTCACGCCGACCATGTCGACGCCCTTCTTCTGGCTCACCGTGAGTCCGACATAGCCGAGAGACTTCTGGTCCTGAGCGCCTGTCGGATTCGGGTCCTTGATGAACCCGTAATTCTCCAGCACGTCGATGAACGGCTTCTTCGTTTTCTTGTCGCGCGCCGCCTTCACCAGGACCAGGGGAAAGATCTCGCTGCCTTCCGCCAGGTGGTAAAACGTCCGCCGGTCGAGTGGCCCAAGACCGTTGTCGATGTAATGAACCGGGTCCTGGACGACAGGCTGAACCGGTTGCGGCGTGGGCGTATCGTTGGGACTACAACCCGGCATGATGGACAGAATCAGGAGCAGAGCACAGACAGATTTCACGGAAACCTCCTCGAAAGTTGTCACCGGCCGACGTATTAATTCCAGATATTTGCAGACCGGAGGCAGGAGATTGCTCAAATCGCCGGTCGGAAAAGGTTTTGCAGGGAATTGCACGGTGCGGAATAATCCACCGCGCCATCAATCATTTGCAAGACATTTCAAATTCTCTTGAGGCCGCGTGATGGACTACCGGGGTTTCATGAGCTGCAGGTGGTCTTCGGCTTTCTTTCTGTCGCGGTCGAGTCCGAACTGCGGATCATCGGCGGTTCCCTCGACCTTGATGCGGAGGAATGTGCCCGCTCCCTCCCTGGAAAAGAAGGGATCGATGGGTTTCAGCACCCAGCGCTTCCATCCGGTCATGGTCTCGGAGACTTTGGCTTTGAGTTTCATGGCGCCGTGGAAATCGATGGGCCCGTCGAAGACGTAGGCGCCGGCAAGCTCGATTTGGGCGCCGGGCACTTCGAAACGAAGACTCTTGAACGAAATCACCTGATCCTCGAGGTGGAAGACGCCGTTCATATCCGAAACAACTTCGTCGATCGCCTCGTTCTTCGGTTCGCCCCGGCCGCGGCGGCTGAGGCTGTCGATCTTGTCCTGGATTTTCGAGCTGAGAAACTTTCCGTCGATCACGTCGAAGCGCCCGTCGAGGATCAGCTTGTCTTTGACTTTTCCATCCAGCGGCGGGATGTCGATTTTGGTCTTCAGCCGGATTCTCCCGCTCATGAACGGCTTGCCCTTCATCGCGAGTCGAAGCAGATCCTGAATGTAGCCCTTCGGCATGTCGACATGGAGTGAGATGGCGCGACGGTGTTCGGCTTCATTCTTGATAACGCCGCCGCTGGTCGTGAAATCCGTGGCGCCGAGCCGCGCGACAACAGGTTTGAGAATGGTGTCGCCGTTGGTGCCGTCGACGAGGACCTGAAACCGGGTGGTAAGCGGGACTCGGTTTCCCGAGATCTTCAGGCGGAAATCCGGGACCGATGCATTTCCAACGACGTCGACCGAGGACAATGTCCCCGAAAAACTTCCCGTCGAATGCAGGATTCCCGCGATGCTTTTGAAAACACCCAGGTCCGCATCGTCGAAGGTGTAATTGCCGGCGAGCGGCGTGTCGCCGGGCTCCTTCGCGACCCACGGCCCGAAGGTTCCGCGGCTGAGAATTTCGCCGGGCGGCTTGGCGTTTGTCAACGCGGCGTCATATTGCATCGCGACGTCTTTGCCGGCCGACTCCAGATGGACGCGGTGAATGTCGAACTGGAGCGGGGCTTTCCCTTCCTTTTTGGGAAGGAGAACCAGCTTGGCGTCATTGATCACAACGTATTCAATGATGACGTCCGTGTCTGCAGAACTGTGCCCGAGCGACTCGTCCTTCGTGAGTTTGGGCCGCTCGCCCTTGGGCGGAACGTGGATCTCCATCCCGTCCAGCGTGACCTGCCGCACGGTTTTCTCGCGAGCGAGAACCGCGCCCAAATCGACATCGAAACCGAACTTCTTTATCGTGAACAGGGGCGGCAAATCGCGACGGCCTTCGAATCGCATCGCGATCCCTTCGCCGTCGACGCGGACGATCACACCCCGGCCGCGGGTCCGGAACAGTTTCAGCGCGGACATGTTCGGCATGTTGACCCGCAGCGCCGCCAGTTCGACTTCGCAGTCGAAGCGCGTGCGCAGGTATTCGATGGCTTGTTGGCGGATGTACGGTTCGAAACTCTTCGCGAACTTGTGCGCGGCAATCCAGATCGCCACGGCCGCGATGCTGAGAAAGACCCCGGCCCCGATCAGCGCATAGCGCTTCTTCTTCGTCATGAAGACGCCCCTTCTGAGGTGTGCACGCCGGCTGCCGGAAGCATCCTGGGGTTCTTTCATGAAACCGTGGAGTCGCAGGACCAGGACTTTTCCCCGCCTTGGCCAAGACAGGGTGCCGCGGAGCGGCGGGGCGGTTCGTTCAACAAAATCAATTCCTGGACAGCACCACCCCGGCGCTTCGCGCCACCCCTCCTCGTCGAGGAGGGGAAAAAACGCTTCATTGGGACGGCAGCGGCTCGTCGTGCAATTTCAAAATTCTGCCCGGGAATCGTCAGGCGATCTGCTTTACGGGCCGGGTTTGATGGGGGCGATCTCGAACTTCACGTCGACTTCGAATGGCCGGAAGTTGGAGTAATCCGCGCGGCAGTCGATGGTACTGCGTTCGTTTTCGTAGTGTTCGATCATCAGCGACGGGACGAGGATGTTCGCCCGTTTGCCTGGCGCGTAGGTCACCACGTTGCGCGCTTTGATGGCGGGTTTCTCGAACGAATTCTCGACGACGAATTCGGTCTTCAGAACCCGGCCGGTCTCGGGTTCAATCCAGAGCGTCCCGTGGGAAAACAATTCCTGTTCGGGGTCCTTCGGATCGCCGTGCACGAGGGTCGGCGCCATCATTTCGTGAAAGCGCACTTCCCAGGTCTGGACGCCTTCCACCTTGCTCGTACCGGCCTTCTCGAAAGTGAATCGCGACACTTCCCGCTTCCTCAGCACCTCGAGGGCGAAGGTGGGAAGGTTGATTTCGCGAATGACGCCGCCGATGTTGTAGCGCGTGCTGTCGAGCTTCATTTCCAGAAACCGCTTCGTATTGCCGGCCGGCGAATCGTCGAACACGGTATCGAACGTTTGCTGGACTTCCTTCACTTTGAGGCCGTCAACGCGATTGACTTTGCGGAGGGCCGACCAGGTCTGTCCGATTTGAATGATCAGGAAGTCCGCGGACGTCCGGCGTTGTTCTTTTTTGGCGATCATGCCGTAACGGCTGTTTCCGGTGGCCATCCATGCGACGTTCTGGGTGTACTCCTCGCTGCCGATCAGGTTGCCGAGATCTTCTTCGTACTTCGTCACGTACTCCGTGGCGCGTTGAAGAACCGTATCGAGTTCGCCGGGCGCGGGCTGCTGGATGAAGAAGAGGGCGGCGGCCAGAAAGATGGAATGCATGCGGGCTCCTGGCCCGCGATGGTAGCATACAAAACTTGAGGGACATGAGCAGCGAAGTCGTTCAGGAACGCATCTCACCGGCCGGCATTCCAGCAGACGCCACGAAGCCCAACATGCCCCTGCTGAGCCTGCTGGCAATGGGGCACATGGTGATCGACGTCAATGGCGGATCGCTCACCGCACTGCTGCCGTTCCTGAAACCGGCGCTGGCGTTGTCGTACGCCTCTGCGGCTTTCGTCATCCTGATGGCGAATGTGACGTCGTCGCTGATCCAGCCGGTTTTCGGCTACTTTGCCGATAAAACTTCGCGGCGCTGGATTCTTCCCGCTTCGGTGCTTCTGGCTTCGCTGGGAATGGGCCTGACCGGCCTGGCCGGCTCGTACGCGATGGTTCTGGCGCTGGTGGTCGTCTCGGGGATCGGTATCGCGTCGTATCACCCCGAAGGATATCGCACGGCAACGCAGGTGGCCGGGGACCGCAAAGCGACAGGAGTATCGATCTTTTCGACGGGCGGCAATATCGGCATCGCGCTCGGCCCGCCGTTGATCACGGCGCTGGTCACGGCCTTCGGATTGAAGGGAAGCCTGGGTCTGATCGTTCCCGGATTGATGACGGCCGGCATGCTTGCGGCCATGTTGCCGAGGTTGACGCCGGCAGGACCGCACGAAGCGAAACGCGAAAAGGCCGGCCACCTGAAAACGAGCCTCTACGGGATGACCGTGCTCGTGATCATGGTGATGCTGCGGTCGTGGACGCAAACAGGATTCAGCACACTCGTTCCGTTCTACTACCTCGACGTGCTCCACGGCGATCCCCGCATGGTCGGCACGCTGCTGGGAGTGTTTCTCGGCTCCGGCGCACTCGGCACACTGGCGGCCGGTCCCATCGCGGACCGATTCGGCATCCGGCGCTATGCGGTCGGCGTCTTTCTGCTCGCCACGCCTCTCGCCGTGGCCTTTCTGTTTGTGCGCGGCATCTGGCTTTACCTGGTGCTGGGCGCGCTCGGGTTCGTTCTGATTTCAACATTCGCCGTCACCGTGGTCCTGGCGCAGTCCTACATGCCTCGAAATCTGGGTATGGCTTCCGGTCTTATCGTGGGATTCGCCACCGGCGCGGGCGGTGTGGGCGCAACGGTTCTCGGTTCGGTGGCGGATCACATGGGTTTGCGCACGGCACTGTGGATACCGGCATTGATGCCACTCGCTGCCTTCGCGGTGTCCATGCTTCTGCCCGAACCGGAGGAAGAGAAATAAAAATCATTCACGCGTCTATCACGACCACGCCTCGATCGCACCGGGCGGCCGGTGACGTCCCGAAACGCGCTATGGATTGCTGAGGGTCAACCCGAGTGGAGTTCCCTTCTCGGTAACGAAACGCAGCACTCCCGACGTCCCCTGGCCGGCTCCGTTGACGATGATGAATGTCGACGTAAATCCGCCGCCCTCGGCGATGTGAGGGAAGACCAGCCGCGTCGCACTCGCTGCCTCGTTGAGAGGCCCCGTCGTGGTCACGATCGCTTCGCCGCCTTCGTTGAACATGGACCGGAATGATGCCGCGGTTGTGCCCGAACCCGAGGTATCCGTTACCGTCAGAATCCCCTGGAACGATCGGGGAATCGACTGAAGCCCCGGAATTTCGTTCAGGTAATTCGCAATCTGGCCGTTCGCCGGAATGGTGAGCGCCGTTGAACTCGCCAGCGCCGCGCCGGTCAGACTCCGGAGTTCGAGCCGGACGGTGGCCGGCGAACTGGAAGGATTGGCGATCGCGATGGTGGTCCGCCGGGATAAAGCTTCGCCGGCGCCGAAATCGCCGGCGGACTCGGCGTACAGCCGGAGCGATGAGGCCGGGCACTGGGCCTCGATGGATGTTTGAAACAGCGTCACACCCTTCGGAGCGTAGCTGACGACCGAATGCGCATGCGGCGTGGTCGTCCCGCCAAACGGAACGATTTGAACGCTTCCCGTCCTCAGTTCATCCATATTGAGGGACGCCCCGTTGGTGCCGAAGAATTGCAGAACGCCCGAAGCGGCCTGCGGTCTTGGCGCCCCCGAACTCAGAATCACGCGTGTGCTGTATCCGCCTCCATCGGTCATGTAGGGCAACACCAGCGCGGCGGGTGCCGCGGTGTCCTCAAACAGAGGACCGGTTGTGGTGATGAGCAGGTCTCCGCGAGAGTTGTAAAGAGCGCGAAAGCCGGCAACGCCGACACTCGCCGGGGAGACCGTGGTCAAACGCACGAATCCCGCATCGAAAGAAGGCAGGGACTGAAACCCCGGGATTTCGTTCAGATACATCAGCGTTTCACCGTTGGCTGGAACCGTGACGGCTGCCGGTCCGGCAAGCGCGGTCCCCTCCAGATTCGCGAGCTCGATTTGAACGGAAGCCGGCGACGCGGAGGGATTCGCAATGGCAATTGCCGTTTGAGTCGATCCCGGCGTCCGCGAAAGGAAATCCCCGGACGCCTCGGCGTACAGCTTGAAACTCGACCCGGCCGGTCGAGTATCGACGGAGGTTTCAAGCAACGTTGTCCCGCCGAACTGCCGGCGCAACACCACGTGCGTGGCCGGCGCATTCGAGCCGGCCGATGGGACAACGTAGACGGATCCAATCTTGAATTCGTCGATGTTCAGGGGCGAGGAATCCTGGGCAAAGAAGCTCAGCACGCCCGAAGCGCTTTGTGCGGCGGCGCCGTTCACGACAATCAACTGAGACTTGAACGCGTTGCCGGACACAACATAGGGAACCACCAGTTGCGCGGCGCTCGCGTCTTCCTTCAAAGGGCCGGTTGTGGCGACGATCAACTGCTGGAAATAATTGACGGTCTCGAGAAATCCAACCGCCGTCACAGGCGGACCGGAAACCGTCGTCAGTTGCACGACTCCCGCGAAAGACGAAGGCAGATTCTGGAAGCCCGGCAACTGATTCATCAAAAGCGACACCTGGCCGTTCGGCGGTATGGAGATGGGACCGGACGTTCCAATGGCCGTTCCATCCAACGACGTGAGACTCAGCCGGACGGTTGAAACCGAAGAAGACGGGTTGGTCATCGCAATCAGCGTCTGCGTCGATCCTCTCGCGGCGCCGGCGAAATCTCCCGCCGCTTCCGCGTAAATCCTGGCGCTCGTTGCGGGCGTCTGGGCTTCGACGGCAGTCTGGAACAACGTGGTTCCCGAAATGAGCATCGACAGGATGGCGTGAGCGTGAGGTGTGTCGGTACCCGCAAAGGGCGCCACCTGAATCGACCCGGCGGTGAAGTTGGCCGCGATGCCGGCGGTTCGAAACGTCCGGAAGCTTCGCGGCGGAACGTCGTATTCCAGGACCGATGCCGATGTGTCGCCGCTGCCGATCGCGACCAGCACCGGCGCGCCGGGCGCCGCTCCGCTTCCCGGACTGAAGAAACGGAGTTCGCCGTTCATCCGGGTTTCCCCGCTGTTGACCAGAACGATTTGCGTGTACCAGTTTGCTCCGTCCGCGAAGTAGGGAATGACGCTGGGTTGAGCCGTTGTCTGCGTGGAATCCGCAATGGGCGTCGAACTCACGGTCAGTCGCCCGCTGTCGTTGGTGTAATAACGGAAGGCGCTCACAGCCACCCGCACCGATGAAGTAAAGCTGACGGTCCCTGCCGATCCTGCCGGAATGCTCAGAGGCGCGTCGCTGACGAAACCCGAGAACTGCGCTCGCGGGGCCACCGTCACCGAACTGAAGTAATTCGGAGCGCCGGCCGAATCGGTGAAAAAGAGGTTCACGGACGCTTCGGTATCGGAAGGGTTGGCAATCGCAACCAGGGACTTGACCGCCGCGGTTCCTTCAATGAAAAACCGGCCCGAGCGGAAAAGTGGATTGGAAATCGTGACGGCCCTGCCGGTTATCGCGCCGCTCTCCAGATGGTCCAGAAGCTGAAGCCCGTTCAGCGATGTATTGGAAGTCGCCGAAACGGCTGAAGCGTATCCCGTCGTCTGAGCCGCAGCGGCTGGGGTCGTATTGAGCGCAAAACCGACCGGGCGGGAGAAGGGGAAAACGGATCGAATGCCCGTTCCCGACGTCTCGATCCTACGGGTGCTTCGCGGCGGAATATCGTACGCCACCGCCGAGGCGGCCGAGGAACCATCGCCGATGCCCACCGTCAGCGGAGCAGATGCGGCCGCGGCGCTGCCCTGCGTGCGCAATCGCACGTCTCCGGACATTTGCCGGTCCGTCGGATTGATCAGGACGACGGAACTCGTCCACCCGTCGCCATCGGCGAGAATCGGGGCGACGGACGTCTGTGCGCTCACGCGACTGAGGTCGGCAACCGGAATGGCGCTGGTCACAAACTCGCCCTTCTCATTGGTGAACGTTCGCATCACGCTCACGGCGACGGGCGCCGACGCGCTGAAAGTCACGGTCCCCGCGGAATCGATCGCGATATTGAGCGGATCGGCGGCGACGGACTGGATGAACTGCGCACGGCCTCCGATCGTCACTTTGACGGGACTGGCGGACACTCCGGATTGGTCCGTAAAGTAGAGATCCACGCCGACGTCGCCGTCCGCCGGATTCACGATCGTCATCGTCGTTTGAACCTGAGCCGCGCTTTCGGCGAAAAATCGCCCGTTTTGACGCAGCGGAGGAGCCGGCAGTCCGGTCTGGCTCACGGTCGCGCCGTTCTGCTGGAGTTCGGTGATGGCCAGACCGTTCCACGCCGACCCGGCGGCCGGCGTTTCCACGGCAAATCCATTCGCCTGATCGGTGGCGGATCCTGTGGTCCGAAATGCGAATCCGCCGTTGGTGGTGAACGGGAAGGCCGACCGCGCCGGAGCGCCCGTCGTTTGAATGCGCTGAACGCTTCGAGGCGCGATGTCATATTCCAGGACGGAAGCGGAGTTTCCCGAGGAATCGATGGCCACCACCACCGGCATCCCGGCGGCGGAGACGCTTCCCTGATTGTAGAAACGCGCTTCGCCGTTCATCCGTTCTTCGCTGGGATTCACAAGAATGATCTGACTGGTCCAGTTGGCGCCGTCGGCGAACTCGGGAATCGTGGACGGGCGGCCGGACAGCGGCCGGGCCAGATTGGCGATCGGGGTATTGCTGATCAGGAAATCGCTGCGTTCGTTGTTCAAGGTCCGGAACGCGGTGGCGGCGACCGGAATGGAAGCCGTGAAATTGATGGTTCCGATCGAGTCCAACGGCAGACCAAAGGGATCATCGGTCACGAAGCGCGAGAAATGCGTGTGGGCGGGAATCGTGACGGTGGCGAAGTGATCGGGCGTCCCGGCAGCGTCGGTATAAAAGAAGTCCACGCTGGCATTGGAATCGCTGGGATTGGCGATGGACAATACCGACCTCGCCTTGCTGGTCACTTCGACGAAGACCCTTCCGGTTGGCGACATTTCCTCCGCCGTAATGCCGACCTGCGTGGTAGTCAGGCCGCGGGATGCCTTGTCTTCCAGAATCGCGAGCCCGTTCAGCGGCGTGCGCGCCGCGTCTGCGGCGGCATACCCGAACACCGCGTCACTCCGCGCCCCGGTTGTCTTGAACGCGACGCCTCCACGGTCGGTCACGCTGAAGTTCGAGTCGGACACGACGTCGGCCGTCGCGACCTTGGCGACAAAGCTGTCGAATCCGCCGTTGTTCTGCGGCTGGAGCGCGTTTTTGAGCGGGAAATTCGTCGATGCGGTCAATCCGGTCACGTAAACGTTGGAAGACGAATCCACCGCCAGGCCGGTAATCGCGTCAATGCCGGCGCCGCCAAAGTAGCTGGCGAACAGGACGTTCGGAACTCCGGGATTCAGTCTCAGCAGAAATCCGTCGCGGCTTCCCCCGTACGAGGCCTGCACCGAATTGACGGCCGGCAACAAAAAGGACTCGGTATAGCCCGCCACATAAAGATTGCCGGCCGCGTCGAAAGCGATACCGGCGCCGCTGTCATTGCTTTCGCCGCCGTAGTAGGTGGACAGGACCAACGACTGGCCGTCTGGAGCAAAGCAGGTGATGAAGGCGTCGAAACCGCCGCCGAGAGCCGGCTGCAGTTGATTGACGAGGGGAAAGGCCACGGGAGCCGTGACGTCGGTGCTGGTATAGCCCGTCACGCACGCCATGCCGTCGGCGTTGACGGCGACGCGGGTGGCGTTTTCGGAGCCGAGGCCGCCCAGGAAAGTCGAGTATTCCAGCGAATTGCCCGCAGGTGAAAGCTTCAGGAGAAAAGCGTCGTCCGATCCACCGCCGAAGTCGGCCTGAAACGCCCTGACGTGGGGAAAGGGCCCGGCATTCGCGTCGCACGGAATCGTGTTCTTTGCCGCGGGATCGACCGGCGGGCAACCCGAAGTCGTCAGACCCACGACGTAGGCGGCGCCCGCCACATCCACCGCAATGCCGTAGGGCTGGTCGTTGCCGCGTCCCCCGGCGTAGGTGGAGTACTGAATGGTCCCGGTCGGGCCGAATTTCGTGATGAAGACGTCGCCGAGCCCGCCGGCATTCGACGCCTGAAAGGGGCTCGCCACGGTGAAATTACCGGAACCCGTGGAACCCGCAATGTAGATCCCGCCTTTGGTGTCGAGCGCGACTCCATAACCTCGATCGTCGCCGGATCCGCCAAGGAATGTCGAATAGAGCATGGTGTTGCCGGCAGGATTCAACTTCAGCAGGTACGCATCCTCGTTTCCGGCACGCGAACGCTGGGCGGCATTGGGCGTGGTCGGCAGATTATCGGAGGACGTATAGCCCGTGATGTAAGCGTTGCCTGCGCCGTCGATGGCAATGCCATGACCCTCGTCATTGCCGAGGCCTCCGAAATACGTCGCATACAACAATACCGTCCCGGTCGGATCCAGCTTGAAGACGAACGCGTCCGTGCCGCCATGCTGCGTGGTCTGGGCGGCGTTGACGTTCAACAGATCCGTCGAGAAGGTCACTCCCGTGACGTAAACACTTCCGGCAGAATCGACCGCGATGGCTTTCGCCTGATCGCCAACCAAAGCTCCGGTCTTTGTGCCGCCGAAGTAGGTCGAATAGACGATCACCGGATCGATCGTGAGAGGTTTCGTCCGGTCATACACGCCAATCCGGAAACCGGCTCTGTGCCCGCCACGAAGCTCATATTCTCCCTTCACGGGAATTCTTCGCCCGCCATCCTCCTGATACACAACCGGCCGCGGCTGGCGGATATCGCCGGCCGCGGTCCGGAGGACGAGGCCGCCCTCGTCGTCGATCCCGATTCCACGGACGCCGTCGAATTGCATTTCGACGGTCTCCGGGCGAGAGCCTGGCTGAATCAGGAAATCGTATTCCAGCTGGCGTTGGTTGCCGTAGTACGTCAGATCGATTCCCGGATAAATACCGGCATACCGAACCCGCGAATACGTCGCTACATCCGTGGTCCAGCCGGCTGGATTCGAACCCATCAAATAATGAGTCTTCCCGGCGGACGGCTCGAGGCCCGAGATCGCCGGCCTCGAAACGGCCCCCGCCGGTCTCATCCGGACGTTGGCGTTCGGCTCTCCGGCCCTGCCCAAAAGACGGATCAGGGCGCCGTCATCCATGAGGAATACGCCGTATCCCGGCCCTCTGGAAAGGAAACGGACCCGGCGATCCAGCTGGCCCTAATTTGCTTCAAAAGAAAGGGGAATCTGCCCGTACGTCTGGTCTTTGGAAGTCCCGGCGTACGCCGGTCGAAACATAAGAATTGCAACAACGATACAAAGAATCCTGGATTTCATCCTGCCACCATGCCCCTAATTCGGGCTAATTAGACCGAGGAAAACTCAAAATGCTAGCCTTTTTCCCGCAGTGCCCGCAAGCGGCGAATCTGCTGCGGGCGCCTCAGATCGAATGTCTGAAGTTTTTGAATTTGAACGGAACGTTGAGAGTGGCCAGGATTCGTCGTCAAGGTTCGTCGGCGGAGCGCTGCTGTCCCAATAGTATTTTCCCTCGTCGTCGAGGCACCGCTGTCCCAATGAAGCGAAATCGAGGAAAAGCGAAAAGTATTTTCCCTCGTCGTCGAGGCACTGCTGTCCCAATGAAGCGAAATCGAGGAAAAGCGAAAAGTATTTTCCCTCGTCGTCGAGGCACTGCTGTCCCAATGAAGCGAAATCGGGGAAAAGCGTTTTCCCCTCCTCGACGAGGAGGGGTGGCGCGAAGCGCCGGGGTGGTGCCGTTCTGAAGTGGTTTTTGTTGAACGAACCGCCCCGACGCTTCGCGGCACCCCGTCTTGGCCAAGGCGGGGAAAAGTCCTCCTCCTGCGACTCGACGGTTTCATGTCAAAACCACACCTTCCGGCAGATCACATCGCTGGAATCCAGGACCATCGTGCAGGAGCCGGGACAAGATCGGAGGGGTTCACATGGAATCCGACGCCCACAGCGGGCAAAACTCCTAATTGGCTTTGCCCGAACGCGGAGATTTGGTCCGTTTCCGGCGCTCGTCGGCATAGGCGCGAAGGAGCGCACGGCAGGTTTCGCAATGCTTCAGATGATCCGCCTCCGCCCGGTCCCAGAGCACGGCGTCCTGCGCCAACTCCTGGAGACGGGAGCGAGGAATGTGGCTCGACTCCATTTTTCGAAACTAGGCGGACCTGGGAAACCCCTTGTTTTCGTCGTTTTCTTCCGCAGGCTTCAATACCGGACTTCCGCCTGAAGTCATGACCCGAGGGGAGGGCCAATTCGGGACCGGTTACAGCAGCGCGCGGATATGACTCTTCACACTGCCGCCAAGCAGGTCGAGGTTGTAACCGCCCTCAAGAAGCCCGATTACCCGGCCGGCGGCATGTTTTTCGGAAACGCGAAGAACCTCTTTTGTCATTTCCGCAAAATCCGAGTCGTCCAGCATCAGATCGCCGAGGGGGTCGCCGCGCCGTGAATCGAAGCCGGCGGAAATGATGATCAGGTCGGGGGGAAACTTGTCCTGAATGTGGCCAAGAGCGTCCCGGAATGCATCCCGGTGCGAGCGTCCGGCAGTGCCTGCAGTCAATGGAACGTTCAGGGTAAAGCCTTCGCCTTTTCCGGCGCCGCGTTCTCCGGACGACCCGGTTCCCGGGTAGCAGGGGTATTGATGAGTTGAAAAGTAAAAGACCGTGGGATCGGTCCAGAAGATTTCCTGGGTTCCGTTTCCGTGATGAACGTCCCAATCGATGATGAGGACGCGCTCGACTCCGTATTTGGCCTGCGCGTAACGGGCGGCGACGGCCGCGTTGTTGAAGAGACAGAAGCCCATCGCATGATCGGCCGTCGCATGGTGGCCGGGAGGCCTCACCAGGCAGAAGGCGCGTCCGCCGTCCTCTTTCATCACTTCGTCCACCGCCGTCATCGCACCGCCGGCCGCAAGCCGCGCCACGTCGTAGGACTCGCGGCTGATCTGGGTATCCGCATCGAGGTAGGGAGCGCCGCGTTCACAAAGCTCGCGGACGTGAGCCACCATCGGCTCGCGGTGGCAGCGGAGGAGGTCGCCGATCCCGGCGGAAACCGGTTCGACGTTCCGGAGACGGTTCGAAAGGCCGTCGGATTCCAGCGACTCGAGAATCACTTCGAGACGCCGGGCCTTTTCGGGATGGTGTCCCGTGGTGTGCTTCAGGTATGCAGGATCGTAAATGAGCGAGATCGCCATGCGCTATCTCGACATCATGTACGTTACCTTCGCAATCAGCGCACGGTCGATCAGGCTGTGGGTCACGGAGCCGCGACGCTCGTTGTACACCACGAAGATGTCGCTCAGCGGCCGGTGAATGATGTTGAAGCGGATGTTCGAACTCCATTGCCGGGCGTCGTCGTTGTACTGGATGAGCGCGTTCACGAACATCGTGGTGGAGAAGCTGTAGTTCAGGCGTGTGGACAGCAGGTTCGTCTTGTACTTGCCCTGCGGCAGATCGATGCTGTTTTTCGAGTAGCTGAACGACGTGTTCAGACGATAGTTGGCCCGGAATGTGGCGCCCATGTTGTAGGTCTTCTTGTTGCCGGTGTAGAACGTGCCGGCTCCCACACGCGCGTTGCCCGAGAGTTTGCGGCTCCGGTCCGTGTTCCCGGTGAAGAAGTATTCGTTGTACGTGTACCGGCCCGCGGGAATCGCGATGTTGCGCGTCCGGTTGATGGTGAAGGGATTCGTCAACAGTTCCAGCGACGGGTTGGCGCCGATCTCGATGAACGCGCCGTTCTGGAAGTTGAACGGCAGGTGATAGTCGATGTACCGGGTGTCCAGCTTGCCGTCCTTGTTCAGGACATAGTCGATCTGCGAGTGCGGAAAGATCTGCCGGAGCAACTTGCGGAAACGCTTCGGACGGAACGTGACTCCCAGATAGGAAGCGGTTTTGCGCACGCCCAGCCTCGGCACGAAGCCCATTTCGTTCCTGAAGTTCTGCTCGACATTCGTAAACGACGTTCTGTAATTCCACCGCTGGTCGATGTAACTGAACGACGCGCGGCTCGCGGTTTGATGATCCTGCCGGAGAGGGGTGATCGCTTTCGCAAGATAGGTGTTCAGGCTGGTGTACCGGCCGAAGCGGAAGTTCGCGTCGGCCCCGATCACGCGATTGTAGTTCGGCGAGTTCATGACTTCCTTGCCGGTCATCATGACGCCGATATCCGAGTTCTGCAGGATGTTCCGGCGCAGCCGCAGCACGCTGAAATTCACGGCGTTGTTCGATCCGGAGCGGCGCTGCTGCATGTTCAACAGGCCGACCTCGAAACGTCCCGCACGGCCGGTCAGCCGCGTTCCGCCGAGAATCGGAATGGCGTCGCCGGTGGACGACAAACCGATGTTCCGGCTGAAAAAGAAGATCATGTCGTTGCCGATCGTGTTCTGGCGGCCGCCGCCGCCCCCTCCTCCGCCTCCTCCGCCTCCTCCGCCCGCGCCGCCGCCCCGGTCATTGGCGACGCCGAACTGGAAGGTGCCGGAGTTCTCGAGGAAGAAGTCGCGTTTTTCGGGGAAGAAAAGGCTGAACCGGGTCAGGTTCACCTGTTGCTCGTCCGCCTCGACCTGCGAGAAGTCGGTGCGATACGTGAAGTCCCAGGTCAGGCCGGACGTGACTCCGTATTTCGCGTCGAAGCCGGCGTCCGACTTCCGGTCGCCCACGTGGGCGGCGTTTTGCGCGTAGCTGCCGATCACGTAGGGCTTGAAGCGGAGATTGGATCCGGGACGGACGCCTTCGAGACCTTCGAGCGTTCCGGCAATCGACACCCGCTGGATGTTGTAAATGCGGGGCAGCGGCGACCAGAAGGTGTCTTCATTCCGGACGTTGCTTCGAAGATTGCGATGAAAGTTGATGCCCCAGGTCTGGACATCGTCGTCGCGAAATTTCAGCGTCTTGAAAGGAATGGCGATCTCCGCCGTCCACCCGTCGCCGGTGACTCGGGTCTTCACGGTCCAGACGCCGTCCCAGCTCGAGTTGATCTCCCGGCCCTCGTTGATCATCTGGGCGTCCCACTTCGCGCCGGCGGCATTGACGGCAAACTGATAACCGTTCCGCAGGTCGTGAAACGTGTCGAGCACGATCTCGAAGCTGTCGCTGTCGCCCGAGCTGAAATCCTTTTTCAGGTCGCTGATGACCACTTTTTTCGCCTGCGAGTCGTGGGCGAACAGGCCGAAATAGATGTTCTCGTTATCGTAAAGAATCCGGACTTCCGTCTTTTCGGTGCCCGGCTCCCCCTCGCTCGGCTCGTTCTGGATGAAATTGGTGGCGAGCGGGGCGGACTCCCACGCGCGTTCCTCGATGCGGCCGTCAACGTTGATCTTGTCCGTGACTTTGATGGCCTGGAGCTTGCGTTCGAGATGGGCCGTTTCGTAATCGATTTTGTCTGTCCCCGCGGGACTCCATAAAAGCAGCAGTAGTGCGAACAACGTCATTGGAAAAACCTCATTCTCGACCGGCCACCCCGGAACTTCGCGCCAACCCGTTGAGGAGGGGAAAACCCACGAGCATTCATCCCGATTTCCCTCCTTAACGATCAGGGGTGGCGCGGAGCGCCGGGGCGGTCCGACCAAAGAGCCCGAATTTTATCGTAGGGAAGCTGTAGAATGAAGCGCCATGTACAGAAGCGAAAACTGGTTTGGACGGCGAGATGTCGACGGATTCCTGCACCGGGCGTGGGTCAAAACGGAAGGCTTCACCGACGAGGTCTTCAAGGGCCGTCCGGTCATCGGCATATCGAACAGCTGGAGTGAGTTGACCAACTGCAACGCTCATTTGAGACTTGTTGCCGACGCGGTCAAGCGGGGCGTCTGGCAGGCCGGAGGATTCCCCCTCGAATTCCCGACCATGTCGCTCGGCGAAGCCCTGATGAAACCGACGGCCATGCTCTACCGCAATCTCATGTCGATGGACGTGGAGGAAACCATTCGCGCCAACCCCATCGACGGCGTCGTGATGCTCGCGGGCTGCGACAAGACCGTCCCCGCCAACCTGATGGGCGCGGCCAGCGTGAACGTGCCGGCCCTGATGATCACCGGCGGCCCGATGCTCAACGGCCGGTGGCGCAACCGGGAAGTCGGCGTGACCGACTGCTGGAAGATCAACGAAGAGATGCGCGGCGGCCGCATGACGGAAGAGGAGATGCAGGAAGTGGAAAGCTGTGTCGGCCGCAGCGCGGGACATTGCATGGTGATGGGCACCGCCTCCACGATGGCCTGCATGGTCGAAGCTCTCGGCATGACCCTTCCCGGCGCCGCCGCCATTCCCGCCGCGGATTCGCGCCGCTATCAGGCCGCCGAAACGGCGGGCCGCCAGATCGTCGAACTGGTGAACCGGAACATCCGGCCGTCCGATATCCTGACGCGCAAGGCTTTCGAAAACGCCATCCGCGTTCTGCACGCGATCAGCGGATCCACCAACGCCGTGATTCACCTCATCGCCATCGCGGGAAGGATCGGCGTCGACCTGCCGCTCTCCATTTTCGACGACCTCTCACGCGATACCCCGTGGCTCGTGAATCTCAAGCCCGCCGGCCGGTTCATGATGGAAGATTTTTATTACGCCGGAGGATTGCCGGCCATGATGAACGAGATCACGGACCTTCTGCACCTCGATGAGCTGACGGTTTCCGGAAAAACGGTCCGGGAGAATCTCATTGACGCCGAGGTCGTGAATCGCGAAGTGATTGCGGCGCGAAACCAGCCGTTCCGCGCCGATGGCGGACTGGTGGTGCTGCGCGGAAACCTCTGTCCGAATGGCGCGGTTCTGAAACAAACGGCCGCCACCGAAAGGCTGCTGCAACATGAAGGCCGCGCGATTGTTTTTGAGGATTTCGAGGAGTTGCATCGCCGTGTGGACGATCCGGACCTCGACATCGATGAAGACTCCGTCATGGTCCTCAAAAACGCCGGCCCCAAAGGCGCGCCGGGAATGCCCGAGTGGGGTCACCTTCCCATCCCGAAAAAACTGCTCGCCCGCGGCGTGATGGACATTGTCCGGCTGAGCGACGCGCGCATGAGCGGCACCGCGTACGGAACCGCCGTTCTCCACATCTCTCCCGAATCCGCCGTCGGCGGGCCGCTGGCCGCCGTCCGGACCGGCGACCGCATCGAACTGGATGTCCGCAACCGGCGGCTGACACTCAAGGTGGAAGACCGCGAAATCGCACGGAGACTGGAAGACTGGCGGCCCCGCCCCCCGAAGTACAAAAGAGGATACGGCCACATCTTTCTGAATCATGTGCTGCAGGCCGAAGACGGCTGCGACTTCGATTTCCTCAGAGGACAATCCGCGGTTGAAACCGCCACTCAGACCTACGGATGAAGGGATACCACCCCGGCCTTGGCCAAGGCGGGGAAAAGTCCCTCCAGGCTTTCATATTCAC
>JAHFTY010000311.1 GCA_023265365.1 Acidobacteriota bacterium
ACGAAAACGGTTGAGCGAGCGGTAGGCTTTCAGAAAGGTCTCCTGGTAAACTTCCCGGGCCTCCTCCCGGTTACCCAGCATGTGATACGCGAGACGCAGAATGTCCCGGTCATGCCGTCGGACCAGTTCTTCAAAAGCTTCGCGACTGCCAGTCTGCGCTTGTTCGATGAGCAGCTTCTCGTCTTCCGAGTCGTGTACGCGTTGTGCGGCCCTTTTCAAAGTGAGTTCCATGGTCACGGGTTTTTAGACGCCGTGATTTCTAAAAGGTAGCACTGATTAACACCACCCCGGCGCTTCGCGCCACCCCTCCTCGTCGAGGAGGGGAAATTCCCCGAGTCTGTTTCCCCACTTCGACGAGGAGGGGAATTTCCCGAGCCGGTTTTCCCACCGCGAGGAGGGGAATTTCCCCGTGTGGTTTCCCCTCCTCGACGAGGAGGGGTGGCGCGAAGCGCCGGGGTGGTGTTAATCCAGGAATAACGAACCGTCCCGCCGGTCCGCGGAAAAAGTCTTCGTCCGGCGACTCTACCGTTGTCCGAGAATAATCGTGATCAGGTCCCCAGGATGGAGGACGCTCAGGTCGTTGCTTTTGTTCCAGGAAAGAATGGCGGCCACGGTGGTTTTGTACGCCGTGGCGATCTTGTTGAGCGTTTCGCCCACTTTGACCTTATGCGTGATGGACTTGCTGTCTGCCGCCGCGACGGCCGGAGCTGCGACGGCCAGTTTCTTGCCGACCGCAAGCCGGGTCGTCGAGAGGCGATTCCACGTTTTCAGATCCTGCGTCGAAACGCCGAAACGCGCCGCCAACCTGGAGAGCGTGTCGCCGCTGCGGACGGTGTACGATTTCGCTGTTGACGCCACCGGCGCCGTGGCGGGGCCTCCGCCGCTCATCGGAATCATCAGTTCCTGACCCACTCGCAGCGGTCTCTTCGTGGAGAGGCTATTCGCCGCGGCCAACTCCTTTGACGTCGTGCCGTACTTTCGCGCGACTGTCGACAGCGTCTCGTTCCGGCCCACCGTGTGGTAGCGGAAAAGCACGCGCTTGGCGGCAGGCAACGTCGCGATCTGTTCCTTGAAGATGTCGGCAAAACCCTTGGGCAGAACCAGTTCGAATTCGGGATCGTCGGGAGGAGTCGTGCCGCGCAGGACGTGGGGATTCAACTCCTTCAAGTCATCCACGGAGACATGGATCGCTTCGGCAATGACCCGCAGATCCGTGGGTTTGTCCACCGGCACCCGATCCACTTCCAGGGGCGATGCCGGCGTGACGGTAAAACCGTACTTTTCCGGGTTCTTTCCGATGATCGTCAACGCAAGGATCGTCGGAACGTAATTCATGGTTTCTTTCGGCAGCGCTTTCTTCTCCGCCAGCTTCCAGAAATCGGAGGCGCCCGTTTTGCTCATGGCGCGCGTGATCCGCATCGGGCCGGCATTGTAAGCGGCCATCGCGAGATACCAGTCGCCGAACTCCTGATACAGATCCTTCAGGTGTTTCGCCGCCGCTCGGGTGGACTTTTCAGGGTCGGAGCGCTCGTCGATCCACCAGTTCTGCTTCAGCCCGTATTCTTTACCGCGCGACGAAATGAACTGCCACATTCCCTTCGCCTTCGCGCGGGAGAGCGCTCGGGGGACGAATGCGCTTTCGGCCTGGCACAGGTAAATCAGGTCCTGAGGCACTCCTTCTTCTTTAAGGATCTTTTCGATCAGCGGCTGGTATCGGCCCACGCGCTCCAGGCCCAGTTCGATGAAAGTGCGGCCGCGGCCGTTCTGGTAGTAGTCGAGGAAGTTCAGAACACGGTCGTTGATCTCGATCGGAAGGTCGTGCGAGATTTCCGCGAGCTCGGCTTCGACTTCTTTCTTGAACTTGGGATCGATCGGAGAGGGGAAAGTCGTGATGTTTTCCAGGTCGTCGATGGCAGCGTGTTCCTGCTTCTGGTCGGTAAAGCCGTCGCCGTCCTTGAAAGCCGTCATCTCATACATGTGGATCTTGCCGGTCAGGTCGGTGATTTCCCGGTCAAGCCTGGCATTGTTCGGGTAGAGGCCGGTCGAATCCAGCAGCAGGTCCAGCGCACCGTCAAAATCTTCCTTGGCTCGTTTCAGGAAGCCTTCCCGCACCAGTTCTTCGCCATGTTCGAACCGGAGCCGCGCCTCAACGATGGCGAGGCCCACGGGATCGATTTTCGGGTTTTGCTGAAGGACCGTTCCCAAGGGGGATACCACGGGATCCACGTGCGGCTCAACGACAGGCATCGGCGGGGGACTGACCCGGACCTGCTTCATCGGCGCCGGCTTGCACGAAGCCAGAGCGAAGATGGAAAAGATGACGACGTTTTTTGCCTTCAAAATACCCCCGAAACCAAAAGGCCACTACTCATCGATTTTTGATCTGGTGATTAGTGGCCTCTCAAAGAAGCGCCAGCTTAACCCATCGGCCGCGGGACTGGCAAGCGTTACCGTTATGGCTCCCAGCCTATCGGTCCTAAACGCTGGAAGCACAGATGGATGCGGGTGGCCGAAAGGGTTGTTCGCACCCACCGAAACGATTCTGATTTTGGATCGAACCAGCAGTCGAACCCCTCGGCTGCCATGATGGGAAACCTTGAGAACGTCGACCGCTTCGGGCGCGTCGATTCGCCTTTCAATGTCGCCGGTCAGGAGCGCGGTCGTTTTGCCCGTGTCGATGAGAAGAACCACCGAGTCGTCATTCTGCGCCGCCTTCTTCGGCTTCCAGTTCGCCGGAGGGTGAAGCACTGTGACTTTCCCTTTCAATAGAGGTGTGGCGCGAAGCGCCGGTGTGGTTCGATTCTGAAATGGAATCACGTCCCCGGCAACCACCCATCGGATGGGAATCTGCTTCTCCATCGCCCGGCCCAGCAAGCGGCGGTAGGCGGGAACCATGGGATTCCGGCCGAGCCAGAGTTCTCCAATTTCAAAATTCTCAATGACATCCAGCAACCCATCGATATGGTCGTTATGTGCATGCGTTAACACAAGAACATCCAGCCGTCTCAGCCCTTTTGACCACAGAAACGGACTCACCACGTTTTCGCCCATCGAAAAGGTGGCCTCGTCCCGGAGATTCAGAAAGCGTCCGGCCGAAACGCCGCCACCGTCGACCAGCATCCGCCGGCCATTCGGGATCTCCACCAGGATCGAATCGCCCTGCCCGACATCGATAAAGGTGAGCGTTACATCCCGCGGTGGCGCTTCGGAAAAGTTGGCCAGCGTGATTGCTGCCTGAAACCCGAGGATCAAACAGCACGCCATGCCAAAGACCCAGCGAACCCGTCGATAAACGGCGCCAACCAGAAGGACAACGCTGAGTGCATACAGACACCAGACCCACATCGGCGTTGACGGAACGCGAAACGTCGCGCCCGGCAGTGTCAGCGCAACGCCGGTCATCCATGTCAGCCCGTGCAGAAGCTGGATCGAAACGAAGGCGGCGATCCCCGACAACGGTTCCGGCAAAACGATGATGACCAGTCCCAGCGGCGTCACCGCAGCCGCGACAAGAGCGGCAGGGACATTCAGAAGCGGCGAAATGGGAGAGATCCGATGAAACGACTCTGCCATGAACACCACAAACACCAGTTCCACGCAGATCGAAACAATCGCAATCTCGCCGAGCGACAATACCAGCCGCCACGGCAGCGTCACCACCCAGTGCGGAAGGCCCCACAACTCGCACCAGAGGCGCCGCGCGACGCGCCAATCCGCCACTGCGGGCGTGAGCCGCGCGTCGCGCGACGTGTCGTCGAAGTCGGCGATCGCCTCCTGGAGCCAGCCCAGCGACCACTTCACCAGGGGCGATCCCAATCCAACCACCGCGCCCACCGCCGCAAACGTCATCTGAAAACTGGAATCCCAGAGCGCGAGCGGGTCGGCCATAAGAATAAGGATGCACGTTCCCGCAATCGCGTTCCCCGCCGCGTAGCCCCGATCCAGAAGCCGCGACACAATGAGGAAGGCCACCATCAGGGC
>JAHFTY010000312.1:0-1488 GCA_023265365.1 Acidobacteriota bacterium
TGCTCGTGTGGAAGGTCGACCGCTTCGCCAGGAACGTCGAGGACCACTACGCGATCAAAGCCGCTCTACGAAAAGTCGGCGTGAAGGTCGTCTCCGTTACCGAACCGATCCAGGCCGACCCGAATGGCAAGCTGATGGAAACCATCCTGGCCGGCTTTGCGCAATTCGACAACGACATTCGAGCGCTCCGGACGATTCAGGGTATGCAGCGGCGCATCCAGGAAGGAATCTTCCCGTGGCATCCGCCGCTCGGATACCTCCCGCCGCGGGCCGGCAAGAAGAGGCAACCGGATAGTCCGGACCCCAGGCGGTTCAGCGCCATTCAGAAAGCGTGGAAGTTCTTTGCCACCGGCGCCTATACCAAAGCGGACATCGTTCGACTTCTCCGCAGCTGGGGCATCCATGGGTACCGCGGTCAACTGGTGAGCCCTCAGTTGCTGGACCACATGTTTCGGAATCAGTACTACAAAGGAATCCTTCGCGATCCTTGGACCGGCACCGAATATCCGGGGCGCCATTTTCCGATGGTCTCCGACGAGGAGTTCGCGCTTGTTCAGGATGTCGTGGCCAGGCGAAGCCACGACGTGGAGTCCCATCACAGAATCCACGAGTCGTTTCCGCTCAGAGGACTTGTCCGTTGTCCGTCGTGCCAACACCTCATGACCGGGTACTACGCCAAGGGCCGGCGCAAGAGGTACGCGTACTACCAGTGCTTCAATCGGGATTGCTCAACCAGAACCCGAACCTATGCCGCGGCGGCCGTACACGAAGAGTTCGAGCAGTTGTTGACCGAATCGTCCGTTCCTCATTACGTGGCGTTGAATCTTCTGAGCGAGGCGATCACCGCGCATGCCGAAAAGAATGCCGAAAGGATAGCCGCCGCCAAGAGGCGTCGAGCTACGCACGATGAACTCGACCGTCGCCTTCAGGAGCTGATAGATATACGGGTTGCCAAACTGCTCTCCAATGACGAATTCACAAGGCAGCGAGAGCGGCTGAGGTCGCAGATGGATCGCATCCGTGCGGACCAGGCGACCGAAAGCAATTTCACTATGACAGCCGATGAAATGCGGCAGTTGACCGAATCGCTCTCTGATCTCGGCGCATTCTGGCGGTCCGGAGGGTTGTTAACAAAACGAGGGTTGGGCCGGCTCATGCTTCCCGCCGGATATGTTCTTCAGGGAGTTCGAACCGCTGAACAAGGGCTTCTATTCAGGACGATTGGCACCTTCGATGGCCGCTCATCCGATGCAGTGCCCTCCATCAAAGATAATCCGAACACACTGATTGCTGAGATTCGGAGGCTTTTAGCCATCATACGACACGGACGGGAGTCGTACAAGCAGGCCGCGTAGCCGATTAGAACAGTCCGACGGCGATTGCCGATAACCGACGACTTCGAACCGCGTGGCGCCGAGGTCGTCCTCTTAATCATGCATGATCCTATCACCCCATTCGCAAGAGTCGATTTTCGCGGCGACGATCGCG
>JAHFTY010000312.1:1533-3970 GCA_023265365.1 Acidobacteriota bacterium
TGCTGTCGCACTTGATCAAGGGCGACCTTTGCATTGGTGAAGGTGTCGCCGTGTTGGACCCGCACGGAGACCTAGCGCGAATCGCCGTTGAGTCGCTGCCATCATGGCGCAAGGATGTCATCGTCTTCAATCCCGGAGACCCGACAAATCGCCTGAGATTCAACCCGCTGCATGTAACCATGCCGGAGCAACGGCATCTGGTCGTCTCCGAACTCATCACCGTCTTTCAACACATTTGGCAGAAGGCGTGGGGACCGCGTTTGGAATACATTCTGCGCGCCGTGCTCCTGACGCTGACCGAGCGACCGGGCTTTACGCTTCTGGACACGCTCCGGATTCTCAACGACTCCGAGTTCAGAACGTCCGTAATGGCTCGAATCGATGACCCGATCCTGAAACGGTTCTGGACGGAGGAGTTTAGCCAGTACTCAAAGGGCTACCGGACTGAAGCCATCGCGCCGATCCAGAACAAGCTCGGCGAATTTCTCATCAATCCCGTGTTGCGGAAGGTCTTCGAGGACCCGAAGGGAGATATCGATCCGAGAGCCATCATGGACAAGGGGCAGGTGTTCATCGCCGATCTGTCCGTTGGCCGGCTTGGCCGAGATGTTTCGATGCTATTGGGAGCGACGCTGATTGGCAAGTTCGCGCTGGCCGCGTTGAGCAGAAGTGATCAGGCGCCGGAGGAACGCCGCGACTTCTACATGTACATCGACGAGTTCCCGATGTTCGCGACCGCGAGCGTGGACACGATTCTGTCCGAGGCGCGGAAATACCGCCTCTGCCTGACGTTGGCCATGCAGTATCTCGACCCGCTCGATTCGCGGCTCCTGGGAGCCGTTCTCGGCAACGTAGGAAATCTCGTTACGTTCCGTGTTGGGGCCAAGGATGCCGCGATGCTCGCCAGGGAGTTCACGCCCGTGTTTTCGCCGGACGACCTAATGAACCTGCCGCACTATCACATCTACGTTCGCATGATGATCGACGGCAGGCCAGCGAAGCCGTTCAGCGCAAGGGTGTTGGACGTGGCGTGAGGTAGAATCCGCTGTTTCGCTCTTCAGGAGGACACGTGGCCAGACCGACGACCGGAGTCAGTACCGAACGCCTGCGTGAGTGGGCACGAGCAGGGGCGGAAGCGACGATAAAACAGCTTCGCGCAGAAATCATCGCCATCGAACGGACGTTCCCAGAACTGGCGTTGCCTCAACGGAGACGTGCTGTTCGTCGCACGGTTGAGAAGGCCGCCAAGCGCACTCGCAAGATGTCGGCGGCGGCACGGAAGGCGGTCTCAGAGCGGATGAAGAGGTACTGGGCGGAACGGAAGAAGGCGAAGGCGAAAGTGAAGTAGCAGCGCTTTCACGAACTCCCGGACGGAGCCTGCTTCTCGATCCTCCCAAACTCAGGATTATCAATACATTGCGGAATTTCTAAGGTCGTGACCGGCTTCGCTCGAAAATAGCGTTTGGTTTGAGCTGCGCCGCCTCGTGACCTACGCTGTCCTTTCGCCATAGGACAATACTCCCAGCACGATGGCAAGCCGTCTTTACAGCTTTTCGTACATACAGCCGAAACGTATTGCTGTAGGATGGCGTTCGTGCCTGGTCAAAAGACCGAAAAACCGGCGGCAAAAGTGAAGGTGACGGTCAGCCTCTCGCGCTCGGCCGTCGCCTCCCTGGATCGAATTTCCGCCAAGCGCCTTGAAGCCGGGGCCGGCCGACGCCAGGTCCAGCAGAGCGTGATTATCGAAGAAGCGATTCAGGCCTTGCGTCAGAAAGAAGGGGTTTGAGTTGTCCACGGAAGCCGAGCACGCTTTCGGTAAGAGCGACGAGGCATTCCAGCTGGTTCGCCGAGCTGCTTGCGACCGAGCGCCGGTAAGCGGCCTCACGCATACGTTCTATCGGTACCCAGCGCGATTCTCGCCTCAATTCGCTGGCGCCGCGATTGAAGCGTTCTCGCGGCCGGGCGACCTGGTTCTTGACCCGTACATGCCGGCCACCAGCCGGCCGGTCGCCGCGCCGGTCTGTTCGGCCCAGGCAATCAGCCGGGACGGCGTCCATTCGCCGTGCGCGCGGTGGGCCCGCGGCATGTGCGCCACCTGCGTGGCGAATCGGCCGCGGCCGGTGAGGCGCGCGTGGGAGGCGCTGCGCCGCCCGTTGAAAAACACTTCGACGGTGGCCTGGGTAAAGCGCGTGTCCACGCGTGCATGCACGAGTTGGTACGGCACGCTGTAGAAGTTGTGATCGATCTCGACGTGGTAATCGATGTTGACGATGCAGGGTTTCCATTCCGCCAGCTCATAGCGCGTCGAGGGTAAGGGACGAAGTGCCGGCCGATCGAGCTGCTCGAAGAGGGCGCGCCGGCTCACGCCCACGACCTTCATCGGCCGCGCATTGATCGTGTCGACGCACGCGCGAATCGCGTCATTGAGCGCCGCCCG
>JAHFTY010000313.1 GCA_023265365.1 Acidobacteriota bacterium
TCCTTTATAGATGAATCGCTGGACTCGGGCGCCGGTGTAGGTCTCGGTGGTGTACAGGTTGCCTTTCGAGTCGACGGCCAGGTTATGGACTCCGAAGAACTGTCCCGGCTGGCGGCCTCCGTCGCCGAAGCTGGTCAGTACTTCGAGGGAGTCGCGCAAGGCGATGTAGATTTTCTCGTTCACGCCGTCAGCGACGTAGAGGTACTTCTGCTGGGGATCCTTCGAAAACTCCATGTCCCAGACCGAGCCCGAGCGCAGGGTGTTCCTGGCGATCGACATTTCTTTGATGAACTTGCCTTCCCTGGTGAACACCTGGATGCGGTCGTTCATGCGGTCGCAAACGTACACGAAGCCGTCCTTTGAAACGTCGGCGCAGTGGACGGGGTTGCGGAACTGTTTGGCGAGCGGCGCGCCGGGTTTATAGGCGCCGGGATCGGTGTCGTCGGGTTTGCTGCCGTAGGCTCCCCAGTGCCGTTTGTATTTGCCGGAGTCCGCGTCGTATACGATGACGCGGCGGTTGCCGTAGCCGTCGGCGATGTAGGCTTCGTTGGTTGAGGCGTCCACCCAGATTTTCGCGGGCTTGCCGAGATTCTCGGTGTCGTTGCTGCCGCCGTTCTTGCCCTTATGGCCGATCTGAAGCAGGAACTTTCCGTCGCGGGTGAACTTCAGCACCTGGGCATCGCTGGCGCCGTTGCCGCCGATCCAGACGTTGCCTTTGAAATCGGCGGTGATGCCATGATTGGATTCCGGCCATTCGTATCCGGGTCCGGGGCCGCCCCAATGACCGACGAGGTTGCCGGCCTGATCGAATTCGAGAACAGGGGGCGCCGGTATGCAGCAGATGCCGATCGGCGGGTTGAACGTGGCGGCCTTGAAATTGTCCTCGACGGTTTCGGGCCGATGGAGAATCCAGACGTGGTCCTGCGCATCCACGGAAACGCCGATCGTGCTTCCGAGCACCCAGTGGTTCGGCAGCGGCTTCGGCCACAAAGGATCCACCTGCAGGAGGGGCGCCTGAACGGTCGTTCGATCCTGAGCGACGGAGAGGACGGCAACCAGCATTGCGGCGTTGATAAGGGTTTTCATGATGCGTTTTTATACCACATTCATTTAAACTCCCACGAAGGCCGAGTCGTGGCGATTGACCCCACCCCCACGCGAACGACCGGCGAAGTCCCTCGCGGACGAAAAAAACTTTCATTACCGAATCTGGGCACTTAATTGAATTTGGAGGATCCCATGAAACGAGTTTTGTTGGGAGCTGTCGTGATCGTCCTGGTCTTCGGCCTGAGCACCGCGGCCGTCGCCCAGTCGACGACTGGAGCTCTCGTTGGAGACGTCACCGACAGCAGCGGCGCCCGCCTTCCGGGAGTCGGCGTCAAGGTTGTGAGTCAACAGACGGGCGCGGCCCGCGACACGATCACGAACGAACTGGGTTCGTATCGTTTCAACGGTCTGCCTCCGGCGGACTACAACGTCACGGTGGAGTTGAGCGGCTTCAAGGGCATCGAGCGCAAAGCCGTCAACGTGGCAATCGGCGGAACGAGCACGGTCAACTTCACAATGGAAGTGGCGTCGATCACCGATACGATCCAGGTGACCGAGCAGGCTCCCCTGGTTGAAACAAAGGAGAACGCGGTCCAGACGCTGATCGACAACAAGCACATCCAGGAACTCCCGCTGAAATCCCGCAACTTCATGGACCTCGCGCTTCTGTCGCCCGGCGTTGTGATGGACCAGGGCGCCGCGGCAGGCGGCCAGGTGACGCCGATTTCCTTCGGAGCTCTGGATGCGCGCTACAAGTCGATCTGGCTGGAGGGCGTCGACTTCAACGATGAAGTCACCAGCGGCGGCTCATCGTTGTCGGATCCTACCCGCATTCAACTTGCGCAGGAAGCCATCCAGGAATTCCAGGTCATGGCGACCGGCTATTCGACCGAGTTTGGACGGTCCGCCGGCGGCGTGATCAACATCGTCAGCAAATCGGGGACGAACAGTTTTCACGGCAACGTTTTCTACTTCCGGCGTTCGGACAAGTTTGCCAAGCCGCCCTTCACGGTGAGCAATGGTGTGGCGTCACCGCTGAACCCGGAGCCCTTTTCCAAAATCCAGCAGACCGGCGGAACGGTCGGCGGACCGATCAAGAAGGATAAGGCGCATTTCTTCTTTTCCTACGAACGCCAGTTGAGCGACCGCACGGTTTCGGTAAACATTCCGGCCGCGATCAAATCGTTTGTCAGCGGCCTGGGCTACGACACGCGGACCGAAGTTCCCGTCGACACGAAGGTGAACAACTATGTCGGCAAACTGACTTTCGTGCTGCATCCCAGCCATACGCTGAATCTGTCGTACCTCTATGACGATCGACGTCTGCCGAACCAGCAGGTCAGTTCCAGCAGCGCTGCCGATCACGGTTACAACGACGTGCGGGCGGCATACTTTCTTGTCGGAAACCTGACGAGTCTGCTGGGCTCCAAGTCGGTAAACGAGTTCCGGTTCAGCCGCTCCATTCAGAAACTGAACCGCATCGTTCCTGGAAACAACCTGCCCCAGTTGAGTTTCCCTTCGGTGAGTTTCGGCCAGGCGAGCAATATTCCGCAGTCGCGCCAGCAGTACAACTGGGTGTTTGTGGATACCGCCAGCCGCCACTTCACGGGCTTCTTCGGCGAACATGATCTGAAGTTCGGAGGCCAGGCGAACAAGGTTTACGCCGTCGGGCGCATCAACAACAGTTTCAACGGCGCGTACTCGTTCCAGCGGGACCAGCCGGTGACCGCCGCAGACCGCGCCCCGAACGCATGCCAGCCGTACAATGCCAACACGTGCTCGCTGCCGTTTTCGTTCACGCAAGGCATCGACCTTCGAAACAACAACGCGCAGATTGAGCGGAGCGTCAACATCTACTATGGGTTCGTGAACGATTCATGGCGCGTCACGCCGCGGTTCACCATGAACCTCGGTCTTCGCTGGGACTATATCCAGTGGGTCGGCGACCTCAACGGGACGCCGTATCCATCGGGCGTTTCAGAATTCGAACTGTTCCGGCGGATGATCGTTGGGGATCTGAGAGGCGTCAACTACGTCACGATGCCCGAACAGCATGACTGGTCGCCGCGATTCGGTTTCTCGTGGGATACGCGGGGCAACGGCAGGACGGTCGTGCGGGGAAGTTTCGGTTACTACTATGACCGGGTCAACACCACATCGCTTCGCAGCGTGATCGACGGGTACAACGGCTTTACGACGTCGGCCGTTTCGAATGATGCCAGGACGACCGGCGTCGCGAACACGTTCTTTCCGAGTCTTCCCCGCGCGGGCCAGATCAGCTCGGCGGGCGGAACGTCGTTCAACGTTCCGAATCCGTCCGGCAAGTTTCCCTACACCCAGCAGTCCACCATCGGCATTCAACACCAGTTCGCCTCGAACTGGGCTTTTGCGGTGGATTACAACCATACGTTCGGCCAGCACTTCCAGCAGAGCCGCAACGTGAATGCGCCGATTAACCAGCCCTGCACGGGCGCCGCGTGCATCTATCCGGTCATTCCGGGATCGTCGATTCGCCTGATCGTGCTGGATAACAGCGGCGTGGTGAAGATCGATCAACTCCAGACACGGCTGCAGGGCCGTTTGAACAAGATGACGCTGAATGTCGGCTACACGATCGCCAAGGCCAAAGGCGACGCCGGCACGCCGGTCGACGCGTACAACATGCATGACTTCGGTCCGCTGAGCAACGACGTGCGGCACCGCGTCACGTCGAACGCGATTTATGAGCTTCCGTTCCAGATCCACCTGGGCGGAATCCTGACTTTCAACACGGCGGCTCCGTACAACAAGGTGCTCGGCACAGCCAACTTCAACGACCGTGGCAACACGGCTCGGGCGGCGGGCGTCGGCTTCAATGCGGGCCGGGGCGAGGACTTCTTCACGCTGGATCTG
>JAHFTY010000314.1 GCA_023265365.1 Acidobacteriota bacterium
GTTCAAGCTGAGTTCACGGGCGGCAATCATCATCTCGACGGGGTTGCCGTCGAGGGTGTAGCGGTCCACGTCCACATCGGGAAAGTCGTAATACGTGCGGATTTCCTGGATCTGCCGCAGCGTGTCCTGCAAGGCGCGCCAATCCCAGAGCCGGACGTTCTCAATCGTGCTGCTGTGCTTGTTCTGATCGAATACCGCCGTCGACAGGCGCGGCTCAAACGGGATCTCTTCGACCTTGTTCAGGTCATAGGCATCGCGAGTGAAGTGGATGTTGTTTTTGATGTAGGGAGTTTCGCGCACGAGTTCGTTCGGCCGGACGATGAACGTGGTGATGTATGCGGGAAGCGCGATGCCCGCAATCGCATAAGTCAGGGCCGGAATGGCAAACGCGATGACCAGGTGGCGGATCCTCGGCACCGCCACGTTAAACAGCGCCAGCCCCGATCCCAGCAGCAACGCCACCGACGTCATGACGAGGCCCGGCGCAATGATCTTGTCGGCGACGTAGTTGACGCCGGAAAACAACCCGTGGTTTTCGAAGAGCAGCGCGTAGCGGCTGAGATAGGTCTGAAAGGCGATGGCCGCAAGCAGGAAACTGATGCCGATCGAGATGCCGCGGAAGCGGGCGCTGTCGTCCGCAATCGTGAGCAACATTGCCGGAATCATGACGATCAGCGCGAGCGCCATGACCCAGCCCCCAATCGTATCCAGCACCGGCAACGTGAAAAAATAGAAGGACAGCGGCTTTCCGAAAATCGGATCGCTGAACGAATCGCCGCCGGCCCTGTTGAAATACAAGGCGAACGTCATCCATTGCGAACTGAAACCGAGACCGAGGAAAGCGGCCAGCAGGAGGGCCACCGGCCGGGCCAGCCATCGAACCGTATCCAGACCGGGCATGTAAACCGGCTGCCCGTTGAACTCCATCAGCGTCCGCCGGGGCCCGCGCGAACTCGGTGTGACGAGGCGGAACATCACCCAGAGGATGATGGACGTCGCGACGAAGAAAGCCAGGAACGCCGTGGACTTCGCCTTGAGTTGGTACCAGTAGACGGATTCGAAGCCCAGGCTGGCGAACCAGAGGCTCTCCACATAAAAAGAAATCGATTGGAATGCCGCCGCGACCAGGACGATGAAAACGACGAGCTTGATCATCAGGGAACGTGAAGGCCGTGGATCGAACGGTGAAGGTCCGTCGTGTGGCATTGAACGCATGCCCGTTCATAGTATGCTCCGCCGGGCGAATTTGAAACGCGTTTCCACGGCGGGACTATCCCGACGTTCATCGATGCTGACTGAATTCGTTCGACGAAGGTCCGCCGCTCTCCGTTTTAAATCGCTGCGCGTCAATGCGGTCTTTCGATGGGAGTGGAAACTCGGCTCGACGCTCTATCTGGTGTGGACGGAGAACCGCCAGGACTTCTCCAATCCCGGACGGTTCTCGCCCAGACGCGACGTTGGCCGTTTGTTCACAGCGAAGCCCAACGACATCCTGCTCGTCCGTTTTTCCTATTGGTTCACGCGCTGATTTCGCGGTCCTCAGAAAACCTTTCTTGCCGGGATACCGGTTGCCGCCGGATCGGGTTGATGCTTTTCGTTCTCCGGAAGCGGCGGGTTCGCCGGACGTTGCGCCGTGAAGGAGGCATCGCGGCCGGCGGGAACGGTTACTTCAATTCGTAGCGCTGAAGATTGGGGATTCGATCAAAGTCCTCGTCGAAGGTGAACAGTTGCAGTTTTCGGCGGATGGCGATCGAAGCGATCAGGCAATCTGTCGGAGGAATGGTGATCCCTTTCCAACGCAGGCGGGCGAAGATGCGAGCCGCTTCGACGAAGTCTGCAGGCTCCTCGGTTTCGGATTCCCAGATTGCCAATTCTTTCTCGAGCTTGGAAAACGCCTTTTCATCCCGGCTGCCTTGCAGGATTTCCTGGCGAATCTGGCCGCAAATGACCACACGCCGGGTCCTGGTGAGTGAACTCAAAGCCTTGACCGCTTCGGGTTCTCCTCTGAGGAAGTCCATCCAGACCGAGGTATCGACGAGGATCCTACTGCTTTCTGCCATGTTTCTTGAGCTTCGCCATTTCAGACCGTTCGGCCTCGCGCCACCCCATATCGACCAGCTCGCTGCCTGCAAGCTTCATGAATTCTTCGAGCCGCCGGTTGCGGATGTATTCTTCAACTGCCCGGCGCATCGCTTCAGATCGACTGACGGAAGGAGCCACACGCATCAATTCGTCGATCAAGGCGTCATCAATTGAGATCGTTGTTCTCATGCGTTTGTATTATATACCTGCATACAAAAATAAGGGTTGTTGTATGCACAGAGATGAATGGCATCGTGCG
Source organism: Acidobacteriota bacterium (assembly GCA_023265365.1). Classification (GTDB taxonomy): domain Bacteria; phylum Acidobacteriota; class Terriglobia; order 20CM-2-55-15; family 20CM-2-55-15; genus JAHFTY01. The sequence goes on from JAHFTY010000314.1 coordinate 2,342, forward strand.
GGTCATCAACGCCGGACGCTCAATTGGCGTCCGGGACGTCGGCGTCTTCCGGGAGAACATCCGAGCTGAGAATCTCATCCGCTTTTTCGAAGTCTTCGGACCGGACCAGCAGGTCCACGCCCCTCGTCAGTGAGAGTGGCGTAAGTCCGCCGTAGTCGTCGCTGCGGATCATGCATTCAATGCTGGAAGCTTCCAGCGCGGTTTTGGCGAGGGAGGCTTCGGTCTCATCGGAGTATGTCCGAACGACCACGAGTTCGGCGTCGTTCAAGGCGCCGGCATTTTCGGGTTCGAGTTGATCGACCAGGGCCACGTTGCATTCGGCGCAGTGAGTGAAACCGCTTCGATATTCGGACCGGCATTGGGGGCAATACATGAGTTGCTCCTTATCGCTGTTTCGCAGCCGCAGGTTTTATTCCTGCGTTAGTGTAGCGCGTAATTCTTCCGCCGATTCATCGGAGATCAACTTGAAGATGCGGGGCTTGCATCCGGGAGGGAGTTCACGGGCCGCGAGGCTGTCGCAAACAATAAAACTGCGGGCGGTCAGTCCGCGATTCCAGCCTTTCCGGCGCGAGTCGCGCAGTTCAAGCGCATTCGGATCCAGTCCGACGGCCACGAGGGTTGTTCGGGCCCACTGCAGGAACAGGGGCCATCCCGAAACGATCGTGATGAGCGTATCCGGATTTGGACGCACCTCGCCGGCGAGGCTTTTCGTCACCGACCGTGACCGCAGCAATACGCGGGGAACTTCCGAAGGGAGCTTTGCGAGGACATCGCCGGCATGGTCGACCAGCGCGACTGCGAGTCCGCCGGGCAGGCGGCCTGCGACTGACGCATCGTCGAAGGACATTCCGGCGACCGGAACTTCAGCCCACGATGCAATCTCCGCCACGAGAATCTTCCTCAACTCCGGTTCCGGCTCGATCACAACGATGCGGTCGGGTCTTTGCCGGGAAAACCATCGCTGGATTCGCGACTGAATCTCCTCAAGAGAATGTCCCCGGCCTCGCGCGACGTTGAGGAACGTCGCGATGAGGTGATCGAGATCCAGAGCCGGATCGAGTCTGGGCTGCGCTTCGAGATGACGCACATAGAATCCGCTTCCGGCCCGCCAATCCAGCCAGCCTCTTTCAACAAGTTCCCGGTAGGACCCACGAACGGTATTGGCGTGGACGTGGAACCGGCGGGCGATCTCCGTGCTGCTGGCCAGACGTTCGCCGCCCTTCAGGTCGCCGCTCACAATTCCGAGGATCAACTGGGTCACCAGTTGTTCCTGGATGGGCACGGCGCTGTTTTTCGATAGCCAGAGTCTCATATGACAGTTGGAAAACTCTCACAGGCGGTTCGTCGCGGCCGGCGAAGCCCCTCTACATTTACTCCCGTGGAGGTGAGCATGGCTTCGATTTCACGAACCCGCGTCATTTCGTTGAACCGGATCATTGCGACGTTGTCTGTCGCGGCCGCTTTTCTCAGCTATGCGGTCCAGCCTGCTTCGGCAATCGGATGGGTGGTGGACATTCTGGTTCGCGCCTATCTGCATTTCGTCGCCGGGGTCATGGCTCACGAGAGTGTACACGGACACCTCGGAAATACCAGGCG
>JAHFTY010000165.1 GCA_023265365.1 Acidobacteriota bacterium
GTAGGCGCGCGCGAGCCTGGTGATGGAGTCGAGCAGGATGACGACGTCTCTCTTGTGTTCGACCAGGCGCTTCGCCTTTTCAATCACCATTTCGGCGACCTGCACGTGACGCGATGCCGGTTCGTCGAACGTCGAGCTGATGACTTCGCCGTTCACCGAGCGTTGCATGTCGGTCACTTCCTCCGGCCGTTCGTCGATCAACAGAACGATGAGGATCACTTCGGGATGATTCTGTGTGATCGAGTTGGCGATCGTCTGCAGCAGCATCGTCTTTCCGGTACGCGGCGGCGCGACGATCAGGCCGCGCTGACCCTTGCCGATCGGAGTGAGCAGGTCGAGAACGCGCGCGGACAGGTTGTCCTTGGTGGTCTCGAGCTTGATCCTCTCGTTGGGGTACAGCGGAGTGAGGTTGTCGAAGAAGATCTTGTTTCGAGCCTCGTCGGGATGCTCGAAATTCACGGCTTCGACTTTGATCAGCGCGAAATAGCGTTCGCCGTCTTTCGGCGGACGGACCTGGCCGGATACCGTGTCACCCGTGCGCAGGTCGAACTTGCGGATCTGCGAAGGCGAAACGTAGATGTCGTCCGGCCCCGGCAGATAGTTGTAGTCCGGCGCGCGTAAGAAACCGAATCCGTCAGGAAGTGTTTCCAGAACGCCTTCACTGAAAATGAAGCCGCTCTTCTCGGTCTGGGCCTGCAGGATCTTGAAGATCAGTTCCTGCTTGCGCATACCGGAAGCTCCCTGAATGTTGAGGTCCTTGGCGATCTGCGTCAGCGCAGAGATGTTCATCTCTTTCAACTGCGCGATGTCCATGGTGGGTGCGCCCTCTGGGCGATCGGAGGCAACGAATTTTTTGCTCATAGGTGGGGTTTTCTCACTGGGGAATGTCTATGGCCGTCTGAATCCTGGTCAAGAGTTCGTCCCGCCCAAGAAGCGTGACGGCCGAGAATGGGATTATCTCCTTTGTGTTTAAAGTCAGAGCGCTTGTACGGAGCGCCTGTTGTAGCTGGTTGCGTGAAATCTTGTCTGTCTTCGTAAGTACAACAGCGCTTGGAACACGGTGATGGTCCAGCCACTGTTTCATTAGCACGTCCGACTCCGTTGGCGGCATTCGAGCATCGACCAGCATCAGAGTCAGTTTCAACTGGGGCCTATCCCGAAGATAACCTTCGACCATCGGTCCCCAGCTCTTCCGTACTTCCTTCGCGACTTTCGCGTATCCGTAGCCTGGCAAATCCACAAAGTACAAACGGTCATTAATGAGGAAGTAGTTGATCGTCTGTGTTCGGCCAGGCGTTGAGCTTGTGCGGGCCAGCCCTTTGGTATTCGTCAGCGTGTTCAGCAAACTCGACTTTCCGATGTTCGAACGCCCGCAGAAAGCGATTTCGGGACGTTGGTCACGGGGAAAATCTTTCGGTTGCTGAGCGCTTTTGACGAAACGAGCGGAACTGACCTTCACATTTTACATCGTGATCGATTCTTGTCGACCAGAATCATCACCGAGATTCGGTTGAAATCCATCGATCAAAGGAACCGGTTCGCTCACAAGCGCGATTCTCAAAACCTCGTCCATGTTTTCGACGAAGTGGACTGTGAAGTCCTGCTGGATCAGTTTCGGGATATCAGCCAGATCCTTCTGATTATCCTTCGGAAGAATCACCGTCGTTATCCCTGCGCGATGAGCCGCCAGCAACTTTTCTTTGACTCCGCCGATCGGAAGAACCTTGCCGCGGAGCGTGATTTCACCGGTCATCGCCACATCACTGCGCACCGGAATCTGAGTGAGTGCGCTAATCAGTGAAGTGGCCATCGTTATGCCCGCGGACGGACCGTCTTTCGGAATTGCGCCCTCGGGAACGTGGATATGAAGATCGAGACGCTGGTAGAAATCCTTGGGAATTCCAAATAACTGCGCTCGAGACCGCACGTAACTCATCGCGGCTTGAGCTGACTCCTGCATGACGTCGCCCAGTTTGCCGGTCAGGGTCAGTTTGCCTTTTCCGGACATCAGGGTCGCTTCTGTGGAAAGAATCTCTCCACCGACCTCAGTCCATGCAAGCCCGGTGACGTGACCGACTTCATGCTTTTGCTCGTGGCGGTTTGAACGGTACTTCGGAATGCCAATGTAGTCAACAACATTCTCGGCTGTGACCACCGCCGCGTGCTTCGGGCCTTCCTTCACCACGGCGCGCGCAACCTTGCGACATATCGCGCCGATCTCCCGTTCCAGATTGCGAACTCCGGCCTCGCGCGTGTAATTTCGAATCAGCATCGAAATGGCGTCATCGGAGAATGAAATCTGATCCGGCCGCAGCCCGCTGCCTTCCACTTGTTTCTTGACCAGGAACCGCCGCGCGATTTCCATCTTTTCGTATTCGGTGTAGCCGGGAAGACGCAGCACCTCCATGCGGTCCTGCAAGGGCTGCGGGATCGTGTGGAGGACGTTTGCGGTCGCGATGAACATCACCTGGGAAAGATCGAATTCGATGTCGAGGTAGTGATCCTGGAACGTGGAGTTCTGCTCCGGATCGAGCACCTCCAGAAGCGCGGACGAGGGATCGCCGCGGAAATCCATGCTCATCTTGTCGACTTCGTCGAGCAGGAAAACCGGGTTGATCGTTCCGGCCTTCTTTATCATCTGGATGATCTGTCCCGGAAGAGCGCCGATATAGGTCCGGCGGTGCCCGCGGATCTCGGCTTCGTCGCGCACCCCGCCCAGCGCGAGCCGCACGAACTTTCGTCCGGTCGCCCGCGCAATCGACATCCCGAGCGACGTCTTGCCGACGCCCGGTGGTCCGACAAAGCAAAGGATCGAGCCCTTCGGCTTCTTCACGAGCTGACGGACGGCCAGAAATTCCAGAATGCGGTCTTTGATTTTCTCGAGGCCGTAATGATCGGCATTCAGTACCTGTTCTGCCGCATCGATATCGCGGATCTCGCGCGAGCGCTTCTTCCAGGGCATGGCGAGAATCCAGTCCAGGTAATTGCGCGACACGGTCGACTCGGCGGACATCGCCGGCATCATTTCCAGGCGCTTCAGCTCCTGCATCGCCTTGTCCATGGCGTCCTTCGGCATGCCTGCGGATTCAATCTTCCGGCGAAGATCGTCCAACTCCGACTTCTCGTCTTTCTTGCCGAGTTCCTTCTGGATCGCCTTGATCTTCTCGTTGAGGTAGTACTCTTTTTGCGCGCGTTCCATCTGGCGCTTGACACGGTTCTGCACGGATCGGTCCACATGCAGTTTTTCAATTTCGACATCGAGCACGTCCGCCACGCGCTTGCACCGCTCGATCGGATTGAAGATTTCAATGAGTTCCTGCTTCTCTTCAATGGAGATTGTCAGATGCGAACAGATCACGTCCGCCAGCCGTCCGATATCGTCCACGCGGATCGAAGCCAGAACCTGTTCCGCGTTCAGGTTCTGATTGAGTTTGACGTACTGTTCGAACTGGGTCGTCAACCGGGTCGAGACCGCTTCATAACCCGTGAACGTCTGGCTCCGGAAGGGCGAGAGCCGGAGGTTCGCTCTCCAGTACCCGTCTTCCTCCGCCAGCTGAAGAATCCTTGCCCTTTCGATCCCCTCGACCAGCACTTTCGTGTTGCCGTCCGGTTGTTTGAGCGACTGGACGATTCCCGCGACCGTGCCGACCTGATGGATCTCGTTCGGCTTCGGATTGTCCACTGTCGGGTCGTGCTGCGTGGCCAGGAAAATCCGCTTGTCTCCCTGAAGAGCGACTTCCAGCGCATGCACCGAGCTTTCACGTCCAATGAAAAACGCGGCCATCTGAAACGGAAACACGACGACATCCCGAATCGGAACCATCGGGAGTTTCACTGTCTCGTATTTTTCTTTGGTGCTCATAGGGAGGGGGGACGCTGCGGACGACGCGGATCAAATTCGGACGACCCGCGTCATTTGCGGTTGTGACATTCGCTCTCAGCCTGCCTTTTCAAACGGCAGGTGAACCTCTTTCTTTTCGACCATCTCCTTGGTGATGGTCAACTCACGGCTTTCCTTCTGCTGGGGCAGCTGATACATCAGATCCAGCATCATTTCCTCGAGAATAATCCGCAGACCGCGCGCGCCGACATTCCGTTTGATGGCTTCCTGAGCGATCGCTTCGAGAGCGTCGTCGGCGAACTTGATCTTGACGTTCTCGTATTCAAAGAGGCGCTGATACTGCTTGATCAGTGCGTTTTTCGGCCGGGTTAGAATATCCACCAGGGCTTTCTGGTCGAGGTCGTGCAGGGTGGCGACAACGGGAATGCGGCCGACGAACTCCGGAATCATTCCGAACTTGATGAGATCCTCGGGCTCGACCTGTTCCAGCAGCGATGACCGCGGATGCTGGGACTTCACTTTCACCTCACCCTGGAATCCCATGGTGCTGCGAACCGCCATGCGCCGTTCGATCATTTTGTCGAGGCCGACAAAGGCGCCGCCGCAGATGAAGAGGATATTGGTGGTATCGACCTGGGTAAATTCCTGATGTGGATGCTTACGTCCTCCCTGCGGGGGCACGTTGGCGACCGTCCCTTCGAGCATCTTCAAAAGCGCCTGCTGGACACCTTCGCCGGAGACGTCGCGGGTGATCGACGGGTTTTCGTCCTTGCGGCCGATCTTGTCGATCTCGTCGATGTAGATGATTCCGGTCTGTGCCCGTTCGATGTCGCCGCCGGCGTTCTGGATCAGACGCAGGATGATGTTCTCCACGTCTTCGCCGACGTAGCCCGCTTCGGTCAGCGTGGTCGCGTCGACGATGGCGAACGGCACGCTCAGCAGGCGGGCGAGCGTTTGTGCCAGCAGCGTCTTTCCGGTGCCGGTCGGGCCGATGAGCAGGATGTTGGACTTCTGGAGTTCGATGTCCGACTTCTTGCGCGACATCTCGATGCGCTTGTAGTGGTTGTATACCGCCACAGCGAGCTTCTTCTTCGATTTATCCTGTCCGATGACGTACTGATCCAGGAACCCTTTGATCTCGGGGGGCTTCGGCAGATGAACGTTGCGAGGTGAAGGCTCGTAGTTTTGATCTTCGTCGATGATGTCCTGGCAAACGCCAACGCATTCATCGCAGATGAAAACCGTGGGACCCGCGATCAACTTCCTAACGTCATTCTGGCTCTTGTTGCAGAACGAACATCGCAGGACGTCTTCACTATTCTTCTTCAACTTCATTACCTCTTCGGGGCCCGGTGCCCGGCGCTGTGCCGCGGGCTGGAACCCACGACTGTTACTGGTTCCCGCCGATCATGTGCGCTTGGAAATGACTTCGTCAATAATACCATACTCCTTCGCCTGCTCTGCTCCCATGATGTAGTCGCGATCGACGTCCTTTTCGATACGTTCCAGCGGTTGATGGCAGTGATTGGCGAGGATCCTGTTCAGCGTGCTCCGCATCCGCAGAATCTCCTTGGCATGGATCTCGATATCGGTGGCCTGTCCCTGCAATCCTCCGAGCCATGGCTGGTGAATCAGGATGCGGGCGTTGGGCAGGGAAAACCGTTTCTTGTCCGTTCCTGCGGCAAGAAGTACCGCTCCCATGCTCGCAGCCTGCCCGCAACAGATCGTTGTGATGTCGTTGCGAATAAACTGCATCGTGTCGTAGATGGCAAGGCCTGCGGTAATCGAGCCGCCCGGGCTGTTGATGTAAAGGGAAATGTCGCGTTCCGGATCTTCAGCCTCGAGAAACAGCAGTTGAGCCGTGACCAGGTTGGCGACGTTGTCATCGATGGGTGTTCCGATGAAGATGATGCTGTCGCGGAGCAGCCGCGAGTAGATGTCATAGGCACGTTCACCCCGGTTCGTCTGTTCGACCACCATGGGGATCAAAGTATTCAGTCCTTCGTGGTTCCGCATGTCCCTCATTCCCGCTTATCGGCACTCAGGCAGAGGCTCATATAAAAATTCTTCAGCCAGTGCCTTTCTAAAGCAACGTTTAAAACCGGAGATCTTTATTCCGGGACCCGGACCTGAGCCTTCGATTGAAGAAAATCCAAAGTCTTCCTGTTCCGGATCTGCCCTTTCAGCCTATCGAGACCTGTATCCCGGGTCAACACTTCGCGGACTTTCTCTATTGGCCGTTGCGTTTCGTTTGCAATCGCATCGATCTCCGTTTCGACCTCCTCGTCGGTGACTTCGATGTTTTCAGCCTCGGCGACGTATTCCATGATCAACGATCCCTTCACGTCGCGGACGGCATGCGCCTTCTGGTCTTCCCGGATCTTCCCCCAGTCCACATCCAACCGTTCGGGATGAACTCCCTGACGGGAAAGGTCTCTCAGCAGACGCTGCAATCGCGTCTCCAGCTGGCGCTGAACCAGCGTGTCCGGCACTTCGAAATCGTTGTTGTCCTCCAGCCACTCGAGCAGTTTCTCGCGCATCTTTTCGTTCGCATGTTCGCGCTTGTGCTTTTCGATGTCCGCTTTGATTTTGGCTTTCAGTTCATCCAGCGTCTGGTAGTCGCCGTATCCTTGCGCGAGTTCGTCGTTGATCTCGGGCAGCTTCTTTTCCTTGATGGACTCGATCCTGACCTGGTACCGGACCGTCTTGCCCGCCAGCCGTCTTTCCGGATAGTCCTCGCGGTAGGTCACGTTGAAGGCCTTATCGTCGCCGGCTCCGGCCCCGGTCAGGTTTTCAGTGAACTCCTTCAATGTCGTCTTTGAGCCGACTTCGACCGTCGCCTTGTCGGATTTGATCGGTGGATCGTCGGATCCCTCGAATGATCCTTCGAAGCTGATATCGACGAAGTCGCTTTCGCGGATGGGCCGCCGTTCCTCGACCGGAACCATCTCCGCTCCCTCTTCCTGGAGCCGTTTCAAGGATTCTTCGATCTCCTTGTCTTCGACCGTGACGGCAATCGCATCCACCGGCACGCCCGTGTAGTTGGAGATAATCAATTGCGGATAAACTTCGAATACGGCCTTGAACTTCAGCGATTGCCCGTTCTCGTAGTCGACATTCTCGAAACTCGGGCTGTGGACGATTTCAAGCTTCCGCTCCTCCACCGCGTTGTCGAAATACTTCGGCAGAAGGTGGTGCAGCACCTCGGACATGATCTCGTCACGGTACCGCGTCTTCACGACCTGCACCGGCGCCTTTCCGGGGCGGAATCCGGGAACCCGGGCCTTCTTGGCGAAGTCTCGGGCGATGTGCATGATTTCGTGGTCCACCACTTCCTGGGGAATTTCGATATCCAGGTTCTTCTTTGTCTCACTAACGTCGATCAGTTCGGCTTTCATGTCGGGTTTTGTTCTCGTTGTGGTTTATGCGAAAGGAGGGACTCGAACCCTCACGGGTTACCCCACTAGATCCTAAGTCTAGCGCGTCTGCCAATTCCGCCACTTTCGCCGGCGAGGGGCTTTTTGATTGTGCGGGTGCGTAATGGCCCTGTCAACAGCGCAGGTTTGTGTAGACTGCTCCCGTGGACTTCGCAACAGGCGCGCTCATGCTGTTCCCCGCGTTTCTGATCGGCTCTGCTTTCGGCATGCTGATCATCTTCGTGCTTTCGGGAACCGGCGGCGTCAACGACAAACGGCCGCTTGTCTTCAGCGTCATCGGATCCGCAGCCGGAGTCGCGGCGTTCCTCCTCACCGCAGACTTCTGGCCGCCCGTTGTCGGTCCGTTCATTCTCTGTCCCGCGATTGCACTGACAGCGGCGCTCGCAACGAAACGTTAGTTTTTGATAGTGTGATACGCGACATGCCTGGTCTTCGGTGGGGTTTCACCTTCCTGTTGGGAAACTCTCTTATTAGTAATGATGAGAAACTGAAGCTGGTCGCCGAGGCGACCGTCCTCTATTTCAAGGGGCTGGATCGGACGGAAGTTTCCGGCGCCGGTTACGAGGGCGTCCTTCACACCAAGCACGAATGGAAAATCATCGGCGGTTTTGCGGGCCAGCAGTTCGACGCCGATCTGGACACCGAAGCGGATGAAGGAAAGGTCCGGCTCCGTTTCCTCGTCAGCGAGCAAACTCTGCGCGAGGCGAAGAACGAAGCCGAAAGGTACAACCTTAACTGACATCCCGTAGACCCCATGTGAGGAAATCCCGCCAGATGGTACATTCCGGCGGATTGGAATGCGGACGAACCCTCAACTTCTTGTCGCCGTGCCGGCCGGGCTGGCCGTCCTGGAATTCGTCATCTATTTCCGGAACGCCGCCCACTTCTTTCAGGGCGATACGATCTACTGGTTCTATCATCGGCTGACCTCCGCTTCGGAGTTTCTGGCGTCCTTCGGCTCTCCCGATCCCGGGGGCTGGTACAGGCCCCTGACCAACAGGACCATTCAGTCGCTGTTGTATCCGTTCTTTGGATTGAATCCGCAGGGGTATCGGTGGTTGTCCTACATCCTGTTTTTCACCGCAACCCTCGGTGTGCTGGCCCTATCGATGAAACTGACCAGGAAACCCGCCGGCGCCGCGATTGCAGGCCTTTTTTTCGCTATCCATACGATCAACGCGTACACGACCTACGACTTGTCTTTTGCGCCGGAACTGGTCTATTCCATCCTTTATATATGCGCGACGCTGGCCTTTCTGAAGAGCCTCGAAACGGGAGGACGCGGTTGGTGGACCCTGTCGATTGTGGCCTTCGCTCTCAGCCTCTGTTCCAAGGAGGCCGCAGCTACCCTTCCGGTCATGTTGTTTGCCCTTGCATGGATCTCCGGCCACGGCCTGAAACGATTTGGAAAAGCGCTGATTCCACATGGCGTCCTGCTGGTGGCCTATCTGCTGTTCACGGTCGTCCACCTCGGCGTCGCTTCGGAAGCCCTGGCCAGCCTCAGGGTAAGGCCCGCGCAGCTGGAAACGGGCGGCTACTACTTCATGCTCGGACCACACCTTCTTACGAATGCGGGCCAGGCGTGGGCATGGGCGTTAAACCTGCCGGTCGGCATGCTGGGTCAATGGCGCGTCAACACGCAGTCCCGCTCGCTTGTGCTTTGGGGGTTCGCCGCCATTCAAATGCTTCTGATCCCGTACGCATTCAGGTGTGGCCAGCGCAAACCGTTGTTGTCCGGTCTGGCCTGGTTTTGGATAGCGTCGATGCCCGCGCTTCCGCTGATGGGACATTTCCTTCCGTACTACCTGTTTCTTCCCATCGCCGGGTTTTCCGTTATCGTGGGCGCAACCTGGAACTGCTTGTACGAGGTGCTGCCGGCTCGTTTCCGAGTGACGGCAGCGGCTGGACTGTGCGCGATTTTTGGAGTCCTGATTCTGGTCTGTGCGCGAACGTCGAGGAGTGAAGCGCGGAACAATTTTCTGCTGGGCGCTTCGTCGGCAATCGCTGAGAATTCCGTTCGCGACATTCAGCGCCTGCATCCGGTACTTGCTTCCGGAACGACGATTTTCTTCAATAACGATGCGCAGCCGGACCTCTATTTCCATCATGCGCAGGGTGCATTGTTCCGCATGGTGTATGGAGACGAATCGCTTCAGTTCAAGTATTCGACGTTGAAAGAATTGCCGCCGGAAGGGGCGTTGCGACTGATCTACAAGGACGGACATTTGTATGACGAGCGATAGCTTCGGCCAGTTCAGCGTTACCTTCTGACGGGTGTTGCCACGAACCCCCTTGTTTTCCATGCGGGAACTGTAGTTCGATAGCACGTTCAAGAACACCAAGGAGTTCACTGCATGCGAACGTTGGAGATCCGCGCCAATCTTCAGAGCCAGTACCGCGATGTCATGACCGATGAAGCTCTGGGAGCCCTGGAGGCCCTTGCCTGTCTGGATGCCGATCGGAAAACGGTGATGGATTCCCGGATCCGGCGGCGAATGGCCCGCGCCCGAAACCGAGAGCGCATTCCGTTCCTCGATCCCAACGCCACCATCGCGCGCACCGGCATCAGGGTTCAGGATGCGCGGGAAGGGAATTTCATCGGGAGCGAGATTCCCGCCGACCTGAAGCGCCAGTGGATCCAGGGCACGGGTCCTGCGGCAAGACCGAATGCGACCGTGGAGCAGGGAATCCGCAACATCGCGTACGCACTGCTGTCCGGAGCGAACGGCTGGATGTTCGATGGCGAAGACGCGTTGGGTCAGGTGTCCACCATGTCCCTGGATAACCAGCGCAACCTCAAACTCGCGATCGATCGCGATCCCATCTTCATGAAGGCCGCGGAACAGGTCGCGCGGGAGATGAACGACTGGGCGAAGAAGTTCTTCGGGCATCCGATTATCGACGACTGGGTCCTTCAACTCGACTTCACCACCAAAATCTTCCGCGCCCGCGGCCTGCACCTGGACGACCGGCATATCCGTCTTGCAAACGGCGAAGGATTCTCGGCATCGATCGTGGACACGGTGTTCTACATCGTCAACAACCACCGGCAGCTCATGAAGTCCGGGTCTTCGCTCGTTCTGTATCTGCCGAAGATCCAGACGGCGGAAGAGGCAGCCCTGTGGAACGATATGCTCACCGGCCTCGAACAACATCTGAATCTGCCTGGCGGGTCGATCAAGGTGTACGTGCTCGTGGAACAGATCGAGGCTGTGTTCCAACTCATGGAGATCCGGGCTGCTCTCGGCAGACATTTCATCGGGTTCAATACGGGGCGCTGGGATTACATCAACAGCGTGTCCGACGCGATGGCGTGGGACCCGGCGTTCATCAATCCGAACATCGACGCCATCACGATGACCTACGGCTACATGCGCAACTACGAGGACCGCGTCCGCCGCGCTTGCAATACGCCCGACAGGCTTGGCCAGTACGCCCTGTGGCAGGGCGGCATGGAACCCAACATTCCGGTGGGTTCGGAAGCCGGAGTCGCGAACGGAATGAAGCGGGCGGTGGCCGGCGCCGAGCGCGAACAGCGTGAAGGCGCCAGCGGCAAATGGGTGGCCCACTGGAAAATG
>JAHFTY010000166.1 GCA_023265365.1 Acidobacteriota bacterium
GAAGCGAGAGTCCTTTCGGTCATCACTGAAAAGCTTCAGCACGATTCCAAAATGGAACTGACGGCAAAGGTCCAGGATCTCTGCCGGGGACTGGAAACCGCAGGAATCGATGTGCATCCCAGCATGATCGAAGGAGACCCTCGATCGGCCCTCCTCCGGGACGCCGAGTGCTGGAATGCGGACACCATTTTTGTCGGGGCCCACGCCGAAGCGAAGATCGACCATTTCCTGATGGGAAGCGTGCCGACCGCTGTTGTCTCGCGGGCCCGTTGTGCCGTCGAAATTGTGCGCTAACCTGGAGAATCCAGTAACCCGCGAATCTTCCGGATGAGGCTTTCACGTCTGAAGGGCTTGCCGATGAATCCGGATCCACGATCCAAAGGAACCTTCTCTTCGCTGTAGCCGGACATGTACAGGACGCGCATGTTGGGAAAGCGCTCCAGGAGCCGCGATGCCAGTTCCGTGCCGCGCATCTGCGGCAGAACGATGTCCGTCACAAGAAGGTCAAAATCGGTCGCGCTTTCCTCGCCCATCCTGAGAGCTTCGCGCCCATCGGAAGCAACCACAACGTTGTATCCGCCCTGCTCCAGAATACGGCGGATCGACACGCGCAGGGCCGGCTCATCCTCGACAAGCAGGACTCTCTCGGACCCGGGCCGGACCTTGGCCGGAATCTTCGACTCAACGGCGCCGGCGCCGGCGAGATCGGCCATCGGAAAAAAGATCGTAAAAGACGTGCCCTGGCCGGGAGTGCTTTCGCAAAAAATGTGTCCTTCGTGCTGCCGCACGATGCCGTAAACGGTCGCCAGGCCCAGTCCGGTTCCCCGGCCCTCCTCCTTTGTGCTGAAGAACGGTTCGAAAATCTGGGACTGAATTTCTGCCGGTATGCCATGCCCGTTGTCTGAAACTCGAATCGTGATGTGCCTGCCGGGCTTTATGCCCACATACCGATCCGGCGCCTCTTTGCCCGAGTCGATGAGCTGAGTGCTGATCCGGATCACCCCTCCGTCCGGCATCGCGTCGCGTGAGTTGGCCACGAGATTCATCAGGATTTGTTCGAGCCTGCTCGATTCGATCGACACGGGACAGACCTCCTGATGGAGATCGATTTCAAACCGGATATCTTCACCGGCAAGCAGCCTCAACATTCGTTGCGACCCGCCGATCAAGTCATTCACGTTCACGGCCTGCGCCGTCTGCGGCCGGGTTCTGCTGAATGCCATCAAATGGCGCACGAGGCTCGCACCTTGTTCGGTGGCGCGGGCGATTTCTTCGGCCGTCTGGCGAATGTCGTCATCTCCATCGGCGCGATCCAGGAGTGAGTCGGTCGACACGGCAATAATGGTGAGCAGGTTGTTGAAATCGTGCGCAACCCCGCCGGCGAGCCGGCCCACCGCCTCCATTTTCTGCGATTGCAGATACTGATGTTGAAGCAGGTCCAGCGCCCGTTCGCTTCGCCGTGTCTGCATGAATTGACTGATCTGGCTCGCCACGGCAAGGCTGATTTCAATCAGGTCCTCGTCGGTGCGGCGGGTTTCATGCGAAAAAAACTCAATGACACCGAGAATCTGCGATCCAACAAGGATGGGCAGCTCGAATGCGGACTGAAGACCGATCGACCGGGCCTCGTCAGCGCGGATGAAATTCGCGGCAGCCTGCAGATCCGGCACCCATTTCGCTTTACCATCCTGCCAGACCTTGCCCAGAAAACACTCTCCCCTGCGAAAAGTTAGACGCCGGCTTGCCGATTCGAACGGCGTGACCTCAAGGCCCTTTGTCCGCCAGAACGCGACATTCCGGAGCGCATCCAGATCCGTATCCACGAGCCAGAGCGTTGCGAGTTTCCAGCCGAGCGCGGCGGCCATGGTCTCCAGCAGATGGGGAGCGACGCTCTCGATCGTATCGGCCTGCGAAAGAGCAACTGCCACATCCCGCTGGAGTATCGAACGCTGCTCGGCATGTTTGCGTTTCGTGATGTCGGCAACGATCGCGACGACCTGCGGTCCTTCGGGAGTGCTGATGGGGCTGAGGCCGACTTCAACCGGGAACACCGAACCGTCCTTGCGCCGGCCCTGCAGGTCTCTTCCTTCGCCCATCAAACGCGTCTCGGGCGCCGCATTGTACTGAGAGCGATGCCGCGAGTGCGCCGCCTTCAGATGCACGGGGAGCAGGAGGTCCACGTTCTGGCCCAGAAGTTCCCCGTTTTCATAACCGAAGATGCGCTCGAAAAACCGGTTCGTAAAAACAATGGTCCCGGTCGAATCGGCGATGACGACTCCATTGGCCAGAGATTCAAGGAGGCGGACAAAGTCTTGATTCATAAACTGCGGGCTGTGAATTATAAACCAACGACGGCGTGAACTTCAGGGAACCTGCTCGGCTGAGACATTCACTGGGTCCGGAAACGTCAGTCAGGAATTGCTTATCTTTTGGGAAAGAGCGGGACACGGGATTCGAACCCGCGACTTCAACCTTGGCAAGGTTGCACTCTACCACTGAGTTAGTCCCGCAGAGCGAACCCGTCAATTATAGGGAGAAGGGCAGGGGCGTTCAAGCGCCTTGTCGGAGCCGTCAAAAGGCCTCCCGGATCAGACGGCAGAGGGGTTTTCCACCGGGAATCGCGTTAACGGCAACGATATCGAATCGGCACCGGGCGCCGTGGAGCTTGTTGCGGGCAATGTAGACCGTGGCGGCCTTCAGGATTCGCTGTTGTTTCGTGTAGCCGACATTGGTCTCAGGCGGGTCGTTTCCCTTCCTCGATTTCACTTCCACGAAAACAAGAACGTCGGCGTCCCATGCGATCAGGTCGATCTCTCCATCCTTCACGCGAAAGCCCGATGCGATGATCTTGTAACCTTGTTTCCGCAGGAAGGATGCCGCGCGTATCTCGGCGGTTCGCCAGAAAGGAAGCAGACGCGTCCAGAACAACGGTATCGGCATAGGATCAGAGGATCTTCCAATTCCCTTTTTCCGGAAACTCAGGCGGCGGCAGTTCCGGATTCCACCATCGACAAGGCTGCGGAGAACGTATCGGCGGCGAAGGAGGCCTGCTCCTCGTCGATGATCAGCGGAGGGGAGAACCGAATCGTCGATGGGCCGGCGCCCAGGATCAGAAGGCCGCGTTTGAAGCACTCATCGACGACCGCATCGCGCAGCGAGGGCGCCGTCTCCCGGGTCTCGCGGTCCTTCACAAGTTCGACACCCAGCATGAGTCCGAGGCCGCGAACGTCTCCGATGAGCGGATGTTTGTCCATCAGGGACGTCAGTCGCGACTTCATAAACCCGCCCACTTTCGCGGAATTCGCGACATATTTTTCCTGCAGAAGCCGGACAGTTTCGATCGCGGCGGCAAGGCACACCGGATTTCCGCCGAATGTCGATGCGTGGGCTCCCGGCTTCCAGTCCATGATTTCCTTTCGCGCCATCATGACGCCCAGAGGCATTCCGGATGCGATGCCTTTCGCGATCGCGATGATATCCGGATGGAAATCGAAGTTCTCGAACGCGAACATCTTCCCGGTGCGGCCCATCCCGCATTGAACTTCGTCCGCAATAACAAGGATGCCGTGTTTCCGGGCGACTCTCTCGATACCCGACAGGAATTCCGGCGGTGGAACAACGTACCCGCCCTCTCCCTGCACCGTTTCCAGGACGATTGCCGCGACCTCATCAGGGTTGACGGTTGTCTTGAACACGATGTCTTCGAGGTAGCTCACACAAGCCTTCGCGCAGTCGACGTGTTCGTGGTCGAGCGGGCATCGGTACGGGTTCGCGTACGGGATATGAGTCACTCCCGGAACGAGCGGCCCGAATCCTTTGCGTTGAACAGGTTTCGATGAGGTCAACGACAGCGCGCCCATCGTGCGCCCGTGAAACGAGGACTGCATCGCGATAAATTGCCAGCGGCCGGTTTTATACCGCGCGAGTTTCATCGCCGCTTCGACCGCTTCCGCTCCGGAGTTCCCGAAAAAGCATCGCCACTCGCCGCCGCCTGGAATCAATGACGACAGGGTCCGGGCGAGATCCGGCATCTGCGCATAGTAGAAATCCGTGCCGGACATGTGGATCAGGGTTTCCGCCTGTTTTTGAATCGCCCGTACCACGTCGGGATGGCAGTGCCCCGTCGAGGTCACGGCAATGCCGGCACTGAAGTCGAGGAACCGGTTCCCGTCAACATCCTCGACGATCGCTCCACGCGCCTTCGCCGCGACGAGCGGATAGGAGCGTGTATACGAAGGCGAGACGTATCGCTGATCGCTTTCGATGATTTGCCTTGCCCTGGGACCGGGAAGTTCCGTCACCAGGTGGGGTAGCTTCTGGTCAATCACTTGCGGCGCCATCGCGTTCCTTCCTTCGTGTCCTCAATCAAGATGCCGCGATCGACCAGTTCTTTCCGGATCTGATCCGACATCGCAAAATCCCGGTTTCGACGCGCCTCGTTCCGGCGTGCGACGAGCGCATCGATCTCCTGATCGCCCTGCACGACGCTTTCCAGAGGCGGCACAATCGCCAGACGCTGCTCAATCGTTTGAAAAAAATCGAAGATTTCCCGGCGGTTGTCCTCGCGTAAGCGGTTTTCCGACAGGGCAATATTTGCCTCCCGGATCAGTTCAAACATGGCCCCCAGCCCCTGCGCCGTATTCAGATCGTCGTCCAGCGCGGCTTCGAACTGGTTTCGCGCCGAAGCGGTTCCCGACGCGATGCCGGGATCCGAGCCCGCCTCCAGCGTCGCGGATTTCAGTCGAAAGAGGAAGTCCTTGACGCGGTCGAGCGAACTCTGCGAACCCCTGAGACCCTCCATCGTGAAGTTCAGCTGCTTTCGGTAGGGAACGCGCATCAGCTCGAGCCGTATCGCCAACGGATCGTGACCGCGCTCGATCAAATCGCGGAGCGTGTAGAAGTTGCCTTTCGACTTCGACATCTTCTCGCCTTCAACCAGCAGGAACTCGCCGTGAACCCAGAATCGGACGAACGGCTTCCCCGTCACCGCCTCGCTCTGCGCGATCTCGTTGTCGTGGTGCGGGAAAATATTGTCGACGGCGCCGCAATGGATATCCAGAGTCGCACCGAGATTCTTCATCGCCATCGCCGAACATTCCAGGTGCCAGCCCGGCCTCCCCGTTCCGAACGGCGCATCCCAGCGGGGCTCCTGGTCGTCCTTCGGCGCTTTCCACAAGACAAAATCCCGCGGCTCTTCCTTCTCGTACTCATCGGCGTCGATGCGCGCGCCGATCTTCAGCTCGCGCTTGTCGAGCCGGGACAGACGTCCGTAATTCGGAAAACGCGAGATGCGGAAGTAAATCGAATCGCCTTCCCGATAGGCATAACCGGCAGCCAGGAGCTTTTCGACGAGTTCCACCATTTCCGGAATGTAATCCGTGGCCGGCGTGATGATGTCCGGACGCTGAATCTTGAGCGTCGTGCTGTCCTCGAAAAACGCTTTCGTGAACGGCGCGGTGTACGTATGAATATCGACGCCAAGCTCGACCGAACGTCTGATGATCTTGTCGTCGATGTCGGTGATGTTCATCACGTGCGTCAGCTTCCATCCCTTACTCAACAGATGGCGTCGCAGCACGTCTTCAAAAACGTAGGTCCTGAAATTGCCGATATGCGCGTAGTCGTACACGGTGGGGCCGCATGTGTACATGCGGACGTGTTCGCCATCCGATGGCGTGAAGGCTTCCTGGGTGCCGGTCAGCGTGTTTGTCAATTTGAGCATTTGATCGTCTGAAAATGTAGTTCCGGGAAGCTTCGGCACCCGGAGGTCTCGAGGTTACTGCAATCAAGCGGCCATGATAGCATGGGCGAAATGAAACGTATGGGAGTGCTGGTGCTTGCCGCTGCGGCTGCGCTGCAAGCCGCAACGCCGCCTCAAATGACGCTGAAAGTCGGCGTCGAGCTGGTCAATGTCTTATTCACGGTCACCGACCGAAAAGGACATTTTGTGCCCGGCTTGGGCCGGACCGATTTCCTCATCGAAGAGGACGGCAGGAAACAGGACACCCGCTTCTTCAGCCGGGAAAACGAACTGCCGGTGACGATCGGACTGCTGGTGGACACAAGCCCGAGCGTTCGCGCAACGTTCGACAAGGAGCGCGCCGCCGCCATACGTTTCTTCTCCGCGACTCTCCGGGAGAAGGACGCGGCGCTGGTGATCGGTTTCGACAAGTCCGTCACGCTGGTTCAGGATTTCACCGATGATCCCCGGCGTCTGGAACGATCGATCGACGAGCTCGAAATCGGTCCAGTGATGAACGGAGGCACATCGATGTACGACGCGGTCTATCTCGCAGCGAAGGAAAAACTGCGCGACGAGGCCGGTCGAAAGACGATCATCCTGATCAGCGACGGCGACGACACCACCAGCAAGATCCGCGCAGAGGAGGCACTTGCCACGGCTCACGGCAGCGACGCGGTCATCTACACCATCGCCATCGGCGGAGGCCGATGGCTCGGCGCGCGCGGACGGCGCGGGACGCGGTTCGGTTCCGGCGACCACGGCGCACTGAAGCAACTGTCGGAAGAGACGGGCGGCACGTTTTTCAACATCGACAAGATGCAGGAATTCGATGAAGCCTTTGCGCGAATCAACGAAGAACTGCGCAATCAGTACAGTATCGGTTACGTTTCCACGAATGCAGCGCGCGATGGCAAGTACCGCCGGATAAGAATCATTCCTCGAGACCAGTCCTACAGAATTCAGGCGAGGAAGGGATACTATGCGGCCAAAAGACCCGATTCTCAGTAAACCAGTACGTCCTGGGTTATTTTTCGAGTCACCGGGTGCCGCGCCCCCTTCCGGCAAATCCGGGTTGAAACCGACCGGCCGGGAGTTCAGATTTTGCACCGTAAGGGGTATTTTCAGTACCCATGAAGAAAACCCTGTCGATTCAGGAATTTAAGCTTGACAGGAAAATCATTCACCCCAATACTAGGGTTCATGTTTGGTAGCGGCCTCAAGATGTAGCGAGGCCAAAGAGAGAAAAAGAATCCTTAGGAGGATAAAAACATGAAGAAAGCTCCAGCAAAGAAAGCCGCGAAAAAGGGCGGAAAAAAGAAGTAATTCACGCAAATTAGGCGCGAAGACCGAGATTTAAATGGGGGCCGCGAAAGCGGCCCCTTTTTTCGTCCGTCAAAAGTCGATACAATCCGCTTCGGTTGGTGCACCTCACATGGATGTCTACATCTCGGCAAACGCTTTCTGGGCCTTACTGATCTCGGCAATCGAGGTCTACAAGAGGGAATGTTTCGGCCTTCTTCTCGGATACCGCGACAGCAGCAACATCTACATCGTCGAACACGCCATCTCGTATCAGACCGCGCAGCGCAAACACACCAGCGTCGAGAAAAACAGCCGGGCCTCGAAACGCATCAACAAGTTCCTGGCGAACCTTCCTCAGCTTTCGATGATCGGCGATTTTCACTCGCACACCGGCTGGGGTGATCTGAAGGGCGTCGGATATCCGAGCGCTCAGGACGTCGTCGACATGACGCCGGAAAACCTCTCGCTGATCATTGTCGCCAACGACAAGCGCCGGACCGCCGGATGGCAGTACAACGGCGACGGCACCCTCTCCGGAACCGTGGACGATTACCACTTCCGCATCGGCGCATATTACCTCGACGACTTTTCGCGCACAAAACGCGCCAACATTTTTTGCCCCTACGCGATTGGCTTCAACGCCAAAGAGAGCCAGCAGAAAGTCCTGCTTCGCAGCGCGAGCGCGGGTCCGCGATGGTTAAGATCGAAACCCTGACCAAGTCTTTCGGCGCCCACACCGTCTTCGAAAACGTCACGCTTGAATTTCCGCGCGGCCGGATGAGCGTGATCATGGGTCCGTCCGGCTGCGGCAAATCGACGTTTCTGCGGTGCATCAATTTCCTCGAAATGTTCGACAGCGGGCGAATCGCAATCGGCGATCTGAGCGTTGGATGGAACCATGGTGAAGCGGATCGCCTGCCCCTCGACAAGAAGTCTGCGCTTCAGAAAATGCGCTTGAAGACCGGCATGGTGTTCCAGAGCTTCAATCTCTTTCCTCACCTCACCGCGCTGGAGAATGTGACACTCGCTCCAATCCAGGTGAAGCAAATGCCGGCCCGGGAAGCGGTGGACCTCGGACGCACGATTCTTTCGCGCGTCGGATTGGTCGACAAGGCGGACGCTTATCCGTCACGCCTCTCCGGAGGCCAGCAGCAACGGGTCGCGATTGCGCGAAGCCTGGCGATGCAACCGGAAGTGATGCTTTACGACGAGCCGACGTCGGCGCTGGATCCGAGGCTGGTCGACGAGGTGTTCAACGTCATGCGCGAACTCGACAACGAGGGGATGACCCAGCTGCTGGTGACCCATCACGTCCGGTTTGCCCGCGATGTGTCGGACCGTGTCCTGATCTTCGAATCCGGCAGGGCGGAGTGGCATCCGTCATCGGCGATCGGTGAGACCGGATTCCCTTCATCGGGCTGCCCTGGGATATCCTTACAGGCATGAAAGCCCAAACCCATCGACGACTGCTTGTGCTGTTGCTGCTGATATCAAACGGGGTGCTCGCCCAGACCCGCCCTCCGCGCTTCACGATTGATCAGGTGCTGAGCCCCGCCTTTCCTTATGGACTTGTGGCGGCGCGCACAATGGATCGAATCGCGTGGATCGAGAACGAGCGCGGCATGCGTAATGTTTATACGGCCGCCGCACCGGCGTTCGCACCGGTCCGGCTCACATCGACGGCCGAGGACGACGGTGTGGACCTGCGGCCCCTGCAAATCTCGGACGACGGTTCCATCGTCGCCTATATTCGCGGTCATGCGCCCGGGGTCGGCGGCGAGAGCGACACCCCGGGATGGATTGCGAATCCCGCGGTCGATCCCGATGGAGGCAAAAACGAAGTGTGGGCGGCGAGCACCAGGGGCGACCGCAAACCCTGGCGCGTCGTCGAAGCGCGCAACTTCAAGCTCTCGCCGGATGGCCGGTGGATCCTCCACATCAAGGACGGACAGATCTATCGAACGTCCGTGGACGGCAGGAGCCCCGCCGGTGCGACTCCGTTCTTCCGCGACTTCGGCGTCAGTGGAAGCCCCGTGTGGTCGCCGGACGGACGGCGGGTCGCCTACGTCAGCGCACGCAAAGATCACGCGTTTATCGGCGTCATCGACCTCGCGAGCCGCAAAATCACGTACATGACACCCGGCGTCGACCTCGATTCCGCGCCGGTGTGGTCTGCGGACGGAAAGCGCATCGCTTTTCTGCGGCGTCCCGGCTTGCCGTTCGGCGTCAGTTTCGACCGTCCTCGCAACCTTCTGCGCAATGCCCTGCCCGCCGGTTTCGTGGAATCGAAGTTCAGCGGCGGCTACACGCTGGCGATCTGGATCGCCGACGTCGAAACGGGCGAGGGCTCCGAGTTGTGGCACAACGCGCCGGGCGACACCGCCTTCGCCCGAGTGAATCGTGTCTACTGGGCGGGCGATCACATTGTGTTCGATGCGGAGCCCGACAACTGGCGTCACTATTACGCCGTGTCGGTCTCGAATCCGAAACCGGCACCGCAGTTATTGACTCCCGGGGAAGGCGAAGTCGAACAAGTCTCCTTTTCGCAGGACGGACGCTGGCTTTTCTACGCCGCCAACATCGGCGACCTCGATCGCCGGCAACTCTGGCGTGTGCCCGTTGCCGGTGGAAATGCGGAACAACTCACAAAGGCTCCGGGACTCGACACTTTCCCGGTCGTTCTCGCCTCCGGCGAACAGGTCGCCGTCATGCACGCCGAAACCAAACGTCCGCTCCTCGTGGCTCTGGTGCCGGCGCGCGGAGGCGAACCTCGAACAATCACGAAAGCGCCGGCGCAGTTTCCGGCCGACCTGCACGTCGATCCTCAGCCCGTGGAAATCACAGCCGCCGACGGACTGAAATCGCATGCCCAGATCTTTCTCCCTCCCGACTTGAAACCTGGAGACCGGCGGCCCGCCCTGCTGTTCATCCACGGCGGCTCCCGCCAGCAGACTCTTCTCGGTTACCACTACCAGCAGCCGCACGGCTTCTACCACATGGCGTACGCGATCTGTGAGTACTTTGCCAACAAGGGCTACATCGTTCTTTCGGAGAACTACCGGTCGGGAATCGGCTATGGCCGGGCCTTTCGCGAACCGGCGGAACTGGAGGCCCTTGGCAATTCGGAGTACCGCGATATTCTCGCCGCAGGCTTGTACCTCAAACAGCGGGCCGACGTGGATCCTTCACGCGTTGGAGTGTGGGGGCTCTCCTACGGCGGAATCCTCACGGCACAGGCGCTTGCGCGAAACTCAGACGTTTTTGCGGCGGGCGCGGACATCGGCGGCCAGCATCTCCTCGGAAATACCGTCGATCCGGCCGCGCTCTCGTTCCAGTCGTCGTCGATCTCCGCGATTGAAAAATGGAAATCGCCCGTCATCCTGTTTCATGGCGACGACGATCGAAACGTGCGATTCAACCAGACCGTCGGCCTGGTTCAACTCCTGCGCGCGCACAGTATTCCGTACGAGTTGCATGTGTATCCCAACGAGACGCACTACCTTCAGGTGTTCAGCCACTGGACCAAAACCTTCAAGCAAATCGATGATTTCTTCGACCGCGCGCTGATCCGGAAGGAGAGACTCGGTACGTCGCTGCGGTAGCGAAGCACGCGTGATGGAGCCGCCGCGACTTTTCCCCGCCTTGGCCAAGGCGGCCAAGGCGGGGCGCCGCCGAGCGGCGGGGCGGTTCGTTGAATAAAATCAATTTCCTGAACAGCACCACCCCGGCGCTTCGCGTCACCGGCCGCTGTTATCGCAGAACCGATCGCGGGAACTTTGCGAGAGGGCCGGTGTCTTTAGTCGGATGA
>JAHFTY010000315.1 GCA_023265365.1 Acidobacteriota bacterium
ATGCCCCTTCAGCGGACTCAGCGTGAACTCGGTGCCGGGCTTGAAATCGCCCACCTGCCGTGTGAGGCTGTCGGCAAATACGAGCAGACCTTTCAACGGAACGTACTCGCCGAACGGAACAAGATGCATCTTATCAAAGCGCGAAACCTGGTTGCCGGATGCATCCACGAGGCCCGCGCTGTTCGTGGGACCCCCACCCGCCTTGTCGATATAACCCAGCAGCACGTTGGCGCCGGAACTTTGCGCAATACGTTGAATGCGGCCCCGAAACACGGGATCCTCCCGCAGGTAAAACGGAGCCGGCGTCTCCGGCCAGACGATGAGATCCGTCGTTCCGGGCGAGGCGGTTGAAAGCTTCTCGAGTTCGTCCAGAAGCCGGCCCGACTCCGGATCACTCCACGGCTGGTCCAGCGGAATGTTGGTCTGGACGATTCGCACGTTCGCCACGGCGCCTGCCGGAGGCGGCGGACTGGGAACAATGGGCATCAGCGAAAGAACAACGGCCGCAATGCCTGAACCGATGAGCCACTTTCGATTTCGAGTCGCCATCCCGTGCGCAATCGCGCCGTTGACCGCTGTCGCCACGAAAGAGAGCCCATAAATTCCAGTAACCGTCACCACCTGAAGTAGACCCGAAAACGGCGCCAGCGCATATCCGGTAAGCATCCACGGAAAACCCGAGAGCCAGTGCGCCCGGAGTAACTCGACGGTGACCCACGCCGGAGCGGCGGTCATAAGACCGAAGGGTCCCCACCTCCGGACGCTCAGCCATACCGGTATCGCGAACAGAACAAAATGCAGCGCATACACGAGCGCGAAACCGGCGCCCACGCCGACGGCGGAGATCTTGTCGATTCCGCCATAGATGAGCATGGTTTCGGTGAACCAGTAGAATGTGCCCGCGAAGAAAACCATTCCCGCTGCGTATGCGGCCATCGCGGCGGTCTTGAAGGTCTCGGCTGTTGCGAGCGCGAACATCAGTGGAACGAGGGCAATCCAGCCGAACGGATAGAGATCCGGCTTGGGCAGCGAAAGAACCAGGAGCAAACCGGAAGACAGGCCGAGCAGGACGTTGGACCGCTTTGAAACGGTTTCATGTGTCCAGCCCCGTCCCATCATTTCTTGATTGGAGTGTATCCCGCATCCACGAGCTTTCTCCGAATCGACTCGGCTTCCACGGGATCGGCGATGGGACCGACCTGCACACGAAAGACCGGCTTGGCGTCGCCCGGAACCGGCGTCAGGATGAATGCCCGGGGAAATCCTTTCTTTCTCAGCTCGGAGATCAGCTTCTCCGCCTGAGCCTGTCCGGCCAACGCGGCGACCTGAAAACTGTCTCCCGAGACGGGGGCTGCAGGAGCAGGCGGTTCCTCCGCCTTTTTCTCGACTGGAGCCGGAGCCGGCGGGGGTGCTGCGGGTTTCGCCAGGGACGGCTGCTTGTTTTTGTCCACGGCGTCAAAAAACGTCAGCTCCGGCCGCTCATCCTTCGCGGAATCTTTCGGGGCAGGCTTGGGGGCGGCTTCCGCGGTCGCGGCCTTCTGCGACTGTGTCCTTCCGACGAGCATTCCCAGGATGAAGAAGATCGAACACAACGCCACGATTCCGCTGAAGATCATCAGCGTGAACGTGTGCCCTTTCCAGGAGGACTGCTCTTCCATTTATTGTTTCCCTTTCATGAAATACGACAGCAGGTCCACCGGCAGCGGGAAAACGATCGTGGTGTTCTTTTCCATTCCGATTTCCGTCAACGTCTGCAGATACCGGAGCTGGACCGCCACCGGCTGGTCCTGAATCTTCAGAGCGGCGTCCGACAATCGTTGTGCCGCCTCGAATTCGCCCTGCGCATGGATGACCTTGGCGCGCTTCTCACGTTCCGCTTCGGCCTGACGCGCCATGGCGCGCTGCATCGACTCGGGGAGATCCACACCCTTGATCTCGACGAGCGCAACCTTGATTCCCCAGGGATCGGTATGGAGATCCAGAATCTCCTGCAATCGCTGATTCAGTTTCTCGCGCTGGCTCAGCAGATCGTCCAGTCCGACTTCGCCGAGAACCGACCGCAGCGTCGTTTGCGCGAGCTGCGAGGTCGCGTACAGGTAATTCTCTACTTCGATCACGGCACGAGTTGGGTCCACGACGCGAAAATAAACGACGGCGTTGACTTTGACGCTGACGTTGTCGGACGTGATGACATCCTGCGTGGGAACGTCGAGAACGATCGTCCGCAGGCTGATCCGCACGATCCGGTCGATCGGCCAGAGAACCCAGATCAGGCCGGGTCCCTTGGGATGCGACAGCAGACGTCCGACCCTGAATATGACGCCGCGCTCGTACTCGCGCAGCACATTGATGGAATTCACGAGCCAGATCAGGACGATGACGAGACCAATAAACGAGAGCGGGAGCGTGTTCATGAGAACTCCTATTTGGCCGCCTCCACCTGTACCTTGAGGCCGTGCACGTTGACCACGCGGACCCTGGAGCCCGCTGGAATGAGAGCGGACGCTTCGGCCATCCAGTACTCGCCGTGCACCAGAACTCTACCTGCGTCATGGATGTCCGATACGGCGACACCCACTTCCCCAATCATGCCTTCCTGACCCGTCAACGCCTTTCGGCGCTGAGACAGGAGCACGAGTCGAACAAGAAACACCGTAATGAGCGCGACCGGAATGGTGACGGCGAGCGTCGTGACGAAGCGGATGCGAAGCTGCGGAATCGGGCCTTCCACCAGCATCATCCCTCCCACAATCATCGACACACAACCGCCGAGACCGAGGATGCCGTGGCTCGTGACCGTCGCTTCGAGCACGAACAACGCGATCGCGACCAGGATCAGAATCGCGCCGGTCCAGTTGACCGGCAGGAGATTGAAAGCGAAAAGGGCCAGCACCAGACTGATCGCGCCAACAACGCCGGGCAGAATCATTCCGGGATGCGTGACCTCGATATAAATACAAACAATCCCCAGAAGCGCGAGGATGAAAGCAATATTCGGATCCAGCACCTGCGACAGCAAACGCTGGCGCGATGTCATGCGAAAAACCTCGACCGGCGCGCCTCCAAGTTTCATCTTCACAACGTCGCCGTTGAATCGTTTCACGTCCTTGCCGTCGTATTGACGAATAATATCCGGGATGTCGTTGACGACGCCGTCGATGAGATTCTCCTTCAACGCTTCTTCAGCCGTGAAGGATTGGCTATCGACAACACCCTTCTCGGCCAGCACGGCATTCCGCCCGCGTTTCGCCGCATAGCTGCGAATGTAGGCGGAAGCGTCGCTCACGACCTTCTTCTCCATGACGTCGTCGATCTTCGAACCATTGATGCCGACCGGGTGAGCCGCCCCCGAATTCGTTCCCGGAGACATGACCGCCACATCTCCCGCAAGCAGAATGAAGAATCCGGCCGATGCCGCCCGTGCGCCATTGGGGCCGACATAAGTGATCACTGGCACCTTCGAGGACAGAATCTCCTCCACGATCTGGCGCATCGAGTCCACCAACCCGCCCGGCGTGTTCAACCGGACAATCACGGCGCTCGCGCCGACGTCCTTCGCATGCGCCATTCCCTGCTTGAGATAATCGGCGCTCACCGGATGAATGATGTCATCAAGGTCGATCTGAACGATCACCGGCGTCTGCGCGTGAAGTTTTCCGGGAAGGACCAGAAGCAGAACCAGGCAAATCAGCCTCAGACCCGATTGACCAGACATTTTCCCTCCTAAGCTGTGAACGAATTTGGCGGACACCACCCCGGCGCTTCGCGCCACCCCTCCTCGTTGAGGAGTGGAAAACCGTAGGAATTTCCCCGCCTGGGCCAAGGCGGGGAGCCGCGACGCGGCGGGGCGGTTCGTTCAACAAAACCAATTTCTTGAACAGCACCATCCCGGCGCTTCGCGCCGGGGAAAAGGAAAATGTTCAGGCGATTAGG